>JAQGHQ010000393.1 GCA_028288765.1 Gemmataceae bacterium | reverse complement strand
ACTGCTTGACACCCGCCCCCGAGATTACTAAGAAGCGTCTACCTTTGACCGCCCGATGTCAATCCGGTGAGCCAGCGAGATGAGCTCCCCCCGGTCCCCTCGGACGGCAGCGCCAACAGCACCGCGGGCGGGTCGTAATTGCCCTTCCGACCGCGGGTTTCCGATTGGATTTCAGGCCGACGGACGCCGATAGCAGTGTGGAAATCGGGTCCACAGGTCTACCACCCCGTACACGAGGTTACCCGTATGCCCGGCCGCTTACTGCTGATCCTGCCGGTGCCCGGCACGCACGATGATGTGTCGCCGTGGCCGGCTCACCCGCGACTTGCCTTTCCGGATCTCGAGATGGCTGAAGAAGAGGAAGACGTCGACGAGGAAGAGGACGACGACGACGAGGACGAGGAGTTGGACGACGAGTTCGACGACGAGGAAGACATCGAGGACGACGAGGAGTTCGATGACGAGGATCTTGACGACGACGAGTTCGACGACGACGAGTTCGACGACGAGTTCGATGATGAGGACGATGAGGACGACGAGGACGACGAAGAGGAGGAAGACGAGCCGGGCGTGGAATAACCAGTCGCGTCGCGACCTGTGAACTTGCCGGGGTGGGCCTTACGCCCACCCCGTTCTCATTGTTCTGCCACGACTTCCGAGCGCGAAAAGGAATCCACGAATCGGTCGGTCTCCACCCCTCTCTGAACAGTGGACTACAATAACCGCAGTCCCGGTCGCGAGCGGGGAGGGTTCTCAGTAGTGAAGCCGCCGTACCTGTCGCCTCACCCGGCCTCTTCCGCCCACCACCAGCCCCACGCCCCGCGGCGGCCCGAACACCCGCACATCTCCCGGCCGTCCGCCGCCAGGGTCGGTTCGGTCCAGTCCCGGCTCGCCCGGTTCCTCGGCCGGAACTGGGCGCGGGTTGGCTATGCGTACCACGTCGAGCCGACCTGGCTCGAGGTCAACCGCCACGACCTGCTCGTCCGCGATCTCCCGGCCCCGTTCCGCGGGCTAAAGATCGCCCACCTCACCGATTTCCACTGCGGGCAACATATCCCGACCGGCTACCTCGAAGACGCGCTCGCGCGGACCGCGGCCGAGAAGCCGGACGTGATCGCCCTGACCGGTGATTTCGTCCACAAAGGCTACCGGCACGTGTCGCTGGCCGGGAAGCTGTTCCGCCACCTGAAGGCCCCGCTCGGCGTGTACGCGGTTCTCGGGAACCACGACTTCTCGGTCCGCAACGCCCTGGGCATCCGTCGCTACCCCGGGCTGCACCGGGCGGTGGCGGACGCGCTGGGTGCCGAGGGGGTGAAGGTGCTGCGGAACGAGTCCGTCCGTTTCGACCGCGGCGGGTCGGGGCTGGTCGTCGCCGGAGTGGACGACCTGTGGAGTCGGGAGAGCGACCCGGGGGCCGCGCTGGCCGGAACATGCCCGCACACGCCCCGAGTGGTGCTCGCCCATAACCCGCAGTCGGTGGAACAGCTTGTCGGCCATCGGTTCGACCTGTTGCTGAGCGGCCACACGCACGGCGGGCAGGTGAACTGGCCGGGGCTCGGGCGGGTGTTGCTCGGGAAGAAGGCGAAACGGTGGGCGGCCGGATTGTACCCCCACGCCGACGGGCACGTGTACGTGAACAAGGGGGTCGGGTTCGGGTGGCGGTTCCGGTTCGGAGTCCGGCCCGAAGTCGCCGTGTTCACGCTCAAGGCGATGTAGACACGGCCCGATCCGAGGGGCTACACTTCGCAGATTCTCTTCCCCGGGAGTGCGGCCGGCCCGGCCGCAAGGAAGAAAAGCGGCCGTAACGGCCGCGCTCCCGGGAATACCGCACGGAGGCGGCAGCGTGGACGAACTCACTCTGGTTACCGGCGGGGCCGGGTTCATCGGCTCCCATCTCGTGGACGAACTGGTCCGCCGCGGGCGTCCGGTCCGCGTCTTCGACGACTTCAGTACCGGCCTCCGGTCGAACCTGTCCCACCTCGGTCCGACCCCCGACGTCGTCGAGGGCAGCCTGACGGACCCCGCGGCGGTCGCCCGTGCGACGCGCGGGGTCGGGGTGGTGTACCACCTGGGGGCGCTGGCGTCGGTCGCCCGCAGCGTCGAAAACCCCACCGCCACTCACGCGGCCTGTGCCACCGGCACGCTGACCCTGCTCGACGCCGCGAGACGCTCGGGCGTCCGACGGGTGGTGTACGCCGCGAGTTCGAGTGCCTACGGCGGGTCCGGCGGGGAAGGGGGGCAGGTCGAAGACCAGCCGGTCGCGGCCCGCTCGCCCTACGCCGCCGCGAAGCTCGCGGGCGAACTCTACATGCAGGCGTTCGCCCACACCTACGGGATCGAGACCGTCCGGCTGCGGTTCTTCAACATCTTCGGCCCCCGCCAGCGGTCCGACAGCCCGTACTCCGGGGTGATCGCGTTGTTCACGTCGGCGATGAGCGCGGGCCGTGCCCCGGCCGTGCATGGCGACGGCAAGCAATCCCGCGACTTCACCTACGTCGGGAATGCGGTGCAGGCCCTGCTCAAGGCTGCCGAGGCCCCGGAGGTGTCGGGGAACGTGTACAACGTCGGCACCGGCCGCAGCATCTCGGTGCTGGAACTGATCGCCGCGTTGAACCACATCCTGGGGACGGATCTTACCCCGGTGTTCGGCTCGACCCGGGCCGGGGACGTGAAGTTCTCCCGGGCCGACATCTCCCGGACCCGGGCCGATCTCGGGTACGAGCCTGCCGTGAGCTTCGAGGACGGACTACGCCGGACGGTGGATTGGCACCTTGGCATTTCCGGCGAACCTGGGGGGGCGGCGCTGGAAGGGGCGAGCGGGCTCCGGGGGCCGACACGCCCGGCCCGTCTGGGTGCGAAGGGTGGCCAGGACGGCCGCTCGTCGGGGTAGGGAGTCGTTGACGTGTCTGGTGCAGCCGCCAGAGTCAAGAACGCGAAAGCACATCTCATGCTCCGGGGGCAGACCCCGACGGGTTCAATGACCGCCGTAGCCGGCTTCGGGCACCTCGCGGCCTTCCGCTCTCGGCAATCCTCGAAAGAGATTTCGTCCAGCGCCTCGTTTGCTTGCCGGCCGCATCTAGATCAGTAGCAGGAGGGCGCGATGCTCCAGGACGGAATCATCGATGAGTTTGTCATCGATGAGGTGATGCTGGAACGCTGTCGGGAATACTTGCGTGCTCAGTCGGGGAGACAGCTTGCCCCGCACCTACGGTGCAAGCTCGATGTTTCCGATGTGGTGCAGCAAACCCTCCTGACCGCCCACGAGAAGATGCCTCAGTTCCGCGGCCGGAGCGAATCGGAGCTGTTCGGCTGGCTTCGTCAGATCCTGCGGAACCACATCGCCGCGGTGGGCCGGCGGTTCCGCGCCGCGGCCCGGGACGTGGCCCGGGAACGCCCTCTGATCGCCGGCGGTTCGGAGTCATCCGGCGGTAGTGGGGCCGGTCTGGCAGCCGGCCATTCGACACCCAGTCAGCGCTTCGCCCGCCAGGACCAGCTGCGCCGCCTCACCGAAGCCCTGGCACAATTGCCGAACGATCAGCGGCTGGCCGTGGAACTGCACCACCTCAAGGGCTGCACCGTCGCCCAGGTCGCCGAGAACCTTGACCGCAGTAAGGCCGCGGTCGTCGGCCTCCTCTTTCGCGGGATGGGTAATCTCCGTCGGTTACTGGACGACCTGAGCACGGAGGAGTAACCGTGGGCTCACCGGACTGCGCCACAACGGGCCCGAGCGAACAGCTGACCGAGGCACTGCTTGCCTACCTGGAAGCTGCGGAGGCAGGGGTTCCGCAGGACCGCCGTCAGTTCCTCGAACGATATCCAGAATTTGCGACCGAACTGGGCGACTACCTCGCCTGCCGCGACGGGGTGGAGAGTATCGTCGGCCCGTTCCGGGTGTCCGGCACCGGGAATTGCCCGGCCACGGCCGCCGGCGATTTCGACATCCGCCGCGAGCCCGGCATATCGCCCCGCCCGGTCGACACGCCGGCAGCACTATCCCACCATCGATCCGACACCGGCTTTGGTGCCGAGCCGTGTTTGTTGGGCGACTTCTGGTTGTACCGAGAAGTCGGCCGGGGTGGCATGGGAATCGTCTACGAAGCCGAGCAGATTTCGCTGGGTCGCCGCGTCGCCCTCAAGGTCTTGCCCTCGGCGGCCGGCCGGGACGCCCGGCAGTTGCAGCGATTCAAGAACGAAGCCCAGGCCGTCGCCTTACTCCAGCACCCCAACATCGTGCCGGTCCACGCGGTCGGGTCGGAGCAGGGAACGCACTATTACGCCATGCAATTCATCGACGGGTGGAGTTTGGCCGCCTGGATCGAAGACCTACGACAGAAGCCCGATGCCCGGCTGACACTGCCCGGCCCGCTTGTCCCCCGCGCCGCGGGGACTTCCTTCCCGTCACACCCACGGCGGCGGGCCGGCGGCAGCCCGTTTGTTCGGCGGATGGCCCAGCTCGTCCTCCAGGCGGCGCGGGCGCTGGAGTACGCCCACCACCAGGGAGTCGTTCACCGCGACATCAAGCCGGCCAACCTGCTGCTGGACGAACACGGGGAGGTGTGGATTACCGACTTCGGGCTCGCCCTGTTCCATTCCGGTGGGAAGGTCACCCGGACCGGCGAACTGGTCGGGACACTGCGGTATATGAGTCCCGAACAGGCGGAAGCCCGGCGCGGGTTGGTGGACCACCGGACCGACATCTACTCCCTGGGGGTAACCGCGTACGAGCTGCTGACCCTGCAACCCGCCTTCCCGGGGCGGGAAGGCCACGAACTCCTTTATCAGATCGCCCACAAAGACCCGTCGCCGCCGCGGTCGATCAACCGGGACATTCCCGTCGACCTGGAGACCATCCTCCTCAAGGCGACGGCGAAGAACCCGGCCGATCGCTACGCGACGGCGGGCGATCTGGCCGACGACCTCCAACAATTCCTGGACGATCGGCCGATCCGGGCCCGCCGGGCCGGGCCGCTGGACACCCTGTCCCGGTGGGCCCGCCGGCACCGCCCGGTGGTCGCCGCCGCCCTGGGCGGGCTCCTGCTCGCGGCCGTCGGCCTGGCGGTCAGCACCGTGCTCATCGCCCGCGAGCAGGCCGAGACCAAGGCGGCCTACGAGCGTGAGCGGCAGCGGGCGCAAGAAGCGATCGACCAGCGGGCCCGGGCGGAGGCCGCGTTCCGCCAGGCGCGGAAGGCCGTGGACCTGCTCGCGGAACTGAGCGACGAGGACCTCTCAGACCGGCAGAGCTCGCTGGACATGAGGATGCGCCTGCTGGAGGTCGCGATTGCCTACAACCAGGAGTTCATCGAACAGCACGGCGGCGACCAATTGGTCCAGGCAGAGCTGGAATCTTCCAAACACCGGGTCGAGAGCCTGCTCCGTGACCTGGCCGCTCTGCAAGACGGCAACCCCCTCGAACTGCTGACGTGCCCTCCGATCCAGGAAGACCTCGGCCTATCTCCCGTGCAGAAAGCCCGCGTCGCGGAGTGCTGGGCCGGTGTCGAACGCTTCCCCGGACCGAAGCTCGACGAGGTAGTTAACCGAACGTCGGTCCATTTTCGCAAGCGCATTCTGGAAGATAACCGGCGGGGGGAAGAAGCGGCGGCCGGGATCCTGACCGCGGCACAAGCCCGACGGTTCCGGCAGATTTCGCTCCAGCTGCGGGACGTGAGCGCGTTCCACGACCCGGAGGTGACCGCCGTACTCAACCTCACCAGCGACAAACGGTGCGAACTCCTCCGCCGGTATCAATCGGAGAGACGGGCTTGCGTCCAGGACGTGTTCCGGAACCTGCACGCGGACACCCCGTTGGCGACTCTGGTTGGGTGGCTCGCCGAAATGCCGGCCCGCGCCATGGCCAGGACCCTGGAGGTCCTGACCGTCGACCAGCGCGCGCGATGGGCGGAGCTCACCGGCCCCTCCTGCCCCCGCCCCCTTTACACGTCCATCGGAAAGAGCAACTTAGGCACCCGCATGCCGTCGTGGTTGAAGGAAGCACGGTAGCGGCGACTGCGATACACCGGTGTGCCGTGGCCTGAACAGGACACGGCGTCCCCCCGAACGGGGTCCGCGATCGGGCTGAAATTCCCGAACAGGGAGGTTTGGGATGAGTCCTCTGTCACCGACCATCGTCAGCGGCACACGATCGGTTGACGCGCTATCACCCACAGCCGGTATGGCCGCGAAGAGAATAGACGATTCCGGTTACAGACCCGGCCGGGCCGATTCTGCCCTGCGGGTCGTAGGACTCATCGCGGCGGCCTGGACGATCACCACGGTGCTCGGTTGCACCCACCTGGCGGCCGAGAGGCCCCGACCGAGTTCCGGTTCGGACCGCCCGCCGAAACAACCTGTCACGACTCTTCTCCCGCCCCAACCCGTCGATCCAGGAACGCCCGGACTGCAACACGTGGTCTACAGCCCAGATCCGCAGGCCGATCCGCCGCCCTCCCCACCGCCGTCGGACCAGGTGGCTCCGGTCGATAAGGGTTCCCCCCCCAATCCTCCCGCCGGGGCGGCGAATCCGGCGGGCAATTTTCTGAAAGACGCCGGCCTCCAGGGGGGCGGAGGCTTCATGGGGGCGGCCGGCTTCCTGGCGGGGCCGCCCGTCCCCTTCGCGAGTTACCGTGCGACCTGGTATCCCGATCAACCGGTCTCGGGCCAGGGGACCAAACTCGGCTATCTCCAGGAAGACTTTCTCGCTTCGGCTCCCGTGTTTCTTACCAAAACCGATCAGCTCACGGTCCGGGCGAGCGTGCGGAATGAAGCCTTCAACACCGGGGCCGTCCTGCCCGACTCGGCGCGGGCTTTTCCGGACGCCCTCTGGAACGTCCAGACCGGCCTGAATTACACCCACCGGTTCGACAACAACTGGGTCGCCGGGGGCATGCTCAACCTCGGCTCCGCCAGCGACAAGCCGTTCCACAGTATCGACGAAATGACGATCGGCGGCGGCGGTTTTCTCCGGGTGCCGAGTGGGGACCGCAACGCCTGGCTGTTCACGCTGTCGTACTCCCCGACGGGCCAGATTGCGTTCCCGGTTCCGGGGGTGGCTTACTTCTACCAGCCGTCGGATCGGTTTTACGCGACCATCGGCCTTCCGCTCCAGATAAACTACCGACCGATTGACGACCTCATGCTCGACTTCTCGTACATGTTGCTCACGAACATGCACGCCGGGGCCACGTACCGAGTCAGTTCGATATCCCCCCGGCTGTTTCTCCACGGCGGGTTCGACTGGAAGAACGAGAGCTACTTCCTCGCCGACCGGACCGACCGGCAGGAACGACTGTTCTACTACGACAAGACCCTGTCGGCGGGGACCCGGTACAACTTCAATCGAAGCATGTTTCTTGACTTGACGTGCGGCTACGCATTCGACCGCTACTACTTCACCGGCCGGAGCCTCAGCGACAGCCATCACGACCGCGTCGACGTGGGGGCCGGCCCGTTCGCGGCCATTCAGTTCCAGGGCCGGTGGTAGGGCCCGAAATCGTTCCATCACTCCGCCCACACACCCATTGCTCAGAGCGAGAGGAAGGTCGTTGCCTCGGTATCCCTGTAGCGCGGAATTGCAGTTGTGGCTTTGTTTGACTGCATTCCCGGCCGGGACGAGACTGACCGACGTGCTCACCGACCTCGAGGCCATGAGCCTTGAGGAGAAGCGAGACTTCAACCGCGGAGTTCACCCACACTTCAACTTCGGCTTTCACGACATCCGGGTCGAACTTCGGCAGCTGCTGGCCACCCACGGAAATGCGGTCACGGTCGACGATTTCGTCGCGGTCGAATAGCGATCGGCCGCCCTTAACACAGGGGAGGTCATGCTCGGTTGAACCCCTCGGTCGCTGGCGGGCCGCCACGGGGGCGGCCCTCCGCGGCGGCCCGCGCCACGCGAGCCTTTCAACACAGCAGGGAGGTCATTGCGGTCGGTTACGCGACCGACCTGAACGACCAGACCAACAACCTCATCCTCCACAGTTGACAGGTGTCCGATATCCCGGGCGGTGATCTCTTCGAGGAAGAGGCCGTCCGGGAAGGGTGGGTGTTGCTCTCGAACGTCGAGAGGAACACCTATTTCGGCTGTCAGAAAGCATCCCCCGCACCTCCTGGTCGGTGAACTCGCATTCGGATTTGTCGAAAGCCCTCATTTTTGATGAAATGCGGGGTATGCAACCCATCGACACCCGCACGGCCGTCGGCGATCTCGCCAAGGACCTCGGCTGGCTCGAAGACCATTGCCGCCAGCAGCCGGCCCTCGCCGCCCACGCCGGCACCCTCCGGCTCGCCTCCGCCCTGGCCCGGAACGTGGTCGGCCCGTTCCTCGAAGACCAGCCGGCCAGGCCGCTCCATCTCGCGGTCGTCGGCGGGGCCGGGGCCGGCAAGAGCACGGTCGTCAACTTCCTTGCCGGGGCCGTTGTCGCCGAGGCCAACCCGCAGGCCGGGTACACCCGCCACCCGACCGCCTACCTCCCCGCCGGCCCGGCGTTCCAGTGGCCGAGCTACATCGGGTTCATGGGCCCGGTCCACCGGATCAGCCAGGAGCAGCCGGGGAACCTCGACGAGGACGTCTACCAGGTCCGGCGGATTCCCCCCGGGAAGACCGGCGACGCGGACCCACTGGCAGACTTCGTCATCTGGGATTGCCCGGACATGACGACGTGGGCGTCCGCCGGGTACGTGTCCCGGCTCATGGAAGTCGCCGCCCTTGCCGACGTCGTGGTCTATGTCGCGTCGGACGAGCGGTATAACGATGAGGTGCCCACCCAGTTCTTGCACCTGCTGGTCAAGGCCGGGAAGGCGGTGGTCGTCGTCCTGACCAAGATGCGCGAGACGGACGCCCCCGCCCTGGTCGACCATTTCCGGCAGGAGATCCTCGGCCGGCTCCCGAAGCTCCCCGACGGTACCGCCCCGGCCGTGCCCGTCCTTGCCTTCCCGCAGATGTCTCCCGAGGTGCGGAACGACCCGGCCGGAGCCGGCGCCAGGCTTCGGGTCCAGCTGCTGAACCAGATCCTCGTGCAGTGCGAGTCCGACACCGCGGCCCGCCGGCGGACGGTCGCGAACGCGGCGAAGTACCTGAGCACCGCCGGGGACGGACTGCTCGACGTTGCCCGCCGCGACCTCGCCGAGTACGACGTCTGGAAGATGACCGTGTACGGCGGGAAAACCGATTTCGAGGACCGCTACCGGCGCGAGTTCCTCTCGGGCGAGCAGTTCCGCCGGTTCGACCGGTACCGCGAACAGCTGATCGACCTGCTCGAACTGCCCGGCGCCGGCCGGATGCTCGGCAACGTCCTCTGGGTGCTGCGGGCCCCGTACCGCTGGTCGCGGGATTACGTTACGGGACTGATCGTCCGCCCCAACGTGCTGAATCTCTCCGAACGGACGGTGTTGTCCGCCGCGCTGACGGGCTGGCTCGATCAACTCCAGGCGGAGGCCCTGAAGCGGTCCGGGTCACACCCGGTCTGGAAAGGGATCGCCCACGGGTTCGACGCCGGGCTCGCGGCCCAGGCCCGCGACCGGTTCCAACAAGAGTTCCGGACGTTCGAGCTGAAGGAGACGGACGAGCTGGAACAGGCCGGCCGGCAGATGGTGAACACCGTCGAGCAGCACCCGGCCGTCCTCTATATGCTCCGCGGCGGGAAGCTCGTCTGCGACATCGTGATGGTCGGAGGCATCCTGGTGTTGACCTGGGTGCCGAGCTGGTACCACTTGCTCCTGATCCCTCTCGGCGTGTCCGCGACGCATCAGGCCGCCGAGTTCGTCGTCCGCGGGGCCGCCGAGACGACCCGGGCGCGGGTGCGGAACCAGCGGTCGGCCCTCGTCACGTCCGAGCTGACCGACCCGCTCGCGGCCTGGCTGGCCGAGTGGCCCGCGACCGGGGGCACGTCGTTCGAGCGGCTCCAGCAGGTGTTACGGCGGGTGCCGCTACTGATCCGCCAGTTGGAAGAGCGGGTCGCCGCCAAGGTGGGCAGGCCCGGCCCGCCCGTCCCACAGACCGTTCCCGCGGGGCTCACCCCCGCCGGCCCGGCGGAGAGTGCATGAACCCCACGGCCGATACCCCCGCCGCGCCCGCCGACTCACCGGACGAGCAGCCCCCCGGCCCGCTGTTGCGGACACTCGCGCCGCTCCTCCGCGGGCTGGAACGCCAGCTCCGGGCGTGGCTCGACGCCCGCCGGACGTACCCGCTCACCATGCTCCAGCGGGCCGAGCTCGAAGGGGTCGCGAACGACCTCGGCCGGCAGGCGGACGCCCTCGACGTCGATAAGCCGCTACTCGTCGTCATGCTGATGGGCGGGACGGGGGTCGGGAAGTCCACCCTGCTCAACGCCCTCGCCGGGTCGCCGATCGCCCAGTCGTCGTTCACCCGCCCGACCACCCGCGACCCGGTCGTCTACTTCCACCACTCCGTCCGGTCCGACCGGCTCGACCCGGCCCTGCGGCTGTGCCGGCTCGTGCAGCACGACCGGCCCGGGCTTGAACAGAAGGTGATCGTCGACACTCCCGACCTCGACTCGAACGACCTGGCGAACCGCGAGAAGCTGAAGGCCCTCCTCCCCATCGCCGACGTCGTGCTGTACGTCGGGTCGCAGGAGAAGTACCACGACCAGCTCGGGTGGGACCTGTTCAAGGAGCAGCGGCGGCGCCGCGCGTTTGCGTTCGTCCTGAACAAGTGGGACCGGTGCGTCCAGGTCGGCGAGACCGGGCTCCGCCCGGACGAGGACCTCCTGAAAGACCTGAAGGCCGAGGGGTTCCAGAACCCGCTCCTGTTCCGGACGAACGCGCAGGCCTGGCTCGACGCGGCGAACAAGACTGGCCCGACGAACGGGTTGCCCTCGACCCCCGGCGACCTGCCCGAGGGCGAGCAGTTCCCGCTCCTGAAGAACTGGCTCGAACTCGGGCTCACCCGGCTCGAAATCGAGGCCGTCAAGGCCCGCGGGGTCGGCCAGCTCCTGGCACACATCACCCGGTCCGCCGGGGACGTCCGCCCGCCGGACCTCTCCGCCGAGGCCGAGCGGGTCAGGACCGCGTGGGAGAAGACCGTCGGCGAGGAGGCGGGGGTGCAGGCGGACGTGCTGGTCGGCACGCTGGAGCCGTACCGGACGGAAGTGGAGCACCACTTCAGCGTCGAAGGGCAACAGCGGTTCCGCGGGCTGATGGCGGCGTACCTCCGCCTGACGACGATGGTCCGGTACGCCGGGAGCCGCCTCCGGGACCGGCACCCGATCACCGGCCGGCTGTTCGGCGGGAAGATGGAAACGCCGGTCGAGTGGAACCTCGGGGCGTTCGTCCAGGACTGCGCCCGCGCCGCCGGCGAGCGGGTCCTCGACCAGCGGACCACGGCCCTGATCAACCGGCTACTCGTGGAGGCAGACCAGAAAGGGTTCCCGCTCGGCCTGCTCCAAGAGCCGACGGCCGCGGTCGGCCGGCTGGACTGGCGGGAGCGGGTGACCCGGGGCGTGATCGACGCCCTCGCCGAGGTCGAGCAGCAGGCGACCCACCCGACCGGCTGGCGGCGGTGGCTCCGGGGGACCCTCGGGTTTTTAGCGAACACACTGCCCGAGGTGTCGCTCGTCGCGACCGCCGGGATCATCCTCTGGAATTTCATCGTCAACCAGGAAACCCCGGACCTGTTCCGGATGTTGCTCATCGCCCTCGTCCCCCTGACCGTGATCGTCGTCTTCCACCTCCTCATCCTGCTCCTGTTGCCGATCCGGTGGCCGGCGATCCGGGGCGAGTTCCGAACCCGGCTGGGCAGGCACCTGACGGCCGAGCTGGGGCGGGTGTACCTGCCGGTCCCGGGGGAGATCGCGGCGGCCCTTCAGACCGAGCGGAAGCAGGTCGAGACCCTTGTGGCCGAGACGAAGCAGGTCGGCGACTGGCTCGCCGACCGGCAACAGGCCGCCCGCGTGGGGGAACTGTATGGGGGTTGAGCTCTCGCCGCGGTAATGTAGGTATCAGAGAGTCATGGCCCCCGGGGCCGGATGAAACACGACACGTGCGAAAACCGGTGCGTTCACGGTTCGTGCCGACGCACCCGCGGAGCGGAATCATGGCCGACGGGAAATGGATCACCGGGCTCACGCCCGAGACGCCGGTGGAAGAAGCGGCCCGGCTCGTACTCACGGTCCGATTCGAGGTGGTCCGGCGCTACCTCCCACTGGCCGCCGAGAAACCGTACGAGGACAGCGAATACGTCCACCAGCTGCGGGTCGGTACCCGGCGGGCGGGTGCCGCGCTCAAGGTGTTCGGCGACTACCTGCCGAAGAAACATCTGAAGGCGGCGAAGAAGTCGCTCCGGACGCTCCGCCGGGCCGCCGGCGGTGCCCGGGACTGGGACGTGTTCGTCGAGAACCTACCGGCCGCCCGGCCGCTCACGACGGCAGCGGGAAAGCCTGCCCTGGACTTCCTGCTCGGGTACGCGATCGGCGAACGGTCGGCGGCCCAGACCCGGCTCGTCGACGCGGCGGCCGAGGCCGGGCCGACGTTCGCGGAGGAAAGTACGGCCCTCCCCGATCGCGTCCGGGAGGGCCGCGGCGATTCCCCCGAGGAGACGTTCGGCGGGCTGGCCCACAAGCATCTCGACGCGCTGTTCGCCGAGTTTACCGCCGCCGCCCAGGCCGACCCGACCGACCCGGCCGACCTGCACCAGCTCCGTATCCGGGCCAAGCGGCTGCGGTACGCGATCGAGATCTTCGCCGAGTGCTTCGCCCCGCCTCTGAAGGAACACCTGTACCCGGCCGTCGAGGGGGTCCAGGAACTCCTTGGCGAGACACAGGACGCGGCCGTCGGGGTGCGGCGACTGGACCAGCTCCGGGAGCTGACGAGTCTGGTGATCCCGGAGGAGTGGAAGCGGCTCCGCCGGGGCGTGCAAGGGCTCGTCCGCGGCCTGACGGCGAAACTCAAAGCCGGGCGGGCAAAGTTCCAGGAGTGGCGGGAGGAATGGGAAAAACTCGTGGCAGAGTATCCACTGGATTCGCTCCGCCTTGTCCCCGAACTGGTAGGCGAATCGCCGGCGTGAGGGAGTTGGGTTGAGCAGGTCAGGGAACCGGCCGGACGGGCGGAATGGTGTCGGCCGGTGGCGGGAGCGAGTCCGGACCGGCGGCGGGCGGCCGAACGTCGGGCACGCTCGGCCCAGCCCCGCCCGAGGGAGGACCACTCCGGGCCGGCGCGACGCAGTCCAGGAACCCCGCGACCGGGGCGTTGCTGCACCCGGCCAGTGGTGCGAGCAGGACGAATAGGATTAGCCTGCGCATGGCGGGGCTATAGCAAGCACGGGTCGGCAGTCCAAGGCCGATTTCGGACTTCAGGGTTTTCCCCTGGGAGCGCGGCCGGCCCAGCCGCTGGAGCATCGAAGAGCGGCCGGGCCGGCCGCGCTCCCAGGGGAAAACCCTCTCACCGGGACGCCACCGACGGCCTCGTGAACTGCTCCAGCACCGACTCGACGACGAGGATCAGCTGGACCCGGCGTTCCACATGGAAATCGGCTTCCACACAGCGGTCGATCAACTCCAGTAGCCGGTCCGGGCCGAGGCGGTCGGCGAATGCCCTTAGCCGTGCTTCTTCCGACTCGTTCAGACCCGCCACGTCGGCGCCCAGGGAGAGCCTCAGTGCCTGCTGGATCGCTTCCACCAGGAACCCGATGACGAGCGACACCCGCAGTCGCTGGCCGGTAGTTTCCTTTCCCGCCTCTTCGTAGAACCGTTGCCATACCCCCGCCAGTTCGACGAAGTTGGGTCTTGGGGCGAGGAGCCCGTCGATCAGCTGTTCCCGGACCTTCCAGAAGCTCTCGTCGTTCAGGGCGAGTGCGCGGGCGACACTCCCGCCGCTCAACCGGATGAGATGGTCAACCTGGGCAGGGTCTACGACGCCCTGGTCGGCAAGGACCGCACGAATCTCTTCGGGCCGGAGAGGCGAGAACCTCACCACCTGGCAGCGGGACAGGATCGTCGGCAGCTGGCGATCGGTGCCGGTGGCGAGGAGGAGCAGGAGCGACCCGGGAGGCGGTTCTTCGAGCGTCTTGAGGAAGCAGTTCGCCGACTCCTCGTTGAAGTCGTCGGCGTCTTCGACGATCCCGACCTTCCAGATCCCACGGGTCGGCTTGAAGGCCATCTGGGTACAGAACCCGCGCATCTCCGCCACCGGCAGCTCGTGTTTCCCATCGGGGGTGCAGAGGTGGAACACGTCCGGGTGGGTGCCGGCCTGGACCTGGGCGCACGAGGGGCAGTGGTCGCAGGCTACGAACGGGGCGGGAGGCCGTTCACAGAGCAAGGCTTTTGCCAGTTCGGTCGCGAACAGGCGTTTTCCGATCCCGTCCGGGCCGACGAGCAGATACGCCTGACCCAGCCGCCCGCGTGCGATCGCGGTGCGAAAGGTCGTCAGGGCGGCGGTGTGTCCGCGGACTCTCTCCCAGGACATGAGGAATCACCCTTCCGTGGAGATAGTCCACCCGAAATCCGCGAGCAACCGGGCGACCTTGTGTCGGACCGCCTGCTGCACCGCGGCGAGGTCCGGGGTGGCGTCGACGATCTGGTAGGGCCCGGGCCGCATCCCGGCTTCGAAGCGGAACCCGGTCTGCACCCGGGCGTGGAACTCGCGATCGCGATCTTCCATCCGGTCGGCGTCGCGGTTCCGGCGGGCGAACGCGACGTCCAGGTCGGCGTCGAAGACCAGCGTGAGATCGGGTTCGAGCCCGCCGGTCGCGACCCGGCCGATCGCCCACAGGTCTTTCGGGTTCATCCCCCCCGCGTGGCCCTGGTAGACGACGTTCGCCAGCAGGAAGCGGTCGGAAATCACGACCTCGCCGCGGTCGAGCGCCGGGCGGATCACTTCCTCCACCAGCTGCGCCCGCGACGCCATGAACAGGAACGCCTCGGTGGTCGTGGCGACATGGTGGTCTCGCCCGAACAGTAGGATCTGCCGCAACTGCTCTCCGATCGCGGTGCTCCCCGGGTCGGCGCACAACTTGACCGGCACCTTCTGCCCGGCGAGCCAGTCGGCCAGCAGCCGGCACTGGGTCGATTTCCCGGTCCCGTCGAGGCCGTCGAGAGAGATGAACGCGGGTCGGGGCATAGGCTCGCTCGGAGGTCAATCGCGGGGTGCCAATTTCGCCACGAAGTCACAGAGAACAGGGAAGCCGCAGGCCGCCCGGGGCTTCCGCCCCTGGGCTAATACAGGAACCCGGTGAGACGGTCACCTTGGTCTGGGTGGCATGTCCACGGCTTTGGGTGGACATGGCTGAGCTCGGTCGGGCGAATACCCGGTCCGGATCCGGCATCCGGGGCGCTCGCATGTCCACGCCGAGCCGTGGACATGGCACCCGGGCCATTCGCCTCATCCCTCTCCCTCACGGGGAAAGGGGGACCAGAAACGGACACCATCACCGGGTTCCTGTATAAGATCGCGCCCCGTTCCGCGGTTACCCAACCCGATCTCTCATTCCCCCGGGGGGACATTCGTCCGTAGCCCAGGGCGGGAGCCCGGGGCGGCCTCTTCGATCATCCCCAATGTCTGTCCCGTGGCCACCGGGTCGGTCGGCAACACAAAGCGGTCACCGAGGACGCCCGAAGCCGGGGCGGTCACGTCGAATGTGGCGCCGGGAATCAGCACCTCGGCGACCCGGTCGCCTTCGGATACCCGGTCTCCCGGGCGGACGTACCAGAGGCTCAGGACCGCCCGCGGCGAACCGAGCTCAGGCACGCAGATCGGCACTTGCCGGGATTCCGTCACGGGTGGGTACCATCTCGTCGGCGTGGTAACTGGACCGCACGAACGGCCCGGCCACGACCTGTCGGAACCCCATCAGCCGGGCCTTCGCCGCGAGGACGTCGAACTCCGCGGGCGGGACGTATCGGGCCACCGGGATGCTGTGCTTGAGCGTCGGGGCGAGGTACTGCCCGAGGGTCAGCACGTCGCACCGGATCGCCCGCAGATCGGCCAGGACGTCGAACAGCTCGTCGATCGTTTCCCCCACCCCGAGCATCAGACCCGCCTTCGTGACAATGTGCGGGGCGGTCCGTTTCACGCGGTCGAGTAGCGCGAGGCTCCGGGGGTACTCGGCCCGCCCGCGGGCGACGCGGTACAACCGCGGGACCGTCTCGATGTTGTGGTTGAACACTTCCGGGTTCGCCGCGATCACGCGGTCGATGGCCTCCGGACGCCCGAGGAAGTCCGGTGTGAGTACCTCGACCGCGGCGCCCGGGAGCCGTTCCCGGACCGCGACGACGCACCGGGCGAAGTGGTCGGCCCCGCCGTCCGCCAGGTCGTCGCGGGTCACCGAGGTGATGACCACGTGCTTGAGCCCGAGCCGGGCGGCCGCCTCCGCGACCCGGTCCGGCTCGTCGGCCTCGACGTGTAGCGGTTCGCCCTTGGGAACCGAGCAGAACCCGCACGGCCGGGTGCAGACGTTCCCGAGGATCATGAACGTCGCGGTCCGCCGGGCCCAGCACTCCGGGCGGTTCGGGCACCGGGCGTTCTCGCACACCGTCTCCAGCCGGAGGTCGTCCAGCAAGGTCTGGGTGAAGAAGTTCCCGTTCCCGCGGGGGAGCGACCGCTTCAGCCACGGCGGGAGCCGACCGGCCGGCGGGGCCGCGGGGTCACCACCGCTCGTGCCGGGCACGACCGGGTCGCGAGGCGGACTATCGAGTACGGGTAGGGACTGCATGTTTTAACCCGCCCCCGGCCGAGCCGGGGGGAAATGGCGATCGTGAGACCAGCCCGGGGTGGGCGTGGAAGACGGAAACCCGGTCGAACCGAAACCGGGCGGCGACGAGTTCGACCAGCTTTTGGCGGACACCGGCGACCCGAACCCGGGCGGGGGATTCCCGCTGCACCGAGGTCATCGGCAGCGGGTCGCCGTCGCAGTGGACGTCGTAAAACGGTTCCAGGTCGGGGTGGACGTTCAACACGATCCCGAAGCAACTCACCCAGTCCCGGACCGCCACGCCGACGTGAGCGATCCGGCGGCCCTTGACCCGCACCCCCGGTCGGACCGGGTCCGCTTCCGCCGGGAGGTCGTACGCGCGGAGTAGGTCGAGGACGATCGCCTGGAGCTCGTGCAGATATTCGCCCGGGGTCAGGCCGAGGCGGTCGAGCGCGATCAGGGGATAACACGCCACCTGGCCCGGGAGGTGGAGCAGCACTCCGCCGCCGCGGCTGACCCACCGCACCGGCCACCCGCGGGAGGTCAGCTCTTCCGGGCGGGGGCGGACGTGGACCCGACTGCCTTCGCGGCCGATGGTGACCCCCGGCGGGTGGTCACACAGGATGACGGCCCCGGCATCGCGGTCGCCCGCGACGTCGTAAACGAGGCGGCGCTGCAGTGCCAGTAGGTGGTCGAACTCGAGCCGCCCCAAGAGGTAGGCATGGAGCGCCCGGCCCGGGGCGGGGTGAACCTGGTGTGCCTCGGCGCCTTCCGTCACCGCTCCTCCCTGCTAATCGACCGTCTGGGTCAGTGAGGGGTGTAGTGGATTCCCTAGTGGCCACCCGTATTTTATGACCCGGGCTGTCCCGAACCCAGACGGGTCGCCCACGGACCGACGGGTTCCCGTTCGGCCGTGGCTTCGATGTCCGACCGACCACCTCAACTGTTCGGTACGCCCCGTGTTTCCAGCAAAGGCCCTTCCGGTGTTCCGGTCGCTCTCGGCGAGCCCGACGCTCCTGGCCGTCATCGTTACCCTGGCGAACGCCGTCAAGCCCGTCCTGGTGGACGACACGGCTTACCTCACGTACGCCCACCACATCGCCCACCACCCGCTCGATCCGTACGGCTTCGACATCTTCTGGTATACCGTTCCCGGACCGGCAATGGAGGTCCTGTGCCCGCCGGTCGTACCGTACTGGCTGGCGCTCGGCGTCCGTCTGTTCGGCGGGCATCCGGTCGGGCTCAAGTTGTGGCTGTTCCCGTTCGTGTGGCTGTTGGCGTGGTCGCTGAGGGAACTGCTTCGCCGCTTCGCCCGGGGAGTCGAGCAGACTGCTCTCCCGTTGATCGTGCTCTCCCCGGCCGTGCTCCCGATGGTCAACTTGATGCTCGACATCCCGGCGCTCGCGCTCGGTCTCTTTTCGCTCGTGGCCTTTATTCGGGCGGCCCGGCGGGACAGTTGGTGGCTGGCCGTCGCGTCCGGGCTGGTTGCCGCGGTCGCCATGCAGACGAAGTATACGGCCCTTCTCGTCCCTCCGCTGATCGGATGGTACGGTCTCACGCACCGCCGGAGAGGGCCGGCGGCTGCGGCAGTGATCGTCGCGGGGGCAGCCTTTGCGGGGTGGGAATTGTTCCTGGTGGCGGAGTACGGCCGCTCGCACTTCCTCGTTCAACTTTCTGACCAGCAGCCGTCGGCCGGCGCGGCGGCGGGCCGACTGGCTGCCCTCATCAGGGAGAAATACGCGCTCGTCCCGCCGCTCGCCGGTCACCTGGGATGTCTGGCGGTCGGGGTCGGGCTCTACGCCGGGCGGGCGATCGGATTTCCGCGACGGCTGCTGCTCGTTTCCACCGTGCTCTGGGTCGTCGGGGCCGGTCTCGTCGCCGTCCTTCCTCATCGTGCGAGCATCCTGATACCTGGGAACGTGCCCGGGCATGCGAAACTGACACTCGCCATTACGGTCTGGCGGACGGCCGGGGCGGCGGTACTCCTGACGGCCGCCGGGTGTGCGGGTGTGTTGCTCGTCCGGAGCCGGTGGGGAAGGGGGGTAAGGTGGTCCGCCGACAGTGCGTTCGTCGTGGGATGGGTCGTGCTCGAACTGGCCGGGTATTTCGTCCTCACCCCGTTTCCGGCGGCCAGGCGGGTGGTCGGGCTGACGGTGGCGATCACGGTCCTCGCCGCGAGGACGGTCAGTCGGGTGAATCGGGCGAATCCCGGACGTCGGCCTCCCGGGTGGGTGCTACCATTCGGAGTGACGGTCGGCGTGCTCGTCGCGGCGCTCGACGCCTACGACGCGCTTCCGGAGAAGGTCGTCGCGGAGGAGGCCACCGTCTTCGTCCAGGCCCGGCCCCCGACGGCCCGGGCGTGGTACGTCGGGCACTGGGGATTCCAGTATTACTGTGAACGGGCGGGCATGCGGCCGGTCATCCCGGGCGGGTCGATACTGGCCGCGGGCGATTACCTCGTCCTTCCCCTTTTCCCGGACGAGCAGGGATTCTACCGCCCCTACCCCGGCTCGATCGTGATTCGTCCGCCGGTCGGCGCGGTCGAGAAGGTCGCTGATCTCGTGTGGGATGATTGCCTCTCGGCCCAGACGATTCCGAACTTCTACGGCGGGACGGAACCGGTCATCGGCCGAGACCACCCCCGCCTCCGCGTCGCGGTGTACCGGATCATCAATCGGTGGGCGGTGCCCGGCCGCTAATCAGCCTGTGGCTGAGAACGCCGGGCAGGGGGGAGAACGCGATCACCGCCGGTAGGCACGGGAAACCCGCAGCCCGTCCTTGGTGGCCTGGTATTCCCAGACCACCTCTCCGGTCGGATCGACCTCGACCGCCCGGTTCATGTTCAGCGAGGCGATCAGCGTGTTCCCGTTCGATAGCCGCTGGACCGAGGTCGGCTGGATCAGGGGGTGCTTCCACCCGAGCTTGCCGGTCTTGAGGTCGTACTCGGCGACCCTGTCGAACTCGCACACCAGTATGGTTTCCTCACCGATCACGTCCATCCCGACGATCACCCCCTGATTCTGGAGCCGGCCGATCGTGACCCCCTGACCGACCATTTTCCCCTTCGCGTCGAGGCGGAAACAGTTCGGGCCTTGAGGCGCGGCCGTCACGAACACCGTGTCACCGCCCGGAAGCCGGCGGCCGGCAATGATGTCGGCGACCGGCCGCATGTACGACCACACCTGGGCGTTCTGTTTGTCGTACTCGATCACCATCTGCCGGCAAACGACCAGCAGCCCGCCTCCGGATAGCGGGTGGGCGGAGAGCGGCTGGTTCACGATTTTGATACTCACCTGCCGGCCGGTCGCGTCCCGTTCGATGATCTGGGTGTAGTTCTCGACCAGCAGCACGTGGCCGTCCGGCAGGACGTGGGCGTCGGTCGCGTTCCGAAGCCCCACCAACTGCCATTTCTCCTTCATGTCCGGTCCGAGAGACGCCACCCGGCCCATCCCGAACCCCCGCTGATCGGATTCCACGAGGTCGGTGAACCCGAGGACCCGCGGCTTGAAGTCGAGCTTCGTCAGGTCCACGCCCCCACCCTTCTTCTCCCACCACGTCGCCCACGCGTCCTTTGCCCGCGCGAGGCTCTCGGCCGACTTTCCGAATCGCGTTCCCTCTGGGTGCGCCCCGGAAAGCTGCAACAAGAGGTCTTCCAGTTGCCAGATCCGGCCGCGGGTGAGCTGGGGAATCAGCCCGATCAGGTCGGGCACGAACTCTTTCTCCTTCGTTGTCAGGACGAGGGCCCAGAGCCCGCGGAACTTGGCGTCCGGATCGGTATCCTTGCGGACGGCGTCTTTCACCTGCTGAAAAGACTCCTTGATCCGGATCCGTTCCCCCGCCGGTCCGCCCTCGATCAGAGCGACGTAGGCCGCGCCCCGGCGGATGGCGGAGGGATCGGCGAGGGCGGCCACCAACCCCGGGTCGGGCTTGCCGTCCGGGGCGGCAAGGGCCACCAGGGCCCCGCGGATCTCGTCGGCCAGCGTTTCGGAGTCGGCGAGCGGCAGAAACCCGAGGAGCGCGGTCGCGGCGCCGGGCGGCTTCAGCCGGACGACCGCCCGCACCGCCGCCGCCGCGGCCGCGGAGTGCGGGATCTTCTCCAGCCGCTTCAAGATCCGGCCGGCCTGATACGACACCTCCGGATCGGAGTCCTTCTCGGCGGTCTTGAGGGGGCCGATCGCGGCGGGGCCATACAGTTCCAGGTGTTCGGCCGCCGTCAGACGCTCGTCGAAGTTGTCGGCCTTGAACTTCTTGATCAGCTCCTGGATCTTCCCCTGCTCGGCGTCGGACACGGTCCGCTGCTTCAGATACCCGACGAGCTTTTCCCCATCGGTCGGGGTCAGTCCGGCCTCCTTCAGGGCGTCCTCGTCGCTAACGGTCGGTTCCACGACGGCGGCGGTCGCGCCAACCCGGGCCTTCTGTACCGCCAGGCGCGGCGGGGCAGGACCGGGAGCCGGGGCGGGCGGGATTGGCTGGGCGAACAGCGGGAGCAAACCGGCAAGTAGGGCGAACAGGGCGAGCGGGCCGGACGGCGACCTGAACCGCGGCATCGGCGGGCTCCGGGCAGTGTGAGGAGTCGGGCTCCTGTCACTGTACGCAACCCGGCGCGGCAGGGGAAACCCTTTTCCGCCCCGGCTTGACGCCGCCGCCCCGGGCGGGCATAGAGCCGGTTCACACGACACCGTGGGTACCGGGTAGGGTGGTCCATTCCCCTACGGGGGGTACGTACTCGTCGGCCCGTGAGCGGGCCGGCCACTCTTCCGGACGAGCCGGTACGGGGGGGAGCCCGATGGCCAGGGGAATTCGGATTGGGTGGGCCGTGGCCGTTGGTGTGTCCGGGGCGGCCGGGTGCGCGACCGCCCCGCCGGTTGACAACCCGGTCCTCGTCCGGAAGGCGGACGGGATCGAGAACCCGGTCCTCGTATCCCCCGGGGTGCCGACGGGGGTGTCCTACCGGGAGGTGTTCGAGAAGTGCATCGACGTTCTCGACGACTACTTCGAGATCCTCTCCGCGAACCCGTACGAGGGGCGGATCGTGACGAGGCCGCGGAGTGCGCCCGGATACGAACAGGTCTGGAAGGGCGGCAACCCCGACCCGCGGAGCCGGTTGCTGGCCACGTTCCAGACCTTCCGGCAGACGGCGGTTGTCGAGATCCGGGTCGGCGAGCGGGGCGGGTATCTGGTGTATGTTGTCGTCGAGAAGGAGATGGAGGACCTGCTCAGGCCAACCCGGCAGGCGGTCGGCGGTGCGGTGTTCCAGGAGGCCCCGACGGTCGACCGGCAGCTCGACGTGATCGGCCCGGCGGCGTTCGCCCCGGGCGGCGTGAGCTGGTTCCGGGTCGGCCGCGACTATGCGTTCGAACAACTCCTGCTGGAGCGGATCCGGACGTGTAAGTAAGGACTGCCGGACACAACGTAGGGCCGGCTGTGCCGGCCGTTTCCTGGTTAGAAGTCAACGATTGCGGCGGGCACAGCCGGCCCCCTTGTGTGAGGCCGTTTCCTGTTTAGAAGTCAACGATTGCGGCGGGCACAGCCGGCCCTACGAACCAACGGCGACGGCCGGCACAGCCGGCCCTACGATTGGTTTTGTCTGCCAGGAAATCGGTCGAGATCCCCCGACCCGGACTATGCCCGGAGTTCCACCCCCCGTTGGGATGACTACCCCAGCCACCCGCCGAGGATCTCGACGGGGCAAAAAAGCAAGAGGCCGGAAAGCCTCCCGGCCTCTGCGTCTTCCCCAATTGCCCTGATTTACTCCGGGTCTTCCGAGAGCCGCCGCGGGAGCTTGACGGTGAACGTCGAGCCCTTCCCGACGACGCTCTCGACCCGGATGCGGCCGTGGTGCTGCTCGATGATCTGGCGGCAGACGGAGAGCCCCAGCCCGGTCCCGCCCCGGCCGTACTCGTCCGGCTGCTTGGTGGTGAAGAACGGCTCGAAGATCTGCCGGAGGTGGTCCGGGGGGATGCCGACCCCGGTATCCGACACCCGCACCTCGATCACGTCCGCCTCCGCGTTCTCCCTCACCTCGATCTTCAGCCGCCCGCCGTTCGTCATCGCCTGGCGGGCGTTGATCACCAGGTTTACCAGGATCTGCTCGATCTGGCCGGGCACCGCCCAGACCGTGGGCCGGGAGTCGAAGCGGGTTTCCACCTGAACGCGGTGCTTTCCCAGGTCTTTCTCGGTGAGGACGAGAACCTCCTCGACCAGCCTGATGACGTCGCATTTCTGCCGGTGGGAAGAACTTTTTCGGGCGAACCCGAGCATCCCGCCGGCGATGGTCGCGGCCCGCTGCCCGGCCTTGACCACCCGCTCGAACGCCTGCTGCTTGTCGACCGGGTCCGCATTTCTCATCCCGAGCTTGGCGGAGTTGATGATGGTTGTCAGGATGTTGTTGAACTCGTGGGCGATGCTGGAGGCCAACTCCCCGACGCTGCTGAGCCGCTGGGCCTGGAGGAGCTGCTGCCGCAGCGTCTCCGTTTCGGTTGCCGGGGCCAGCACGTCTTGGCCGGTCATAAGCACGATTCCCCCTCTGGCTCCGATCCCCGTCCTGACTGCCGGGCTGAGAAGCCCGGCCGGGCGTCCGTCCGGGCTTCACAGCCCGGCCGGTGGGGCCCCGGTTTTCCCCGGCGGCCCTCCGCGGGCGTCATTCGCCCGTCCCACTGGCAAGAGGTATCGGTCGCGCCGGCGCGGGCACTTCATCTGAACCGCACAATGCGGATGGGGGGTCAAGTCGCGTGTCAAGACCGGTTCCGGAATGCGTCCCCGTGTCATCCGTGGCCGCCCAGTTTTACCCCTGAGACTTCTCGCCCACGCCCGTCGGGGTCCCGTCCGTGAGCGCGGCCACCGGGGGCGGGACTTCGAGAAGCCGGCGGACCCTCCAGTTCTCCCCTTCCCAGGCGAGTTCGGTTACCGAGAGGTTCGCGACCCGGCCGAGCCGGAGCCAGTCGGCCGGCGTGTACTCTCGCAGCAGGGTGAGCAGCAGGACCTTGCACACGACGCCGTGCGCCACGACCACGAGCCGGCCGCCGGCGAACGATTCGGCGACCCGGCAGAACGCCGGGACGAGCCGCTCGCGCAGCTGGTCGAACGACTCGGCCCCGGCCATGGTGAAGTCTGTTTCCCCGGCCGTCCACCGGTTGATGGTGTCCGGCCACGGCCCGCCGGCCGAAGAGAACGCGGTGCCCGACAGGATGCCGACCCGCCGCTCGTGCAGGTCCGGCTCGATCACGTGCGGCACCCCGGCCGCGGCGGCGATCGGGGCGGCGGTGTCCCTCGCCCGGGTCATCGCCGAGGAAACCACGGCGGTCGGGGCGAACGGGCGGAACCAGGCGGCGGCACGGTCCGCCTGTCGGCGGCCGAGGGCGCTCAGTCCGATGTCGGATTCGGCCCCATGAAACACGGTGGGGACAGCCGTCTCGGCGTGGCGCGTGAGCCAGATCGTCGTCATGATCCCGTGTCTCGTGTGTCGGGGGCCAGGTTCGCGGGCCGCGTCGGTCACCGGGTTACGAATAGGGCTGTTACCGGATTGTGACTTGCGGCCCGGGTCCGCTAACCTGAGAGTAAAAAGCTGGAGCCCTGTCCGTTCGGGAGGACTGCACATGCTCGGGTTCGCCGGCGTCGGTCTCCTCCTCCTCACCCCCGCGGCCCCGGTCCCGGTCCCGCCTCCCCCACCCGGCGCCGTCCCCGCCGATCGCAACCAGGCGACGCAATTCGCCCACGTGGTGTACCAGACCGGGCACATCGTCCGCGAGAAGTACTACCCGCGCAAGGTCGAAATGAAGGAGCTGATCCGCGGATCGATCCGCGGCCTGTACGAAGAAGCCGGGCTCGTTCCCCCGGACGACGTCCTTCGGACGGCCGCCCGGGCCGGGGAGACGGAATTACTCGAGGTACTGATCGACACCCGGATCAGGCTCGGCAACCGTCCCTCCCTGAGCGGTCCCCGGGCCCTGTTCGCGGCGGTTAACGGGTTCCGCCACGCGACCGACCCGTATTGCGGTCTTGTCAGTCCGCCGATGAACTCCACCGTCTCGGTGGACATGGATTACGGGATCGGCCTCGAACTGGACGGGGCGGGCGGACAGCGGTGGAGCGTGTACCGGGTGGAGCACGGGATGGCGACCGGCATGATCCCGCCGGTCGGGGTCTTCGGCCCACTCCCGAAGCCGGGCGAGGTCCCGTCGCCGGCCAGCTTCCCGTGGCGGGTGAAAAAAGTGATCCCGGGCAGCCCCGCCCAGCGGGCCGGGGTGAAACCCGGTGACGTGATCTCTCAGGTCGACGGCATCGAAATTACTGCTGCCGAGGCGAACCATCTGTTCGCCCGCTTGGCCTACCACCCGGGCGCCGGGTTCGACCCCAACACCGGACAGCCTCTTGCGATCAAACGAACATTCAAGTTCCGTCGGGCGGGCACCCCCGCGCCGATCACGCTGGTGCTGGAAACCCAGGCGTACACGCCCGAGGCCGTATTCGGCGTAATCCGGGTCGCGGAGGGGAAGTGGGATTGCATGCTCGACCGGGAGTACCGGATCGGCTACATCCGGGTGGGGCCTATCGAAAACAAGTCTGACGAAACGCTGGCCGAGATGCTCGACGACTTGACCAAGCGCGGCTGCCGCGGGCTCATCCTCGACCTGCGGTGGTGCCCCGGGGGATGGGTCGCTCACGGGACCCAGATTGCCGGGATGTTCCTGAAGCCGGAAAGTCTGATCGCCGAGGTGCAGGCCAGGCCGGACCCGAACGGACCCCTTCTCCCGGAGCGGGGGTATCGGGCCGGCCCGCCCTTCAGCGGCAAGTTCCTCGCCCCGCCTCTCGTCGTCCTGGTCGGCTCGGAGACGATGGGGGGCGGTGAGCTCATCGCCGCCGCGCTGCAGGACAACGGGAGGTGTGTGGTGATGGGGCAACGGACGGTGGGCCGGGCGTTGATCCAGAACATGGTCGATACCGGGTTCGGTGGACTCAAGTTCAAGGTGACGACCGGGACCACGCTCCGTCCGAATGGTAAGCCGAGGGGAAAACGGCCCGACAGCGGGCCGACCGACGACTGGGGCATCCGCCCGGACCCCGGCCTCGAGGTCCCGGTGACCGCGGACCTCTCGGCCCAGCTCCGTCGGTGGGCGGACGAGCACGCCCTCCGGCCGGCGAACAGTCAGGAAGCCCTTCCGTTCGATGACCCCGGCAAAGACCCGTATCGGGCCGCGGCACTGGCCCACCTCCGCAAGCAACTCGGTAGACCGGTCGGGGCCAAATAACCCGCCGGCACGCGACCGTCCCGATCATCCGACGACTTCCGATGCGGCACGCCGGTCCGTCGTCTCGCCGCCGGGTCTCCCGGCGCCGTCTCGTCGGTCGGTCTTCTGGGCCGAATCGGGGCGCGCCTCGGGGACATGGGTGAAAGACGCCGGTGGGGCCGACTGACGAGGCGACAAGCGGCGCAAAAAGCTCAACGGTTTTACCTGCCATTGCTTGCTTCCCCCGATTCCGCGAAGAACGGATGAGGTAGTGGCAGACTGACGGGAATATGGTAAACTCGGCCGTATTCGACTGTGCCCGTTAACCGTGATCGATCATCGTCGGGTGTCGGTTTTGAAGACGGTTAGCTCACTTCCCGATCCGCGTTCCCACTCGGTCGGACCGTACGAGTTAATCGTCCGGCTCGGCCGGGGCGGGATGGGAATGGTTTTCAAGGCCCGGCACTCGCGGTTAAAGCGGATCGCCGCCCTCAAAGTCCTTTCCCCCCACCGCGCAAATGACCCGGACGCGGTCGACCGCTTTCACCGGGAGATGGAAGCCCTCGGCCGGCTGAGCCACCCCCACATCGCCCGGGCCACCGACGCGGGCGAATCCGGCGGGTACTACTACCTGGCGATGGAGTACGTGGAGGGCATGGACATCGCCCGGGTCCTCGGGTCCCTCGGCCAGATGTCGCTGGCGGATGCGTGTGAGATCGCCCGCCAGACGGCCGACGCGCTCGACTTCATCCACCAGCACGGGATGATCCACCGGGACATCAAGCCGTCCAATCTCCTCCTCGGCCGGGACGGGATCGTCCGGGTTCTCGACCTCGGCCTCGTCCGCCTGGGGGGGCCGGGCGACGGCGGCGAGCAGCTCACCATCACCGGGACGGTGATGGGGACGGCCGATTTCATCGCGCCGGAGCAGGCCCGGGGCAGCCGCGACGTCGACATCCGGGCGGACGTCTACAGCCTCGGGTGTACTCTGTACTCGTTGCTCACCGGGTCTCCCCCCTTCACCGGGCCCGGGTTCGAGACGGCCTACGAGAAGTTTCGGGCGCACAACGAGGCCACCCCGCCTCCCGTCCGCGAGAAGCGACCGGACGTACCGGAGGCGTTGGAGGCGTTGATCGCCCGGATGCTGGAAAAGGACCCTTCGGCCCGGCCACTGGCTCCCGCCAAGGTCGCCCTGGAACTGGCCTCGTTCTGCCAGGGCCAGGACCTCGGCCGACTCGCCGCGATTCCGGCGGCCGATCCGACCGAGGTGCCGACCCCGCTACCGAATCTGCTCCCCTCCCCGGATCAGCCGGCCGCCGTTCAACCAACTGTGACACAGAATGGCCACACCACCGCCCGGTTGGCTTCCCCGGCGCGGCCCGCCCCGCTACCCCGGCTATCACGTCGGTATCGACGGTGGGTCGTCGCGGCCATTCTCGCGGGGATCGTTGCCGGCCTCGCGCTGGTCGTGATTCTGGGAGCAGGGGGAAGACCCGGTGCCGGAGCCGACGGTCAGGACCCGGTCGCACCCGATGAGGGGCGACCGCCCGAGCCGCTTCCCGGCCCCCCTCTGGAGGTCGCGCCGCCCCCGCGGCCTCTGCGCGGGACGCGGATCTTTCCGCCAGGCCAGTGGGTGGAACTGCTGGACCGGCAGGTCGATTTCCTCGAGTGGCAGAACCCTCCCGAGAAATCCGAGTGGCAGAACCCTCCCGAGAAATCGTCGTGGAGGGCAGCTCCCGAGAAACACGAGCTCTGGCTCAGCAATGCGGGGTGGGGGGTGGTCGAGGTCGAGAAGATCGACGCCAAGGAATTCGACCTCGAGGTGACCATGTACCAGCACCCCTGGACCGGGGGGATGGGGCTCTTTTTTTGTGGTCGCGCGGAGAAGATCCCCGGCCAGGCGACCATTTGGGGGTCGTATTTACGCGTCGACATGTTGAGCCCAGTTCCCCGCGGCCCCATCCCGGAACCCGTAGACTCCCGAACTCTGGAACTCGGAGACTTCCGACGGTTCGACCAGACCGGACAACTCTATATCCGCCATCTGAAGGGGGGAGGCGGCATACCCCGTTTTCCGCAGGGCGACCAACGGCTGGGTGTCACCCTCGGGCCTGGGGGGCTGACCGGCGTCACCTGGAACGATAAGCCGGTCGCGAAGGACGTCCTGGGTGATCTGGGCTGTCCCGCCGCCGGGCCGGTCGGGCTCTTCGTCGAGAACAGCAGTGCGACGTTCCGTTCGCTCCGTGTACGAGTTCGCTAACAAACAGGATTTCGCCCATGAGTTCGCCCAGTCCCGAGCACATCAGCATTCGCCTGGAGGTTCATATCCCAACCCAGGGGGGTGCCAGGCCCGTGCTGATTCAACACCCGCCCGCGGCGGTGGTCCAGGCGCGCCTGTTCGGGAACGTGACATCATCGTCACCCCAGAGCAACTCGACCTGTCCCGTCCGACAAATGGGTGGGAGCGGTTCCGGGACCGGGATCGGGACGATCTGCGGCTGGGTAACCTACTCTACCGCCCAGGCCGACGTGTTCGCGCTCGCCAGCCCGACTTCGAGCTATGTCCCGTCGGCAACCCCAGGAGCCAGTGCGGTACGGGGGATACCCGACGCGTCCCAATCGTTGTGGACCTGGTCGGCCGGGAACGAGATCCCCGGGGCCTGCTATTCTGCCGCCGGAGTGGCGGATACTCTCGCGGTTTGGAGCCGGCCGACCGCGGGCAGCGGGAGCGGGAGCAGCTGGGTCCTCGACGAGATCCCGTTCACGGGGATACCCGGGACGACCGGTCCGTGCGGGACCGGCTCCGGTGCCGTAATGATCGCGACTGCCGCGGCGACCAAGGTGACCACTTACCCGGCACTCTGGTGCGTGGTGATTGCCGGGTTCCACGCCGACCCGCTGCGGGCGCTCAACGCGATCTGGGCGCTGCGGCAGGTGGCGGACAGCCCGTCCCCGACGTGGGACAACGCCGGGGACGGGATTCATGTCGGTCATATCCGCTTGCGGCTGTGTAACACCAGGGGATGGGAGCTGACCCTGACGCACGGGGCGGTCGCGTTGACTTACGCCATCCCGTTTGGCGGAAGTGCGTTCGGTCCGCTCCTCTTCCCGGCCCAGCAGACGAATGTACCGCCCGTTGGTCTGGTGAACCTGCCCCCGATCACCGTCTCCGCCGTTTAACCCAATGCCGAACCTGTTCCCGTCCTGCCGGCACCGCCGGGAGCCCCGTTCCCGGTCGACCTACCTGTGCCGGTCGCCCAAACTGGCTGGTTCGCGGATGGTCACCCCCGACACCTGTCGGGCGTGCCCGTTCGCCGACCACCACTTCCCCGGCGACGGCAGCGACCCCGCGGCCGGCGTCCGGCCGGACATGCCGGCCGAGGCCCTCGCCGACCTGCTGGCCGGCCCGGCTCAGGCGTGGCCGCACGGGTGGGGATTCTGGGACGTCACCCACCAGGCACACCGGCTCGCGGCCGGCCGGTTCCTCGGCGCCCTTGGCCCGTACCCGGCCGGTCGGTTCCGCGGCCGGGGGATCGTTATCGCCGGCGGCGGGGCCCCGTACTTCCCGTCGGTGTATGTGACCGTTCGGGCGATCCGCCACGTCGGGTGTGCGCTCCCGATCCAGGTCTGGTATCTCGGCCGGGATGACGAGCTGCCGGCATCTCGGCGGGCCATCCTGGAACGGTTCGGGGTCGAATGCGTGGATGCCGACGCGGTTCGTACCCAGTATCCGTGTCGGATCCTCAACGGCTGGGAGTTGAAGGTGTACGCGGTTCTGCACTCCCCTTTCGAGGAGGTGCTTTCGCTCGACGCCGATTCTTACCCGGCCCGGGACCCGTCGGTCCTCTTCGACGAACCGGGCTACCGGGCCACCGGGGCCGTCTTCTGGCCGGATCTCCCGACCGGCCCGCCGCCGGACTGGCGGGTGTTCGGGATCGGGCCACCGGGTCGGACGTCGATCGAGACCGGCCAGTTCGTCGTCCACAAGCGGGCGTCCTGGCAACCGCTCCAGCTCGCGTGGTGGTACTGCGATCACAGCGACTGGAGCTTTCTCCACGGGTACGGGGACAAGGGGGCGTTGGAGGTCGCCTGGCCGGCCTGCGGGCAAGGGTACACGATGTACCGGGACCAGATGAGATGGTCCGTCCACAGCTTCCTCCACGTCGGCCCGGACGGGGGCCCCCTGTTCGTCCACCGGTGTGCGGATAAGTTCCGCGTCGGCCCGTCGACAGGATATTTGACTACCCAGCGGACCGAGGCGAACTGGTACAACCCCGACCTACCGCTGGAGGCGGAGTGTTTCGAGTGGCTGGGGGAGCTGCGCCGCGAGCTCGCGGGCCGACCCGGACCGGTGCCTGCCCGCCCGGCTGCGCCCACACTCCGCGCGTTCATGTACACCTGTCTTGAGCGGCGGGACGTTTGGGAAGGGACGATGGCCCGGTGGCGGGCAACGGACTGGGGCGAGGATCCGGTCGTCGTGGTCGACGACGGAACGGGTCCGACGTCCGGGGCACGCCACATCGCGACGGCCCACCGGATGCTGCTCCGGGCAGCGGAAGAGGAGGCCGAGTACTACTTGCTCCTGGAGAACGACCTGCTGTTCAACCTCCACCTGCGCCAGAACCTGCTCGCCTGGGCCCCGCTCCGGGACGGGTGGCTCTGGACGGGGTCGCTGTACAACCCCGGCCTCCCCGTCGAAGACACCCCCCGAAGGGCATTCCCGTCTCAGTCCAAAGGTGGTTCGGTTGCCCGGGTGACGCACATGTTTTATGGGTCCCAGGCGATCCTTCTTTCGAGAGCTGCTCTCGTCACCGTCCTCCGTGAGTGGGACCGCGAGTCGGGGAACCTCGACATCCGGTTGGGGCGGATCGCACTCAGGCACTCGGCGGGCGTTCTCCTTCACGCCCCCAGCCTGGTCCAGCACATGCCGGTCCCGAGCATGTGGGGTGGGCCGTACCACCGGGCGGTCGATTTCGACCCGTTCTTCCGGGCGGAGTCCTGAATCGTTTGGGAGTACTCGGTCGGGTTCGCGAGCCCGGCCCGGAGCTTCCCGTTTCAACGTCCAGCTCGTCTTCGGACCGGCACGTCGCCCAGGTACACTGGAGGCAGTGCGGCCCACGCCCAAGGTCGTGGTACGCACCCTCGCGTTGGGAGGCCGGATCGAGTGGCCGGTGGACTCCGATGAGCGGGGAGTGGGGGTCGGAGCGTCGTTTGGCGTAACCGGTCGGGCTCGCGATCGCTTCGGCTGGTTTTCGGGAGTTTTCGTCCTCGGATCTGGGTGCCTGCACCGGTCAGGAGACCGGTGCCATGAGAAGAAAAGCCCCGGGGAAGAGTTCCGTCTTCCGTTGTGGCACCGGTCTCCTGACCGGTGCAGCAATACCCGTCAAAAACGCGAGCGGACTACCGGTCACACCCGCGTCGGTTGGGGGGGTCGATTCTGCCGAACGAACCCAATCGACACGCTTCCTTCACACCTCGGGCCGAGCCGACCCGCTCGGGCAGGGTCGGTTTTGCGGAACGAACCCAACCCGCATCGGTCCTCCCCGGTTCGGGTCGACCACCGGAGCGGTCGGGAGGTCGTTTTGCGGAACGAACCCAATCCGGGGGGGGCGGTTTCCACCCGGTGGGAGGTCGGTTTTGCAGAACGAACCCGATCTGCATCACCCGCTCATGCTACCCAGCGGATTGCCAGCTCGGTCCCGACTCGGAGATTACGAGATCGGCCTCTCCCGTCCTGGGACTGCCAAATCCTGCCATTCCCTGCCACCACCCGGGCTCCCGCCGGTCCGCCGGCCGATTCTGCCGAACGAACCCAATTCCCGGGGACGTTCTGCCTCGTGTCGGGGCGACCGGCTAACGCCCGTCGGCACGGGGGTCGATTCGACCGAACGAAGCCAATTCGGGCGGGCGGGACCAGTCCGCGGACGGGAGTGCCGGCATCGGTCTGGCGACCGGTGCCGACAGAGAAGAACCCGGTGACTCGCGAGCCCGACCGGTTCCGCCCGAATCCTTTCCCGCGGGTACTATCCCCGCCGGGGACGTTGGCGGAGGTGACGGCCGGCCCTCGGGCGTAGTGACCCGGGCCCGGCCGGGGAGTTCGACCCGACCTACACAATCATCCCGCAACTCATTCAATACTCCGCATTCGATCAACCGCATCCGGAGCTTCTCATGCGCTTGGCCACCATCCTCACCCCGACCGGCCCGCGGGCGGCGGCCCAGGTCGGCGAGTCGTTCGTCGACCTCCACGCGACCGACCCCGGTTTGCCCCGGTGCATCAAAGACCTGCTCGCGGCGAGCTCCGCCGTCCGGGCGGCGGCCGTGGCCGCCGCCAAGTCCCCGGCCGCGGTGAAGTACGCCGGGAACGCGGTCAAACTGCTCCCGCCCGTCCCGAACCCGGGCAAGATCCTGTGCATCGGGCTGAACTACCGCGACCACGCGATCGAGGGTGGGAAGGCGATCCCGACCGAGCCGGTGGTGTTCGGCAAGTTCCCGAACACCCTGATCGCCACCGGCGAGGCGATCAAGTTGCCGAAGGTCGCCCAGAAGGTGGATTACGAGGCCGAGCTGGTGATCGTGATCGGCAAGACCGGCCGGCACATCCCGAACGACCAGTCGGCGTTCGGGTACGTCGGCGGGTACACCTGCGGCCACGACGTGTCCGCGCGGGACTGGCAGTTCCGCGGCGAGGAAAAGCAGTGGATCATCGGGAAGACGTTCGACACGTTCGCCCCGATCGGGCCGGTGGTGGTGACCCCCGACGAGCTGACCGACCCGCACAAGTTGCAGGTGCAGTTGCGGCTGAACGGGCAAACGCTACAGAACTCGAACACGAAGGAGTTCATCTTCGGCGTGCCCCACCTGCTCTGGTTCCTGTCGCAGGTGGTGACGCTGGAGCCGGGCGACCTGATCTTCACCGGCACACCGCCGGGTGTCGGGATCGCCCGTAAACCGCCGATCCTCTTGAAGGCCGGCGACATCGCCGAGATCGAGATCGAGGGGATTGGCGTATTGCGGAACCCCGTGGTTGCCGAGTCGTGAGTCGGTACGAGACGGCAGGCCGACCCTGGTCCGACCTATCCTGTATTTCTCACCGCGGAGCCCGCAGAGATCGCAGAGGAACGGCCGGACAGAAGTTCGGACCCGAGCGTCTGATCCGTCGTGCGGAGGAGCCCGGCCTCCCCGTTCTTCGAACTCCGGTCCGGATTCCCCTTTGCGTCCTCCGCGCTCTCCGCGGTGCGAAATCAGGGCTATCTCCCGTCCGCCACCCCGTCGCCCCCGGGGTGGTGACCCACTTCAGGAAGACTTCCACCTTCTCTGGACACCCCTCTTCGGACAGCAGATACTGATACATCGGTAACCCCTTTTGCCGTCCTTCCGGTCTGCATGGCCCGACCGCCCGATCCGAAGCTGAAAAGCGGCGGCGAAAGTGTCTCGTCGGTCGGCTCTCGGGCGGTCGGCCAGACCGGTCTATCTCGGCCGGGCGGCTCAAGGGTGCCTTGACGGACACTGTTAAGCTCTGAAGAATGGGGGATAAGGCTTCCCGACTCTCCGCCCGCCCCCCCGGCCCGCCGGGCCGTCTCCGAGACTCCCGCCAATGGCCGTCCCGCTCCGCCGCGTCCGCTCTGTTCTGTCGATTGTCGCGCTGGCAGGTGTCGCGCTTCTCGGGGCCGGGTGCGGGAGCGAGGACGGGATCCAGTCGTACAAGGTGCCGAAGAACCCCGATGAGGGGAAGACCGCGACCGAGTACCGCATCCTCGGGGCGGTGTACCCCGCCGACTCGCCGGTCTGGTATTTCAAATTCGCCGGCACCGCCGACCAGGTCGCCGGGCACGAGGCCGAGTTCGACAAGGTTGCCGCGAGCGTCCGTCTTCAAGCCGACCCCACAGCCCTCCCCGCGTTCAACCTACCCGCCGGCTGGACGAAGACCGGCCCGCGTACGGTCACTCGCGGCCCGATCACCACGAAGATCGACGAGACGCTGAGGTTCGGCCCTCCGGACGCGCCACAAGAAGTGACGATCACCTACGTCCCGGGTGGCGGGCTGGTCCAGAACCTCGATCGGTGGGCCGGCCAGGTCGGTATCGACTTCGATGCCGACGACGTCCCGAGGTACACGAGCCCGTTCGACGCCACCGGCGGGAAGGGGCTGCGGGTGGACCTCCGGGGGCCGAAGAATCCCGCGTCCGGCCCGATGATGGGGAAGCAGCGCTAACGACTCTCCGCCGGGCGGCCGCGCCCGGTTCCCGAGGAGTTCGAGATGAGTACGACCATCGCCGAGCCCGATGCCTCCGGGGCCGGGGAGCACCCGTCGGGCCGGCCGGCGCCCGGCCCCGGGTACTACGTTTACAAGGGCTTCAAGGCCCTCGCTTCGCTGCAACTCACGGTCGGTCTCTTCGCGCTGTCCATCCTGCTCGTGTTCTTCGGGACGCTCGCGCAGGTCGATTTCGGCATCTGGACCGTGGTCGAAAAGTACTTCTGGTCGTGGTACGTCCTGGTCCCGTTCGACCTGTTCAACAAGTTCGGGCAGGTGTTCTTCGACCTCCCGAAAGGGACGTACTGGGCCGGGTCGTTCCCATTCCCGGCCGGGAAGGTGCTCGGCGGGGCGATGCTCGTGAACCTCCTGACGGCCCACGCCCTCCGGTTCCGAGTTTCGTGGAAACGGTCCGGCGTCCTGCTCCTCCACAGCGGGCTCGTCCTCCTCTTCGTGGGGGAGTTCGTTACCCGCGAATTTGCGGTCGAGCAGCAGATGGTAATCGAGGAAGGGAAGTCGGCCAACTACTCCGTGGACAGCCGGAACTACGAATTAGCCGTCGTCGACCGATCCGACCCCTCGACCGACACGATGACCGTGATCCCCGCTTCCGCGCTCCGCGCGGGGGCGGGACGGATCACCCACCCGGACCTGCCGGTGGACCTGGAAATCGTGAAGTACATGGTGAACTCCGCCCTGGAGAAGCCCGCCGGCCGCCCCAACCCGGCGACGGCCGGGCACGCCGTGCAGGCCGGTGGCCAGCGGATCGCGGTCGAGCGCGGCGAGGTGTCCGGGGTGGACCCGAACCAGAAGGTCGACATCCCTTCGGCCTACGTGAAGTTCTTCAAGAAGGGGACCGATCAGGTCCTCGGGATCTACCTGCTCTCCCTTTACCTGAAGGACGACTCGCTGACCGTAGACGGGAAGACGTACGACCTTTCCCTCCGGTCCAAGCGATACTACAAGCCGTTCAGCATCTCCCTGGTGAAGTTTCGGTTCGACCGCTATCCCGGGACGAACAAGCCCAAGAACTACTCGAGTGAGGTGAAGATCCTCGATAAAGACGGCGCAGTGGTCCGGGAGCAGACGATCCGGATGAACGAACCGCTCCGGTACGAGGGCGAGACATACTACCAGAGCAACTTCGACAAGACGGAGACGACGACGGTCCTCCAGGTGGTGAACAACCCGGGTTGGCGGATCCCGTATACCTCGTGCGTGATGGTCACGCTTGGGCTACTCGCCCACTTCGGGGTCGGGCTCGTCTCATTCCTCACCCGGTTGGGCCGCGGCCCGACCGCGGGCCCGCCCCAGGCCGGTCCCGTGGCACCCGAGGCGGCCGACGCCGGTCCAGGGTGGCTCGCCCGGAACTACACCTGGCTGATCCCGTGTACGATGACGGCCGTCGCCGCGCTGTACCTGCTTTCCGTTTACGGGCGGATGAAGCCGAAGGACCAGTTCGACCTCGACGGGTTCGCGCGGATCCCGGTACTCGAAGGCGGGCGGGTGAAGCCGCTCGACACCGTCGCCCGGGTCTACCTGCGGAGCATCAGCGGCAAGTCGGTGTTCGAGGACGCGAACGGCGACGAGCAGCCGGCGATCCGGTGGTACCTGGACACGCTCGGCGCGAAGCCGGCGGACAAGAGCGACCCGGCGTGGTCGCACCGAATCATCCGGGTCGATAACGAGCAAGTGCTGGCGGAACTCAAGCTGACCGTCCGCGAGGGGCTGCGGTATTCGGTCAACGAACTCCGCGACCGCGACCAGTTTCAGGTCATCGACTCGAAGGCGAAAGCCGCCCGGGCGAAGAAGATGGCCGGTAAACCGCTCGACCTGACCGAGACGAAGATGCTCGAACTGGCCGAGCGGCTCTCGTTGGTCATGCACGTCGCCCAGGGCCGGGGCCACGACACGCCCGAGAACAAATTCCACCTGCTCCCCCCGCAGAGCGGCGGCATCGGCTGGGCATCCCTGGGCGAGTTCCGGGAGGCCGCCGAAGACGCAGCCTACACACAGGCCCTGGCCGCGGCCCGCACGAAGGTCCGGTCCAAGCCCGGCGGGTTCAACGCCGAGGACGAACAGCGCCTCCTGGCGCACATGCTCGACGGGAACCCGGACCGCATCCCGCCGGAGCGCCGGGCGGTGCTGGTCAAGATGGTGATGGACGCGGACCCATCCATGCTCCCCGAGGGCGCACGCGAAGAAGTGTTCGGTGCGGTCCTGTCGCTGCTCCCGCAGCAGGATCAGGACGACGCCCGCCGGGATCGCGAGACCGACCTCCGGGCCCGGCTGGCCGCGAATCCGGCTGCCGCCGAGTGGGACCGGCTAATCGAGGCGCACCGCCGGAAGAACCCCGACAAGTTCAACTCGCTCGTTGGGGAGTACCGGTCGAAGTACCTCGCCCACATCCCCGCCGAGGAGACGCGGCGGGCGGGCCTGGAGATCACGTACAACCGGTTCTCGCCGTTCCTTCGGTGTGTCGGGCTGTACGTCCTCGCGTTCGTCCTGGGGGTCCTCGGGTTCGCCCTCAAGGCCGCGGAACTGCCCCGGGTGGGCGACGCCTTCCGGCGGTCGGCCACCCGGGTTCTCCTCCTCACCCTGGTCGTCCACACCGCGGGCCTGCTGACCAGAATGTACCTCTCGGACCGGTGGTTCGTGTTCGTCACCAACCTCTATTCCTCGGCGATCTTCATCGGCTGGGGGTGCGTCGCCCTCGGCCTGATCCTGGAACGGGTCTACCCGATCGGGATCGGGAACGTGGTCGCCGCCGTGCTCGGGGTCGCGACCACGATCGTCGCCCACAACCTCGCGACCGAAGACACCCTGGAGATGATGCAGGCGGTGCTGGACACCAACTTCTGGCTCGCCACCCACGTCACCACCGTGACCCTCGGGTACACGGCGACGTTCGTCGCCGGGTTCCTCGGGGTGGTTTACGTCCTCCAGATGCTCGCCTCCGTCATCCGGGACTCGTTCCACTCTCCGGAGCCGCCGGCCGTCGATTCACTCCTGGCGTACGGCGCCGCCGCGGCGGGTATCGTCGCGATCCCGCTGCTCATCGGGTGGGTCCTCCTGGACGCCCTGACCAAGTTCGAAGTCGTCCACTCCGCCGTGTCCACGCTCCTCCGGTTCGGGATGATCGCGGTCGGGGGCCTCTACTTCCTCGGCCTGTTGTTGGCCCGGGCCACGGCCGACGCGGTGGACGCGCACGGCGAGCCGGTACCGGCCCAGGTGCCCGGGCTCGCGCGACCGGTCGCGGGGCTGGCGCTCACGCCCGAACTGAGCAAGACTCTCGGCCAGATGATCTACGGGGTGGTCTGTTTCGCCACGCTCCTGAGCTTCGTCGGGACGGTGCTCGGCGGGATCTGGGCGGACCAGTCGTGGGGCCGGTTCTGGGGCTGGGACCCGAAGGAGAACGGGGCGGTCCTGATCGTCCTCTGGAACTCGCTAATCCTGCACGCCCGGTGGTGCGGACTCGTGAAGACCCGGGGCGTCGCGGTGCTGGCGATCGTCGGCAACATCATCACCGCCTGGAGCTGGTTCGGGACGAACCAGCTGGGGATCGGGCTGCACGCTTACGGGTTCGACACCCGGCTGGCCGACGGCTGTGCGAACTTCTGGCTGAGCATGGCGGTCGTCATCGGGGTCGGGCTGATCCCGCAACAGTACTGGCCCTCTGATACCAGGCGGGCCGGTCTCGCCGCGTCCGCCCCGGTGCCGGCCGCGCCGGCGGGTTCCGCGGCCCACCCGGCCCCCGACGTGAACGGGTCCGTCAACGGCCACGCCCCCGGGAGCGTGAAGGGTAGGAAGCCCGGGAAGCGGCGGTAACCCGGGCCCCGTTCCACGGCCTTCTCAGACCCCCGGCATTCTTCGAGAGGCCGGGTTTCTTCGTTTCACCCAGCCTCACGGTTGCCCCGTCCACCCGCCCCCCGTATCCTGCGTCCAAGATCCCCCACGTCATCTTCATTACCGCCGCGGAGACCCTCCCATGCCGTCGGACAAGAAGGTCCGGGTCGCGATCGTCGGGCTCGGGTTCGGGGCCGAGTTCATCCCGATCTACCAGGCCCACCCGAACGCCGAGATGTACGCCGTCTGCCGGCGGAATAAGGCCGAACTCGACAAGTGCGCGGACCGGTACAAGATCCCGAAACGGTACACGAGCTACGAGGACCTCCTGAAGGACCCGGACGTCGACGCGGTCCACATCAACAGCCCGATCCCCGACCACGGGCCGCAGAGTATCGCCGCCCTGAAGGCCGGCAAGCACGTCGCCTGTACCGTCCCGATGGCCACCACCAAGGAGCAGATCCGGGAGATCGTCGAGCTCCAGCGGAAGGTCGGGAAGGTGTACATGATGATGGAGACGGTCGTGTACAGCCGCGAGTACCTGTTCGTCAAAGAGCTGTACGAGAAGGGCGAACTCGGCAGGATCCAGTTCCTCCGCGGCAGCCACCAGCAGGACATGGACGGGTGGCCCGACTACTGGCCCGGCCTCCCGCCCATGTGGTACGCCACCCACTGCGTCAGCCCGTGCCTCGCGATCCTGAGCAAGCCCGGGCACCCGGCCCACGCCGAGGCGGTGTCGTGCTACGGGTCGGGGCGCATCCGGGAGGAACTGGTCGCCAACTACAACAGCCGGTTCGCGGTCGAAACCGCGACGTTCAGCGTCCGCGGGTCGGACGTCTGCGCCGAGGTGACCCGGAGCCTCTTCGACGTGGCCCGGCAGTACCGGGAGAGCTTCGACGTGAGCGGGTCGAAGAAGAGCTTCGAGTGGCAACAGGTGGAGAACGAGGAGCCGGTCGTCCACACCAAGAGCACCCCGGAGAAACCGCTCCCGGAGCCGGAGATCCCGAAGCGGGTGAAGGTCCCGGACTACGCCCACCTCCTGCCCGAGCCGGTCCGCCGGTTCACCACGCCGGCGGCCATCCAGGACGCCGACCACCTGAGCTTCCTTCAGGGCGGCGGGCACGGCGGGAGCCACCCCCACCTCGCCCACAACTTCCTGACGGCCGTCCTCGGCGAGCGCCCGGCGTTCCCGGACGCCCCGACCAGCGCGAACTGGACGCTGGTCGGCATCTGTGCCCACGAGTCGGCCCTGAAGGGCGGTGAGCAAGTGAAGATCCCGACGTATTGAGGCCGCACCGCCCGGGAAACGAAAACGGGCCACGGTTTTCCCGTGGCCCGTTCGCTTTTTGCACCCGGTCAGTTCTTCGCCGGGGCAGCTGGTTTCTCCTTGGGGGGTGGGGCCTGATCGGTCTTCGCGGGGGCGTCCGAATTCGCCCGCGGTGGCATCGGCGATGTCTTGGGAGGAGGCGCCGAGCCGTCGGCCGCCTTCCCGACCGGGGGCGTGCCTGCCTTCACCTCGGGCGGCGCCGGATCGGTGGGTTTGGCGTCGGCCTTGAGCTCGCTCGCCTTACCCTCCTGATCGACCCGCGGCGCGACTTGATCCAGGTTCGGGATTGTCTCACCGCCCGCCCGGGTGACCATCGCGAGCAGGATCTTCGGGTCGATGTCGGCGGGGATCCACCGCACCGCGCCGTCGCCCATGATCGCGTAGGTGCCCGCCTTCCCGTCGGGGCGGGTGTACTTGAAGTCGGCCATCGGGTTCTGGGGGTTCAGCCCCATCACCGTTGCCCCGCCACCGGCCGCCCACGGCCGCGGGTAGCCGGGCGGGACCTGCATCAGGTAAATCGTGTTCGCCAACCCGTCGGTCACCTCCTCGACCTTCGAGCCCCAGTTGTACCCGCTGATGCCCACGAGCTTCTGGTGGGCAGGGTTGGCGGGCTCGTACCGGGCCGCGTCCGCCCCGATGCCGGCAATCGCGACGAAATTCGTGCCCCCGAAGGTGTGCTCCGGGGCCAGCGGCGAGGTCGCCCGCCACGCCGATTGCGGGTAGTACGAGACCAGCAGTTCGGGGACCCAGGCCCCTGCCGCCTCCGCGTTCTTGGAGGTTTTCGAGTCGTCGTACCAAGCGACGCCGCGGTTTAGCGCGGCGGCGATCCCCTCGCGGCCGCGGAGGTGCGGGAGCAGCTCGGCGAAGAAGCTCAGCCGCTGGACTGGCGGGTACGGCAGGTTGAGCCGGGTCTGGTCGCTCGCGGGCCGATCGACCGTGCCCCGGGGGAACCGTTTGTTCTGCTCGACGTATTTGGACACGGCCTGGGCCAGTCCGTGCCACGTATTGTTCCCCGCGAACACCCCGGCTTTCCCCTTCAGCTGGTTCACAACCCCTGATAGACGCGGGAACAGGATCCGTTCGTACACGTCGTGGGAGAAGTTGATCTCCACCGTGACGGTAATGACCTGATCCGTCAGCCGCAGGTCGATGTGCGATGGGGGGCCCGCCGGTTCGGTCGGGTGCTTCGGATCACCCCCCGGACCGAATCCCTCCGGGCCCGGCCCCGAGCCCGGGGGTCTCTGCCCCATCGGACCCGGCATTGGCCCGTAGCCAGGCATTCCCGAGGGAGGGCCACCCGCGCCCGGTGGGCGGAGCGGCCCGGATGACGAGCCTGGAAAGCTGGGCGGTGTACTGCCCGGCCGCGGCGGGCCGGACGACGAACCGGAAAAGGACGGTGGGCCGCTCGGCCCCATGCCCATGCTTCCTGGGCCCATACCGCCAGGCCCGGGGGGGCGGATCGGACCGCCGGAGGAGCCCGGGCCTCCGGGCGTGAACGGCGCCCCAGGCCGTCCAGGGCCGATCGGTCCTCCGGGTGCGAATGGCACCTCAGATCCACCAGGAAAGAACGGACTCCCGGGGGTCTCGGGACCTCCCGGGGTGGTGGCGTTCGGGTCCACGTAATTCCGCAGCTCGATCGGCGTGAGTAACAGCACCGAGAGGATGGGAACCCCGTCGGTGAGGTCCGGGCTCAGGTGACCGAGGGCGATCTGTCTCGCCTCGTCCAGCGTCTTACCCACGACCCTGACCGTGCCCGCGACCTGCCGGGGGGAAAATGCGGTCAGATTCATGCCGATGTACTGCGCGTTGGTCAGCACCGGGTCGATCGCCTTCACGACCGACTCGTACCCCTTTTTCACCCCTTTCCGGTCGTAGGCGGCGTTGTCGAATTTCTCGGCGAGGACCATGAGCGGCTGGCCACCGGGCTCGTCCTCCAAGGCGTTCAACATCCTCTTCAGGTCCGGCGAGACGGAAAGGTAATACGGATTGGTGGTGTAGTCCTTGTTCGCCGCAGCGGGGTTCGGGGGCTTCGGCGGGGGCGGGGCCGCCGGAGTCATCGGCGGGGCCGGCGGAGGTCCTGCCATCGGGCCCGGCGGAGTGCCGACGCCGCCCGGCGGCGCGGGGGCCGGCTCTGGGACGGGGGGCGGGGCCTCTTTCCGCAGGACGGTCTGAACTTCCGGATACCCGTCCTTCAGTCCGCCGAGGAACGTTTCCAGGACCGCGTAGTCGCCGATGAGGATCGTCTGAGTGTCGTAGACGCAGGCCCCGAGTGGTTTCTCCTTCCCGGCCGCGGCCATCGTCAGCGGGCGGTTGTAGAAGTCTCCGAAGAGTGACCGGGCGGACAGGGCTTGTCCGACGGCCATCAGGAAGGGGTTCCCCGCCACCGGGTAGAGGGTCTTCCCGTTGACCGCCTTCCCTTTCCCGGCACCGATCATCCGCACGTCCCTTTCCGCCACCGGGTCCTTCAGACGGATCAGCCCGAAGGGGGCCCGCTCTTTCTCGCCGACGGCGCAATGGAAATACCGCTCGAGGTTGGCCGGGTCGAGCCCGGTAGAGGTCCGGAACAGGTCGTACATCGTGTGGTCGAACAGCGTGCCCCCGAGCGGAGTTTGGCGGAGCCGGTCGAGGTCGAACCGGTAGACCGCGACGGTCTCCCGCGGGAGCAGGTTCGTCGGTTCTTTGTCGCTCAGGGGGAGGGAAGGGGTCTGCTTCGGGGGCGGCTGACCGGGCTGTTGATTCTTGCCGGCGTCTTCGTCCGTGCCGGGGGGGCCGCCGACGGCACTGACCCCGCCGGGTCGCGGACCCGGACCCGGCGACGGCTTCTTACTGTCGCCGCCGAAGATGGCGTATCCGCCGATCGCGAGCATGACGACGGCGGCAACGCCGAGGACCACGCCGATGAGTTTCTTGTTGTTCTTCGGGGTCTTCGGCTGCTTGCCCGGTTCCTCCCCGGCCGCGGCCTTCACGTCCTTGCCCGTCTTCCCGCCATCCCCTGCGGCCTCGTCGGCGGGGGCCTCGACCTTGAACCGGTACTTGCACTTCGGGCATTCGACCTTGGTGCCGACGAGGTCCGGGTTCTTGATCAGAACCTTGGCCTCACAACTCGGGCACGGGACCTTGAAACTCGGCATGAGGACTCCCCGCGGTGGCCACCCGACGGACGTGAAACGGCAATCGCCGTGGCGAAGCGTAAGGTCCATCTTATCGGGCCGCGATTCCTCCGTGCAAAGGCATTTTCGGGCCGCGTTACTTGGGCGGGCCGCGCCGCCCGCGTTCGACCGATGGGGGCGAAGCCGCGGCGGCGGGCGAGAATGACGGTGTGGGTCGTCCGGTCGGAGGCGGCCGCGCCGGCCGGGGTGGGAATTGAGGACGGTTGTGCCGCCGGGACGGGCAAGGGACTACGAATTCCTACCGCGGAGAGATTTTTCCCTACACTCGCGCGGTCTGGCGTATTCTAAAAAATCATACCCACCGGCACGTCCGGGTGTCCGCCGGTGTCCCGGGGTTCCCTTGATGAACTCTCCGCTGAACCAACTCTTCGGCCGGTTCAGGCCGCCACTCTACGGCCGCAGGCAGCCGCTGGTACTCCTCAACGGGCTGGCCGAGCAACCGGAATCGTGGTACCGCAACCGCCGGTTCTGGAGCCGGTACTTCGAGGTCCTCACCCCGAACATCCTGGTGTACGAGGGCGAGGCCCTGCACCGCCGGATCAGTGCCCGGGAGCCGGTCACGGTCGATTATCTGGTCGGCCAGCTGCACGCCTACCTCGACCAGTTCGTCCAGTCACCGCCGTACCACATCGTGTCGAGCAGCCTCGGCGGGAAGGTGGCGGTCGAGTTCGCCGTCCGGTATCCCGAACTGGTGGGCCGGGTCGTCCTCCTCTGCCCGTCCGGCATGGGGGACAAGGAACAGCTGCCGATCATGGACGGGATGAGCGGCCGCGACCCGCACGCGCTGGTCCGGAGCGTCTTTTACCAGCCGAAACACGTGGACCGGGACATGCTACGGTACTACAAGTCCCGGTTCGTGAGCCGGCGGTGGAAGACCGGGTTCGTGAAGACCGTCCGCGGGACACTCGATTACACCGTCCGCGATAAGCTGAAGGAGATGAAGTGCCCCACCCTGCTGGTGTCCGGAACGGAGGACAAGGTTTGCGACCCGAAAACGGCGGCGGAGGCGGCCCGGGAGCTGCCGAACGGTCTGTTCCTGTCGATCCCGAAGTGCGGGCACGCCCCGCAGATCGAGAAGGCCTGGAAGATCAACCGCCTGGTCGTACACTTTCTCAGCGCCGCCAAGCCCACCGCCCGGCCGTCTTGGACTCAGCTGCTCCTCGCGAAGCCACCCCGACCCCGAGCCACCTGATGAACGCGCACGCCCCGGCCGCCGACTCGAAAACTCACCCACACCCGCCCCAGTCCAGCTCGGCCCGCGGGCCGGACTGGTGGCTGATGATGAAGAAGTTCTGGTCGAAGGGTCGGTCGATCGCGTCGTTCGCCCCGAGCTCCCGGTTCATGGCCCGGTCGGTGGTCGGCGGTATCGACTTCGACTCCGCCCGCTGCATCGTCGAACTGGGGGCCGGAACGGGGCCGATCACGGCCGAACTGGTCCGGCGGCTGCGGCCGCAGACGAAGCTGCTCGTGATCGAACTCGACCCGGACCTGTGCGCCCGGTTGCGGGCCCGGTTCCCGCAGGTGGACGTGGTCCAGGGTGACGCCTGTCAGTTCGACAAGCTGCTCGCCGACCGGGGGCACGCCCAGGTTGACCACGTCTGCTCCGGGCTGCCGCTCCCGTCGTTCCCGGCCCCGCTCCGGGACGCGATCCTGGCGACCTCTGCGCGGATGCTCGCCCCGGGCGGGACATTCCGCCAGCTCACCGTGATGCCGCTGATTTACTACCGGATGTACCGGAGCTACTTCGAGGACGTCCGGTTCCGGTTCGTCCCGCTGAACATGCCCCCGGGCGGGGTGTACGTCTGCCGCGGATACCGCGAGCCGGCCGCCGTTTGAAATCGGGTCGGCCCGTACAACAAGCCCACGGACGCGGTCCGTGGGCTTTTGGCATTCTGAGGGGGGAACAATGCCGAGTTCCGCGTTTCTGGCGCCGCTGGCCGGGAACAGGTGGGTCCGGCGGGCGGCCGACGCGGTGTTGCTCCGGTACGCCCACAACCGGGCCGCCGCACTCGACCGGATGGACGCCGGGAAGGTCCAGCACGACACGCTCCTTCAGCTAGTCCGGCACGCCCGCCACACCCAGTTCGGCCGCGACCACGACTTCGCCCGGATCTCGTCCGTGGCCGACTACCAGGCCCGCGTCCCGGTCCGCGAGTACGAGTGGTTCTGGGACACGTACTGGAAGGCCACCTACCCCCGGCTCGATGACGTCACCTGGCCCGGGAAGATCCCGTACTACGCGCTCTCGTCCGGGACCACGAGTGGGGCCACGAAGTACATCCCGGTGTCGCGGGAGATGCTGGCGTCGAACCGGAAGGCGGCGTTCACCACCACCGCCCTCTTCCGGCACGCGCACCCGGCCGCCAGACTGTTCACCGGAAAGTTCTTCTTCCTGGGCGGGAGTACCGAGCTCCGCAAGCAGGCCGACGGCAGCCTGGCCGGAGACCTGAGCGGGATCGCCGCCCGGGAGGTGTACGAGTTCATGCGGCCGTACACGTTCCCGCCGTTCGACGTGATGATGATGTCGGACTGGAAGGAGAAGGTCCGGCGGTTCGCCGAGCTCGCGGCCCGCGAGCCGATCACGGCGGTCAGCGGCATCCCGGCCTGGATGATGGTGCTGTTCGACCGGCTCAGGGAAGTGACCGGGAAGTCGACCGTGGCGGAAGCGTGGCCGGACCTCCGGCTGATCGTCCACGGGGGGACGAAGTTCGAGCCCTACCGCGACTTGTTCCGCGAGGCGATCGGCAACGACGGGGTGAAGTACTGCGAGGTGTACCCCTGTTCCGAGGGGTTTATCGCGACCGAAGACCCGCGGTATCAGCTGTTGCGGGTCGTTCCCGATCACGACATCTTCTTCGAATTCATCCCGTTCCGGGAGTTCGGCGACGACGGGAAGATACACCGCGCCCACCCCACCCGGCACACGCTGGCCGATGTCGAAGTCGGGGTGCAGTACGCGGTGGTCGTCACGTCTTGCGCGGGCGTGTGGTCGTATCTCGTGGGCGACACCGTTTGTTTCGAGAGCCGGGACCCACCGCTTCTGCGGTTCACCGGGCGGACCAAGTTCTTCCTGTCGGCGTTCGGGGAACACCTGATCGGCGAAGAGGTGGAGAAGGCGGTCTCGCACGCCGCGCATCTGTGTGGGGTTAGCGCGCCCGAACACCACGTCGGGCCAGTCTTCCCAGCGGACCCGAAACAGCCAGGTCACCACCTGTATCTGATCGAGTTCGTGCCGCATAGCCCGCCCGATCTCGCCCGGTTCGCCAGGGAGCTGGACGCGGAGCTGTGCCGACTGAACGAGGACTACGTGGCCCACCGGGTCGGGGACCTCGCGATGTTGGCCCCGCGGATCCGGGTCGTGAAGCCCGGGGGGTTCGCGCGGTGGATGGAGCAGCGGGGGAAGTTCGGCGGGCAGAACAAGGTCCCTCGGATGGACAACACCGGGAAAATGACCCGCGAGATGGCCGCGTGGTTCGAGTCGCAAGGGTGGTATGCATGAGCCCCGGGCTCGCAGGGTTCCGTGAGGGAGATGTATAGATTGGGTTCGTATGGCAAAAATGGCTTTTTGGGGGTGCGAGGCCGCCGAGGATTGTGAGGGAGATGTGTAGATTGGGTTAGTATGGCAAAAACGACTTTTCCTGGCGCTCCCCGCACTCGATTCATCGCCAATTTGACACCCCCGGAGGCTCCGGCTCAGCGCCTCCAGTCATCAAGCTGAAGAAGAACACGACATCGCTCTATTATTCACGATTTTCTGTGAAGAAAAAATTGCAGACTGAGTTCGTATGACAAATGCGACTTTTCTTGTCTTGATCCGCGGCTCTTCTGCCTGGGGAAGCCGCCAGGAGAGAGCCTCTATATCGGTTAGTGTACACCTGAATAGTATCTGCCTGAAGACGAACCGAACTTTGAATTCTCGGACTGGGCCACACCGCCCGCCGTGTGCGTTCACGGGCCGGGCGTGACAGTCGTTCACACGCAAAACAGGGTGTGGCAGCATTTGAGCTGAGCTAAGCGGGTCACCAAAAGTTTTTTGACATCATGCTCGGTGAAAGCCCCTCTCCGGGGGCCGTTCCATCGGTGTTATGTCAAAAATGATTTGGCGACCCGCTTAGTACTGCTTTGTCACTTCAGCAGGGGTCGGAAGCTCTCGATGTCTTCCCGTGCCATTGAGGTTCCCCAAGAACAGTGGACACGAGGTTAACGGTGTAGACTCAGAGCAAGGAGTCCACCGATGGCACGTACCCGTACCACCTACACGGCCGAGTTCAAGCTCCGGGCCG
>JAQGHQ010000358.1 GCA_028288765.1 Gemmataceae bacterium | reverse complement strand
CCTCGGGGGTGAAGCGTGGGGTGGCCATGGCTCGTCCTGCCTTGAAGTTACGCCGATGACACAGTGGGGATTTCCTATCCCACACTCAAATCCCCGCAAGGCTCCCTACAAACCGCGACGTGACCTCGCCGACGATCGATCCGAATGTCTGGCCATCCCGTCCGCGGGCTTTAGGTGTATGCTGGTGGCGCCTACCTTTTGACCGCCGGCAGGTTTTCGACCCACCGTTTTTTCCCACCTTCCCTGTCCGAATCGCGAAATGGGGGGCAACCATGCTGCGATTCCTCGGTTCGTCTCAATCGTTCTGTGACGGCGTCTCCCGACGGAACTTCCTCCAGATCGGGGCATTCGGCGCCGGGCTGACCCTGGCCGACATGCTCCGGGCGAAGTCCGCCCTCGCCGCAACCGCGGCGGCCAAGAAGCAGGCGTCGCGGTCCCAGAAGGCCGCGATCATGATCTACCTGCCGGGCGGCCCGTCGCACATGGACATGTACGACCTGAAGCCCGAGGCCCCGGCCGAGTTCCGCGGCGAGTTCAAGCCGATCAGTACGAACGTCCCTGGTGTCGACATCTGCGAGCACTTCCCACTGCAGGCTAAGATGTGGGACAAGCTGGCCGTCGTCCGGTCGGTGGTCGCGACCGATGAACACAGCGACTCTTACGTGCTCACCGGCTACCCGGACCGGGTAAACCGGACCGCCGACCACCCGTCGTTCGGGTCGGTGGTGTCGAAGCTCCGCGGCGAGACGGCCGGGCCGGTCCCGCCGTTCGTCAGCCTCCGCGGGATGAGCCGGGGCACCGAGCCGGGCTACCTCGGGGTCGCCCACCGGCCGTTCACCCCGGGCGGGCAGGGGAACGCGAACCTGAAACTGGCCAACAACGTCACCGCCGGCCGCCTCGACGAGCGGAAGGCCCTGCTCGACTCGTTCGACGACACCCGCCGGGAGATCGACGCGACCGGGACGATGAAGGGGATGGATGCGTACACCGAGCGGGCGGTCGAGATGGTCACCGCCGGGGTGGTCCGGGACGCCCTCGACCTGAAGAAGGAAGACCCGAAGGTGGCCGAGCGGTACAAGGGGGTCGAGCAGTTCCTGACCGCCCGCCGGCTGATCGAGGCGGGGGTCGGCTGCGTCACCCTCTCCATCGGCGGGTGGGACACCCACGGGAACAACTTCACCACCCTCAAGAAGCAGCTCCCGCAGGTCGACCGCGGGATCGCCAACCTGATCCAGGACCTGCACGACCGCGGGATGCAGGACGACGTGGTGACGGTGATGTGGGGCGAGTTCGGCCGTACCCCGAAGGTGAACATGAACGCCGGGCGGGACCACTGGTCGCCGGTGATGAGTGCGCTGGTGGCCGGCGGCGGGCTGCGGATGGGCCAGGCGGTCGGGGCCAGCACCGCCCGGGGCGAGCGGCCCAAGGACCGCCCCTACGCCGTCCCGCAGGTGCTCAGCACCATCTACCGGGCAATCGGCATCGACCCGGCGATCACCTTCCCGAACGGTGCCGGCCGGCCGATGTACGTGCTCGACGAGCGGGAACCGGTCCGCGAGCTCGTTGGATGAGGCCCCGCCCGGATTTCGCGGACGAAGGTAGCGTACTTTTGTCCGGGGCGGTAAAACCGATTTACCGCCCCGGGCTTCCGATCATCACCGGGTCCAAGGGCGCGGCCTCAAACCCCCGATCGTCCATGCCCCTCACCCGGCGAACCTGTTCAGTGCTAGTCGTCAGTGTCCTCGCGCTGGCGTGTTCTGCCTGTTCGTCAAACAACGAAGGCAAGATTGTCGGAAGGTGGAAGAATACCAGCCCTTTTGAAGGCGCCCCCGTCGGAAGTGTGATCCTGGAGTTCACTTCAGACGGGAAGTTGACCATGAGCCTTCAGAACACTCCGGTGCTCACATCGAACTACCGGTTGAGTAGCGGAGATTATATCTCTCTTTCGGACGTGAAGGTACATGTCCCCACCGCTGACAGCCGGGATCGTGGCGGTCGGATCAAGGTCACGATCAAGGGAGACGCCATGACCTGGGTAGAGAAGGGGAGTACGATGCAACTGGCCCGTGACAAATGATGAGGGATGCCTGAACCCGTCGGCTTCCCTATCCCGCCCCGAATTCAGCCTACCGCCGTGCCGGGGGACGTATCTACCCCCGCATCCCCCGCACGTTTCTGCCCGTAAGGGAGTCACCATGAACCGCCTGATCCTTGCACTTCTGTCGCTGACCGTCTGTACCGGAACTGGATCCGCAGCCGAACCCGCCACCCCCGCCCCGATCACCGGCATCACCCCTTACCCCGCGCAGCTGAAACTCCGGGGGACGGACGACGCCCCCCAGCTGCTTATCACCGGCAAGCGGGCCGACGGCCGCGACGTCGACCTCACCGCCGCCGCCACGTACACCGTCTCGGATTCAAAGGTGGCCAGGGTCGCGTCCGACGGCCGGGTCTACCCGATCGCCAACGGGACCGCCGAGATCACCGCGGCCGTCAGCGGGATGGCCGTGAAGGTCCCGGTGACCGCCGAGTCGATGGACGCCCCGCTCCCGATCAACTTCGCGAATCACGTCGTCCCGGTATTCACGAAGCTCGGGTGCAACAGCGGCGGGTGCCACGGGAAGATCCAGGGGCAGAACGGGTTCCGGCTGTCGCTCATCGGGTTCGAGCCGCAGTTCGATTACGACAACCTCCTGAAGGAAGCCCGCGGCCGTCGCGTCTTCCCCGCGAACCCGGACGCGAGCCTGCTTCTGACCAAGGCGAGTGGGCAGACCGCGCACGGCGGCGGGAAGAAGATGGACCCGGCGAGCGAGGAGTACAAGATCGTCCGCCGGTGGATCGCGTCCGGCCTGCCGTATGGCAGCCCGACCGACCCGGTCGTCACCAGGATCGCGGTCGTGCCCGAGAGCCGGGTGATCGACCGGCAGGCCCGGCAACAGCTCGCGGTATACGCCCACTATTCGGACGGCCGAGTCGAGGACGTGACCCGGCGGGCCCATTTCGAGAGTAACGACACCGACGTCGCGACGGTGGGCGAGACGGGCCTGCTCAACACCCTGTCCGTCACCGGGCAGGCGGGCGTCATGGTCCGGTATCAGGGGTACGTCACCGTGTTCCGGGCGGTCGTCCCTCGGCCGGGCACCGCCCCGCAGTTCGACTTCCCCGAGAAGACGATCGTCGACCGGTTCACCGCCAAGAAGTGGAAGGAACTCGGGATCGCCCCGTCGGACCTGTGTACCGACGAGCAGTTCGTCCGCCGCGTCTACCTCGACGTGACCGGCACCCTGCCGGACCCTGTCGTGATCCGGGCGTTCGCCGCGGACAAGGACCCGGCCAAGCGGGACAAGCTGGTCGATAAACTGGTGGACTCGCCCGAGTACGCCTACTACTTCGCGAACAAGTGGGCCGACGTGCTGCGGGTGAAGCGGCGGAACCAGCCGACCCGGGCGTACGGGACGTTTGCCTTCCACACCTGGATCCGCGAGGCGGTGGCCGCCGACAAGCCGTATGACGAGTTCGTCCGCGAGATCGTGTGCGCGGTCGGGGACGAGGCGAAATCCCCGCCGGCGTTCTGGTACCGCGAGGTGCAGACGCCCGAGAACTTCGTGGACGACGTATCCCAGGTGTTCCTGGGGCAGCGGCTGGCGTGCGCGAACTGCCACCACCACCCGTATGAGAAGTGGAGTCAGGACGACTACTGGGGCCTCGCCGCCTTCTTCGGCCGGGTCGGGAAGAAGAACGTCCCGGTCGCCGGGCAGCAGAACAACAACGGCCAGAACGGCAAGCAGGTGTTGTTCGTCAAGTCGACCGGGGCCGTGACCAACAAGAGGACCGGGAAGACGGCGGACATGAAGCCGCTGGACGCCGACCCGATGGTCTCCGCGGCCGACGAGGACCCGCGGCAGCGGTTCGCCGACTGGCTGACCGGCCCGCGGAACCCGTTCTTCGCGAAGGCCGTGGCCAACCGGTACTGGGCGCACTTCTTCGGCAAGGGGATCGTGGACCCGCTGGACGACATGCGGGTGACCAACCCGCCGTCGAACCCGGAACTGCTCGACGCCCTGGCCGCGACCCTGGTCGAGAACAAGTACAGCCTCAGGTCGTTGGTGAAGACGATCTGCAAGAGCCGGACGTACCAGCTGTCGTCCGCGCCGAACGAGTTCAACGTCTCGGACAAGCAGTCTTATGCCCGGTACTACCCGAAGCGGCTTCAGGCCGAGGTGCTGTTCGACGCGGTCGGCAAGCTGACCGACAGCCCGACGACGTTCCCGGGGCTGCCGGCGGACAAGTTCGCGCCGAGCCGGGCGATCATGCTCCCGGACGAGTCGTTCACGTCGTACTTCCTCGACGTGACCGGCCGGCCGCAGCGGATCAGCGCGTGCGAGTGCGAGCGGGTGAACGAGGCGAGCCTGGCGATGAGCCTACACCTGTTGAACTCGAACGAGGTGCAGGACAAGCTGGCCCGGGTCGGCGGCCGGGCCGAAGTTCTGGCCAAGGACCCGCGGCCGGACGCCGAGAAGGTCGAGGACCTGTTCCTGCTGGCGACCGGGAAGAAGCCGACGAAGGACCAGCTCGAGTTGGCCCTGGCCCACATCGCCAAGAACGAGAAGGCCAAGAAGCTGGCCTACGAGAACTTCATCTGGGCCCTGCTCAACAGCAAGGGATTCCTGTTCAACCAGTGACGGGACTCGGCTCCGTGGACCGCGGCCATCTTGGCCGCGCGAGATGGACGGGGATTTCACCCCAACGGGGTGAGAGCCCTGAGCCCAGGGCATCGCCCCGGGTCGGGAAGCTGCGGATATCCGCACCTCGTGACATGTCCCGACTTCGTCAACCTCGGCTCGATCCAGACCCCGTGAGTGCCACCGGTGGCCCCGGGGATGGCGACTTGCAGCGTCAGCACGTCGACCCCCGCGACCGCGACCGAACACGTCGTGTATTCTCCCGGGTTATCACCCCTTCTGACAGGGTCAGGTAGAAGCAACGAGCATTCGCGGAGCGAGCAGACGACTTTGTAAGACCCTGGGGAGGGGGGATACCGCCGCCGCCCTGCGGCCGGTATGCTGCCTCCACCTCCCCGCATTAACCCCGGGTCCCATTATGTTCCGATCGGTGCTCTGTTTCCTCGCGCTTGGTGCTGCCGTCTGCGGGAGTTTGATCGCGGCCAACCCGTCAAGCTCGTCGGAGCCGGCACCCGCGGCCGGCAAGGACGTCGTTTTGACGGACGAAGCCCTCGCGATCCATCGCGACGCACTCCTGGTCGACGGGCACAACGACCTCCCGTGGGCGCTGCGGGAGAAGGACGGGCCGGCGTTCCGCAACATCGACCTCGCCAGGCCACAACCCCGGTTCCACACCGACATCGCCCGGCTGAAGAAGGGGAACGTCGGTGCCCAGTTCTGGTCCGCCTGGGTGCCGACCGACACGGCGAAAAAGGGCACCGCCGTCCGCACCACACTCGAACAGATCGACGTGATTCACGAGCTGGCCGCCCGCTACCCCGACGTCTTCGAAATGGCCTACGGGACCGAGGACATCACCCGGGTACGCAAGGCCGGGAAGATCGCCTGTCTCATCGGCGTCGAGGGCGGCCACTCGATCGACAACTCCCTCGGCGTCCTCCGCGACTACTACAAGCTCGGGGTCCGGTACATGACCCTGACGCACTCGGAATCGCTCGACTGGGCCGACTCGTGTTCCGACGCCCCGAAGGCGAACGGGCTTTCCCCGTTCGGCGAGGACGTGGTCCGCGAGATGAACCGGGTCGGGATGCTCGTCGACCTGTCGCACGTCTCCCCGGACACCATGCGGGCGGCCCTGCGGGTGACGAAGGCCCCGGTCATCTTCTCGCACTCGTCGGCCCGCGGGGTCGCCGACCACCCCCGCAACGTGCCCGACGACGTGCTGAAACTAGTGCCGGCGAACGGCGGGGTGGTGATGGTCAACTTCTACTCGGGGTTCTTGGTCCCGGAAGGTGCCCGGGCGATGAGACGGATGTTCGAGGTGTCCCGGGAGCTGAAGGCGAAGTTCGCGGGGGACGAGGCGAAGTACCAGGAAGCCCTCAAGGCGTGGGTGAAGGAGAACGACTACCCGGCCGGGAGCGTCCTGACGATCGCGGACCACATCGACCACGTGGCGAAGGTGGCCGGGATCGACCACGTCGGCCTCGGGTCGGATTTCGACGGCGTCCCGAAGTTGCCCCACCAGATGAGCGACGTGTCGTGCTACCCGTTCATCACCCAGGAGTTGCTGAACCGGAAGTACACCCGCGAGCAGATCCACAAGATCCTCGGGGGGAACCTGATGCGGACGTTCGCCGCGGCGGAGGCGGTGAGCCGGGAGCTGCGGGGGCGCGGGAAATGACCCGCCGGATCGTTCTCGAAGTCGGCGTCACGAGCGCGGAAGAGGCCCTTCGCGCCCAGATGGCGGGGGCCGACCGGCTCGAACTCTGCTCCGGCCTGGAGGTCGGCGGCCTGACCCCGTCGCCGGGCACGTACCTTGCCGTCCGCGAGAGAGTTCGACTTCCGGTCTACGTGCTTCTTCGGCCCCGCACCGGAGGGTTTACGTACTCCGACGAGCACTTCGAGACGATGCGCCGCGACGCCGAGTGGTTCTTGAAGAACGGGGCAAACGGCATCGTGGTCGGGATCTTGCAGACCGCCGACGGCGTCAACCGGATCGACCACGAGCGGTGTCGCCAGCTCGTCCACGCGGCGGGAGGAAAGGCGGTCTTCCACCGGGCCTTCGATTTCGTCGCTGACCCGCCGGCCGCGCTCGAAGAGCTGGCCGGGCTCGGGTTCGAGCGGGTGCAGACGAGCGGGGGGTGTCAGACCGCCGAGGCCGGGATCGCCAGGCTCGCCGCCTGGATCGCTCACGCCGGCCGGCAGATCGGGATCATGCCCGCGGGCGGGATCTCGCCTGCCACCGTCGGCCGGCTGTTGCAGGAAACGCAAGCGGATCAGGTCCACGGCTCGTTCCGGTCGCCGATACCCGACTCGTCTTTGCTCGTAAACCCTGGGATCGCGAGGGGGATGGGTGCTTCCGACCCCACCGCCGGTTGGCCGACGACGAGCGCCGAGATCGTCCGGGCAATGAGGTACACGCTAGACCGGTTCGCCGCCCAGCTGGGAGCGGAGCCCGACAAAGGACGGCGAGAAACGAGCAAGTAGCCTCACGTACCACCCCTGGATCAACAACCCCCTCCGATGCCAATCCCCCCGTTCCTACATCGGCGATCATCTCCCTGGTGTAATCTCCGACTCTTCCGCACGGTTGTTCCTCCCCCGACGATCCGTACCCGCTTCCTGGCCGGGGCGATCCGCACGGCCGCCTCCGGGACCGCCGCCGAACCCCGAGTCTGGTGATGAGCGGGCTATGGGCATCGCGGTAGACTGACACCCGACGGCCGGGGTACGGGGGCACTGCCGGCCCGTAATCGGGACACACTGGTGGGAGTGCGGGGATGGAGATGAAGGTGGATCGGGTTCCGGCGACGGAGTTCGTCGGCCTCTGGAATACGGCCAACTCACTCGATGCCGTCGTCGAGCGGGTTCGACAGCTGGTCGGCCCGATCCCCCGGTGGGCGGTTATCGCCCGGGCGGCGGCGATCCGTAAGGGGGGAACGGAACTCAAACGTTTTCCGGCGGCGAACTTGGGGGGTGAACCCGGGCCACAACCGTGATCGCCTCTATAATGGGGGCTTAGCCGTGGCGACGGCGTCCCACCCTCCCTGGGACCGACATGGAGTCTACCCGTTCGCACAATTCCGTCCACCGCTCTGCCAGTCCCACAATCGGGCGCACGAACAGCGATCTCCTCGCCCGCTACCGGGCTGTCCTGAGCGAGCGGGACATGTCGTGGGCGACCAGGTGCCACGACCTGCGCGTCGTCGGGCAGGGGGGGCAGGGGGTCGTCTTCCTCGCCTCGCAGGAAGGGGCCGACGGGTTCACCCTGCCGGTCGCTCTCAAGGTGTTCTCCCCCGAATCGTACCGGACGGCGGGCGCGTACGAGGAGGACATGGTCCGGGTCGCGGCCGTCGCCGCCCGGGTCGCGGCCGTTCAGCACGAAAACCTGGTTGCGGTCCACGACTTCGTCTCTCACGACGGGGTCCGGGTGATGCGGATGGAGTGGGTGGACGGGTACGACCTCCGGCAGGTCCTGACCCGGGAAATGCTGGCCCGGACCCGCGACAAGCTCGAACCCGCTCACCTGAAGTACGTCGAGGACGTTGTTCTGTCGGACGGCCCGACCCAGCCGCGGGTCAAGCCCGGGGTCGCCATCCACATCGTCCGGGACTGTCTCGCCGCCCTGGCCGCGCTACACCGGGAGGGGATCACGCACGGGGACATCAAGCCGTCGAACGTGATGCTCAAACGGACCGGCGCGGCCAAGCTGGTCGACATCGGGTCGGCGGTGGACGTCCGACTGGCCGGCGGGCGGCGGGTGTGGTCTCCCCTGTATGCCGCTCCGGAGGTCCTCGACGGGGGCGCGGTCACGCCCCTGGCGGACCTGGCCAGTCTCGGGTACGTCCTGGTCGAGATGCTCTCCGGCCAGCCGCCGTTCGACGGGGGGGCCGGGTACGCCGCGTTACGGGACGCGAAGCGGACGCTGGAACACCGGATCCGCGACCTTCTTCCGGCCGAGGTGGTCGCGAGCGACTTGCTCGTCGGGCTATGCCGGCGGTTGGTGGCGGCGGACCCGGAAAAACGGTTCCCGGACGCCGAGGCGGCCGACCTGGGCCGGCGGGGAGCGGGGGCGTTCCACCGCCAGCTCGTGAAGGGCGACCTGGCGAGCGAGTACGGGAACGATCTGCGGGTCTGGCTGGACGCCCTGGGGTGAGAGACCAATCGGCCGGGATCGCTCCGTCCCCGCCGGCCTCGGCACGCGCCCTGCACATTCTTCCGGTGTACGTCGGCGCCCGTTGCCAACGAAAGGTGGGCGCCGACAGGGAGGAAAAAGCCATGCCCCCGACCAATCCGCCCCCGCCCCCACCCGGACCGACCATTCCCGAGCCGACCCCGGGGCCGTCGATCCCGACCCAGGAGCCGCCCGGGCTATTCCCCCCGCCGGCCCCGTCGAACCCTGTCCCGGACGCCCCGGGTAAACCGTTGACCCCGCACCCTGCCCACCCGGAACCGGACCCGAATCCGGCGCCGCCGATGGGCCCGGGGTCCACACCGGTGACGCCATCAGCCTGAGCGCCGGGCCGGTCGTGCCTGGGAACCGTTCGCCGAGCGGGTACAATCGAGACTCCGTTTGCCTCGAACCCTCGACGACCAGGAGTTCGGCCGTGTCGCTCACCCCCGAGACCCAGGCCCTTCGCGATCATTTCTTCCAGACGTTCCTCGATGCGGCCCGGCCGCTCCAGCGCGGGCCGGACCCGGAGGCGACCCTGGAGGCCCTCGTCGAGGCCGCCGGTTTACTCCAGGATCGGTTCCGGACGGAACTCGCCGAACTGCGACTGGAACAGGTCGATTGACCGACCCGAGCTGCCCGCGGGTCGGCGTCCCACCGCACTCCTCTCGTCCGTCACCAGCTGCTCTCCGGGTCGCCATCGACCGATCCCTATTTTTTGGGACGTTTTCTCGCCCCGACGGACTCAATCCTGGTAGAGCGACGGCGAAACGGAGGTCTCGCATGGCCCAGGTGGTCCAAGAACTCGTTCATCGTCTCGGCCGAATCGCGGCGTGCGGCGGCCTGGCACGACTCACCGACGTCGAATTGCTCCTGCGCTTCGCAACGGACCGCGACCCCACCGCCTTCGAAGTTCTCGTCTGGCGACATGGGGCGATGGTGCTCGACGTGTGTGGCCGGGTGTTAGGCCGCGGTGCGGATGCGGACGACGCCTTCCAGGCCACCTTTCTCGCGTTGGTCCGGCACGCCCGGTCGATCCGAGCCGGCGAGTCTCTCGCCGGCTGGCTCTACCGCGTTGCCCGGCGCATCAGCATCCGGGTCAGCCGCCAGAAGCTTCGGCGGGCGCGGCGCGAGTGTCTGGCTGCCCGGTTGGAGGCCGTCATCGTCGACGACGTCGAACGGTCCGACTGGCGGGCGTTCCTCGACCGCGAAATCGAACGATTGCCGCCCCGCTACCGCGAGGCATTCATCCTGTGCCACCTCGAGGGCCGGGCGCACGAAACCGCCGCGCGCGAACTTGGCTGCCCGCTCGGGACACTTCACTCGCGCCTCGCCCGGGCCAAGGAGCGGCTCCGCGCCCGGCTGGGGCCGTACGGCGTGGCGCTCCCGGCCGTGGCTGCCGTGGCGGTCTCCGGGCGACTCGTCAAAGCCACGGTGACCGCCGCGGTCGGGCTCGCGGAAGGGTCGGGAGCTGCGACGTCCACGGCGGCCGCTGCTCTTTCACAAGGAGTTTGGAATCCTATGGTTCTGATCAAAGCAAAGTGCTTCGTCGCGGCCGTGCTGGCCGTGGCCGCGTTCGGGGCGGGTGCCACAGTGCTGAAGCATCCGGCCGCGACCGCGACATCCACGCCCGCCACACCCGTGTGTACCGAGCCGACCGTCGAAGAGCTGAAACGCGAGAACGAGCGTTTGCGGCGAGAGGTGGCGAGCCTGAAAAAACGTCTGGCCGAGGCCGAAGGTGAAACGGCCCGGCGGCGGGACGACGACCCGCCCACCGATGCGGAGGTGCTTCGGGCATTACCGAAGGTGGCCCGCGGCATCCCGCACGGGAGCGAGACGTTCCGCGACGACGTCGTGATCGTCAAGAATCGGCTGGTGGACAAGATCGATCCACCGCGGTATTTCCCGCTCGTCGGCCTGGCCCAGCTGCGCCACTGCCACTGGGAGTGCGTTGTGCACTACACAGAGACGGTCCAGACAGACCTCCCATCTCCGACGAAGATCAAAAAGCAGCGGTCCCAGGTCGTCTACATCGATAAAGACACGCTCGTTCGTGCGGCAGACCGGGCAAAGTGACGGTTTCCGTCTCCGCGCCGCCGCGCTGGCCGTGAGGCCAAATTCTCGACCAGCTCGGGCGCACGGAGGAGGGAAAGAAGTCAGTGTCCTCCCTATCGAATGATTGAGCCTGGCGATCTGTAGCTTCGAATACCTCGGGCGGAAGTCGACATCACTTCTGCCTTTGGCGGGAGCAATTTAGTAACGGGCGAGGGAGAGCCACCCGGCCCCCATCAGAAGGGTCAACAGGGTAATCGGGATTCCGACCCGGCAATAGTCCCAGAACCCGATCAACACGCCTTCCTTGCGAGCCTGCTCGACGACGATCAGATTCGCGACCGAGCCCAGCACGGTGAGGTTCCCGGCGAACGTGCTCGAAGCCGCGAGGGCCAGCCACGCCGTCTCCCGGACCGCCTCCGGCATCGCCCCGACGACCGGCTTGAATAGGAGCACCGCCGGCACGTTCGACACCAGGTTCGACAGGCCGGCCGACAGGCCGGACAAGACCCACACCGGGTCCGCCGCCGCGGCCCACTTCTCCACCCCGGACACGGCCAGGACGTGGACCTCGAACGCCCGGACCACGACGAACAGGCCGGCGAACATCACCAGCAATCCCCAGTCGATGTGGACGTACACCTTCTCCGGGTTCACCCGGTCGAGGAGCAGGACGGCCGCCGCCCCGAGGGCGACCACGGCCATCGGGAACCCGGCGAAGAACAGGCCGACCGCCCCGGTTGTGACGATCAGACTTTTCGCCAGCAGGGTCGTGTGCCGCCGCCCGTCGGACATCCGGTCCCGGCCCGCCCCGTTACCCTTCTTCTGGTTGTCCCTTCCCGCCCCGGGTTTGTCCGGGCCAGATGGGGCGGCCCGCAGTGCGGACTGGTAGGCGAGCAGGGTGACCACGTACCCGATCACCAGCCCGACCGCGGCCGGCGGGGCGAGCTTCGCCGCGAACCGCAGGTACGGGATTCCGGACAGCCCGCCGATGATCATGTTCTGGGGGTTCCCGGTGAGGGTGGCGGCCGACCCCAGGTTGCTCGCCACCGCCAGTCCGACGAGGTGCGGCCGGGGGTCCAGGCCCAGCCGGCGGGTGAGATGCAGGACCAGTGGCGTGAGGGCGAGGCAGACCACGTCGTTCACGAGGATGGCGGACAGCGTGCCGGACAGGACGATGACGACCGCGAGCAGGGCCTTCGGGCCGCGGACCCGACCCAGCGCCCACCCGGCCAGCCGGGCGAAGAACCCGGCCCGGCGGAGGAAGGCGACCACGACCATCATCCCGAGCAGGAGCGCGATGGTGGCGAAGTCCACCGCCGTCACCGCCTCCTCGAAGGTGAGCAGCCCGCAAGCCAGCACCCCGGCCGCCCCGACCAGGGCGACCCCGGCCCGGTCGGTCCGGAGTCCGGGCAACCGGCCGAGGGCCAGTCCGAGATACGTGAGGGCGAACCAGAACAGGGTCAGCCAGAACGCCGCGCTCCCCGACATGGTCGATCAACTCCGTCTGCAGAACTTGGAGGAAGTGACCACCGGCGGGCTCGGCCTCGTCTTCCTCCGCCCCGCGGCGAACTGGTCGTCGGGAAGCATTACGAGGGTCAGCGATGAAAACCAGCAGGTCGCGAGAGTCGCCGCTCCGGTAGGTTATGGCGAAGTTGTGGGCGTAAAAGAAATCGACTACATTCCGAAGCGGGCAGGGGCTTCATCTGTCGAGGATTTCGTGTCAAAACAAGGTCTGGCTTTCGGGCCGAATCGCGGCCGGCATCCGCCCCGAAAGCCGGCGGGTAAAAACTTACTCGTCGGCGGGGGAGGTGTGCAAGGGTTACACAGCCGAGACACCGGGGAGGTGGACGTAGCCGAGGTCGAGCCACCAGTCGTCCAGAACCTCGATGTCGATCTCCTCGGGCCCCAATATCGTGTCGGGATACCGCTCTTCGGCCGGCAGAACTGGGGTTTCGAACTCGAACGGGGCGGCGTACAGCATCATCGTACGGTCCTCGCATCTCTCGGGGCCGAGCCCTGGCAGTGCTTCGGTGGGTCCGGCAGGGGACGGTGAATTGCATACCCTGTGCCAGTCCCGCCTCCGAACGGCCGTCGGCCCGGAATCCAGACCTTCGATCGGCTCCCGGCAAAAAAGCGAAGGAAGCGGTCGTAGCGGCACGGAAGTTGATTCAAAAGTAGTCGCCCAATTCCGTGTCGCCCGATTTTGAGACGCAACCATGATCCGCCGCTTTCTCTTGCTCGGGGCCATGGTCTTGGTTGGGGTCGGGTGGGCTGTCGCCGTCGCCCAGCCCCCGATCGACCCGCCCCGGAATAGCCCCGGCCAGAAGAGTCCCGTCCCCAAAACGCCCCCGCCGCCATCCCCGGCGGCCCTGATGCCGCTCGAACTGTACGGGTCGATCGCCGACAGCGCGAAGGCCGACGCCGCGCCGGCTTCCCGGGTGATCACGACGGACAAGGACTGGGTGGCCCTGACCATGGCCTGGGGGATCAAGGACCCGCCGAAGGTCGATCTCACCAAGGAACTCCTCGTGGTCGCTACCACCAAGGGCGACAAGCTGGTGATCCAGACGAGACTCGACGAGAAGGGTGACCTGCGAATTACCGCGCTGGACAGCGACGACAACCCGCGGGGCGGGTTCCGCTATGGGATCAAGGCGGTCGACCGGGCGGGGGTGAAAACGGTCGACGGCATGCCGCTGCCGATGGAATGATTACCGGAGAGGGTGTCGACGGGATCATCGAACCGGACGCGATCGTCGTCCACTCAGCCCGTCGAGCCTGTCCGTGTGGCCGTCATCAACGCGAGTAGCTTCATCGCGCACGCCTCGGCGAACGCCGGGTCATTGATGTGTCGTTCGATCTCGATGAGCTCGACGCTGGGCCGGATATCGTCCCGGATGCTCTCGAACAGCGCCCGATCGGCCTCCGGCCACCAGAACGGCTTCCCTTCGGCGTCGATCGCCGACACGCCCCGGAGTGGGAGCAGCACGGCCGTCGGGCCGGCGGCGGCGCTCGTCTTGCGGGCGAGCTCCGCCCCGAGCCGGGCCATTTCTTCGGAGGTGGTCCGCATCAGTGTGACGGTCGGGTTGTGATGATAGAACCGGCGGTCGCGGTAGCGATCGGGGACTGTCTCCGGCGGGCCGAAATTCACCATGTCGAGGGCTCCGACGGAGACCACCTGCGGGACACCCTGCGCCCCCGCGGCGGTGAGTCGGTCCGGGCCGGCGGACAGGATGCCGCCCGCGAGCTCGTCGGCCAGCTCGGTCGTGGTGATGTCGAGGACGCCGGCGATCAGCCCGTCGCGGATCAGCCCCTCCATCGTCCGCCCGCCGGACCCGGTGGCGTGGAATACCAGCACCTCGTACCCGGCCGCTTCGAGTACCTTCCGGGCGCACTCCACACACGGCGTCGTGACGCCGAACATCGTCGCGGCGATCAGGGGCTTGTCGGACGAAGAACCTAACCCCCCGACCCCCTTCCCTGAAAAGGAAGGGGGAGCCGGTCCCGGGTCTTGCTCCCTTCCCCTCCCAAGAGAGGGGCCTGGGAAGTGGGTTTTCGCCGATACCATCCCGGCCATCGCCGCGGCGGCGTTGTCGAGGACCGCCCGGCTGATCCGGTTCAGCCCGGCGATGTCCACCACCGAGTACAGCATCATCACGTCGCGGGTGCCGACGTATGGCTGAACCTGTCCGCTCGCCAGCGTGCTGACCATCAGCTTCGGCACGCCCACCGGCAGCACCCGCATCGCCGCCGTCCCGATCGTCGTCCCCGCCGACCCGCCGAGCGAAAGCACGCCGGAAATCTCGCCCTTGGCGTGCAGCTCCGCGGCGACCTTCGCCGCCCCGTCGGCCGCGAGCCGGACGGCCTTCCCCCGGTCCCCAGCTGCCCTCACCTGCTCGGCGTCCGCTCCGGCGGCGGCAAACACCGCCTCTCGCGGGATGTCCGGGGTGAACACCGGCGGCGCGATCACCCCCGCGTCCAGCACCACGACCGCCACGCCGGCCGCCGCCAGCCGGTCCCGAACATACCCGACCTCGGCCCCCTTGGTGTCGAGAGTCCCGATCAGCAGAACGGGCATGGTAACCTTTCAGCTCGGCCTCGGCTTGCGCCGGGGTGAAAATTGCGTGTTATGTTACCCTCGGGACGGACACCTCCGCCACCCCCCGGCCCGCATACGCCCCGGACGGGCCACCGTGAGGAAGCCGATGCATCCGGTGCTCAAGCGGATTGCCCTGAACGGGTTGCTCACCGCACTCGTTCTCGGACTGATCGGGTTGGCGTTCGCCGAGCTGGGGTCGATCCTGCTTGGCGGGTCGACCGGCCGTACCGCGGCCGTTGAATCGGTCGCCCCCCCACCTGCCGCCGACCCCGTGAAGGACGCTCTCCGGTCCCGTGTGCCGCTGATGATGGCGCTGTGGGGGTTCCTGTTCGTGGCGGTCGGTGAGGGGGTCCTGTACCTGTTGCGGGGAGGGCGGACCTCTGCCGCCACCAACACGACACCCACCGTGATAAAGCCCGATCCGGCCGAGGTGTTGCTCGAGGAATTACTCCGCCAGGTCGAGGCCGCCCAGGCAAATCCGCCGGCCGAATCCCCTCCGGTGCCCGAGCATCAAGGGCCTGCCGCACCGAACCTCCGCGAATCCGCCCCTTCCCCTTCGACCACGACCGCCGAAAATAGCCCCACCCCGGAGCTGGTTCCGGGCGAGCGGGGGGCGTGAACTCCCTGCTCCGCCGCTTCCGTCAGGGGGCTCACGCCCCCCACTCGCCAAGCCAACACCATGTTCACTCGTGAAGAATGCCTCGCCCGTCTACGGGCGCAGGTCGCGGCCGGCCGTCCGATTGTCGGCGGCGGGGCCGGGACCGGGATCTCGGCCAAGTGCGCCGAGATGGGCGGGATTGATCTGATCATCATCTACAACTCGGGCCGGTTCCGGATGGCCGGCCGCGGCAGCCTGGCCGGGCTACTCCCCTACGGGGACGCCAACCAGATCGTCATGGACATGGCCCGGGAGGTGCTGCCCATTGTCGAACACACCCCGGTGCTGGCCGGCGTGTGCGGGACCGACCCGTTCCGGGTGATGAAGCGGTTCCTCCAGGACGTGAAGGATGCGGGGTTCAGCGGGGTGCAGAACTTCCCGACCGTCGGGCTGTTCGACGGGACGATCCGCGTCGGCCTGGAAGAGACGGGGATGGGTTACGGAAAGGAAGTCGAGATGATCGCCCAGGCCAGCGACATGGGGCTGCTGACGTGCCCGTACGTGTTCACCCCGGCCGAGGCCGAAAAGATGGCCGCCGCGGGGGCGGACGTGCTGATCCCGCACATGGGCCTGACGACGAAGGGCAGCATCGGGGCGACGAGCGCGATGACGCTGGAGGAAGCAACGAAACGGGTGCAGGAACTGTGTACCGCGGCGAAGAAGGTGAACCCCGAGATCCTGGTCCTCTGCCACGGCGGCCCGATCTCCGAACCGGACGACGTGCGGTACGTCTTGAAGAATACCAAGGGGATCGTCGGGTTCTTCGGGGCGTCGAGCATCGAGCGGCTGCCGACGGAGGTGGCGATCACCGGCTGCGTGAAGCAGTTCAAGGGGATTGAACTGGGGTGAGGCACCCGGCAGGAAATGAACTACCACGTTTGCGGGTGCCACGGGCGGCTTGTCCGCCCGTGAAACGCCGGCACGGGCGGACAAGCCGCCCGTGGCACCCCGTCTCGTTGGTCGGTTTTCTCCCGCCACATGCCTTGATACACGAGCCCGGTGAGGCGGTCGCATTCGGTTCGATCAGTGTCGTGCCCGACCGACTCTGCCGTTGAGCCGTCCGGCCCGATCGGGGTAGGTGCCGCG
>JAQGHQ010000348.1 GCA_028288765.1 Gemmataceae bacterium | reverse complement strand
GAGGGCGGCCGGCTGCCGGTGCCGGACGAGTGGGACCACGCGGCGGGGTTTCACGACCGCCGCGACCAACTGGCCCCGGTGCGGCCCGGCGGGCTGACCCGGGTCGGGCTGGCCGAGCCGGCCCCGGCCCACGGGCCCGGGGCGGCTGCCGCGCGGAACCAGTTTGACCTGATCGACATGGCCGGGAACGGGCGGGAGTGGACGGCGGGCGTGTTGCCGGAACGCGGCCAGCCGATCCGGGTCATCGCGGGGGCCACGTTCGCGCCGAAAGACCTCGTGGTCCTCCGCGGCCGGAACTACACCCTTCGCGGCCCGCTCACGTACGACGTGATGACCTACGAGCAAACCGAGCCGCAAACGCAGTTCGCAGGCGTTCGGAGCCCCTACACCGGGTTCCGCGTCGTCCTGCCGGTGCCCTGACCCGCTCCGCCCCGCCCGCCGGAAACCGGCCCGCTCACGCCTGTTGTGGGATCTGCTCGAACACCCAAAACACGAAGTCCGTGGCCGGCTGCTCCACCCCGAACCGTTTGAGCTTGGACGCCACCTGGCCCCTGTGGTAAGTCGCGTGGTTCGCCACGTGGCGGAGAAGGGCCCACGGCGGCAGGGTTGCCGTCCGCCCCCGCCGACGGAGCGTTACCGGCGTGGACAGGCGCTCGGGAGTAAGTCCGGGAAGGAGACCGGCGAGGTGCTCGTCGGCTCGGGCGAGCAGCTGCGCCGCGTCGTCGACCGTGGGCAGGTCCGCTTCGGTCGCGACGCTCTCGTCCGGGTCGCCGACGAGGCCACGGAGCCAGCCCTCGGTCACGACGGCGATGTGGACTACCGTCGAGCGGACGGACGTCCAACCCGGCACGGGTTCCGCGGCGTACTGTTCGGGCGTTAGCTTCCGGCAGGCGTCGAGGACGCGGGCGTTGGCCCAGCGGTTGAACGCGAACAGCGAGTCGAAGTCGTCTTTCATCGGCCATCCGCCTCTCTCGGGAGAGCATGTTCGGATCCGGGAGAATACTGAACCTCTGTGTACTATCAAGGACGAAGAAGGGCAATGCGAATCGGATTGACCGGGTGGAGGAAGCGAACCGCCCGGGTGGTCGCCGAGCCGATTCGACATCCTGGTTGGAACCTATTATTCATAACGGCTTGGTGTGATTTCACTCCCGACCTCGGGGCTGACGCCCGCCGGCATGCGGTTTGCTGAAAATGTACCCTTATATCAAGCACTCGTTGGATTCGTGTGACAATTTGGACGTGCGGCCCGGAGTTGTGTTCGTCCGCGGTATTTCCCGCGGGGCAACCGGGAGATTCGCTGTTGACGATGACTAGGGGCCGTGCCTGTGACCACCCTCCCGGACGAATTACCCCATCCCGACGAAGGGTCGCTTCGTCAGACTGAGGAGCGCTACCGGCTTCTGGTCGAGGGTGTCAAGGACTACGCCATCTTCATGCTCGATCCGAACGGTCGGGTGGAAACCTGGAACGTCGGGGCCGAGCGGATCAAGGGTTACTCCGCCAGAGAGATCATCGGCCGGCACTTCTCCGTGTTCTACCCACCCGAGGACGTGGCCGCCGGTAAAACCGACATGGAGCTCAGGGTCGCGGCGGCGGATGGCCGGTTCGAGGACGAGGGGTGGCGAGTCCGGAAGGACGGGTCGATGTTCTGGGCGAACGTCGCCATCACCGCCCTGCGCGACTCGACCGGCACTCTCCGGGGGTTCGCGAAGGTGACCCGGGACCTGACCGCAAGGTGGGCGACCGAGGACCAGGCCCGTCGGCTGGCTGGGGCGGAAGCGGCCCGGGTGGAGGCCGAGGCCGCCGCCCGGCAGAAGGACGAGTATCTGGCCATGCTCGCCCACGAACTCCGCGCCCCGCTCGCCCCTCTACTGAATATCGTGGAAGTCCTCCGCCGGAGCGGCGGCGATCCCCTCGCCCTCGCCGACGGGCTCGACCGCGTCGAGCGGCAAGCCCGTCACCTCCGCAGGCTGGTGGACGACCTGATGGAGGCGTCGCGGGTGGCCCGGGGGCGGGTCACCATCCTCCGGGAACGACTCGACCTGTCCCGGGTCGTACGAATGGCGGTCGCGGACCGGCGGCCCCTGTTGGAGAAGGCGGGCCGGGGATTGTCGGCGGAAATGCCGGAGACGCCGGTCTGGGTGTCCGGGGATGATGCCCGGCTGACCCAGGTGTTGGCCAACCTCCTCGATAACGCGGCCAAATACACCGACCCGGGCGGCCGGGTCGAGGTCCGGCTCGTTTCGGAGTTGGGACGGGCGGTCCTGACCGTGCGGGACACGGGGATCGGCATCCCGCCCGACGTCTTGCCCCGCCTGTTCACCCCGTTCACCCAGGCCGACCGGACCCTGGAGCGAGAACGGGGCGGGCTGGGGCTCGGGCTGTCTGTGGTGAAGGGGTTGGTCGAGCTGCACGGGGGCGAAGTCGAAGCCGGGAGCGAGGGCCCGGGGCGGGGGGCGGAGTTCACCGTCCGGCTGCCGCTGGAGCCCGAGCCGTCTGCCCTGGCCCAGACCCCGGCGGACCGGGAGTTCGGCCGGGGCGGCCGACGGATTGTGGTGATCGAGGACCAACCGGACGCGGCCGAAAGCCTGAAAGTACTACTGGAACTGCTCGGGCACGAGGTGCGGGTGGCCTACACCGGGCCGGAAGGGGTCGGGATCGCCAGCACGTGGGGCCCGGACGTCGTGGTCTCGGACCTCGGCCTGCCCGGGCTGGACGGGTATGGTGTCGCCCGGGAACTGCGGCTGCGGCCGGCGACGGCCCGGGTGCGACTGGTGGCCCTGACCGGATACGGGGCGGACGAAGACCGGCGGAGGGCGGCCGAAGCCGGGTTCGATTACCTCCTGACCAAGCCGGCGGACCCGGCCGAGCTGGTAGCCCTGCTCGGCGAGCCGCCCACGGCGGCCGTCTGAAACGTCGCCGGCGGTCTCGCCCGACAGGGTTCGAGACCGCCGGCACCGACTCGATAATCTAATCGGTCGCGCCTCGCACCTCGGGGTCAGTTGTCCGACTTTTTCGCGTCGATCTTGATGACGACGACCTTGTCCCCCTTCTTCTCCGCCGTCACCGTGACCGGGGAGCCCTTCTTCAGGTCTTCGAGTTTGCACTCTTTGCCATCGCAGGTGATCTTCGCGTCCGCCGCCACGGCGTGCGTGTGCTGCTTCTTTCCGTCCTTGTCGGTCATGGTCAGCTTACCGTCGGCCACCTTTACGACCTTCCCCTCGTGGGTGCCTTCCTTCGCCTCTTCCGCGACGACCCGGCCGGTCCAGGCTACCAGCGTAAGAACCGCCAGCATCACGAAGCTACGACGTACCATCTTGGTCTCCTTCATCACGGGGTGCATGGGTGAACCACCACGACTCGATGCACGAACCGGCAGATCCGGTACGGCCCGCGGGATCGTCGCAACTAGTATGCCGCGGTCGCCGTCAACCGGGATCAGCGTCAGTCGTAGTGGTTTGTCGCGAGATTATTCGACGACCGGTGCCGGACCTTGGGAAGCCATCTTCCTCCCAGGCGGAACCGGATAACCCACCGACGCAGGAGAGGTGAGGTCCCAATTCTCCCCGTGACTGCCTGTCGGTCCGAACTCACCGACAACCAGATACGGGGCGCCCATAACACCCTTGGCTATCCCATCCTGAGAGCGGCCACAGGTTGACCAGTTCCGGGCGCGGCATGACCGGTGGAATCGCATCACCTTCCATTCCACATATCCGATTCCCTTTGAGACAAATGGGATGCGACATGATGCAGTTCGCGGCATCCGGGTTGCCAACCCGGCTTTCTCACCGCGGAGGCCGCAGAGATCGCAGAGGAAGGGCCGGAGAGGAGTTCGGACCCGAGCGGGTGATCCGTCGTGCGGAGGAGCCCCGCCCTCCCGTTCGTCGAACGCCGGTCCGGATTCTCCTTTGCGTCCTCCGCGCTCTCCGCGGTGAGAAATCCGGCTAACGGGGCTGAGCGGCGGCAACATCGAACAGTTGTCCTCGAACCTAGTGGTGGTGCTTACGGCGACGGTGGCCGGGTTGATGGTCAGCTGCCTCCCCTACGGGATGGGTCTGGTCCGGCGGGCATGGTACGGCCGGGACCTGGACGGCCTGGAATTCATCGTCGGCCGGCTGTGGCCCGGGGGGCGATCGTGCGGCGGACGCGCAAATGGGACCGTGCGGACGACGACCCGGCGGCCGGGCATGGAGGTGATCGTCAAGAAGGGGCAGGAAATCGAAACCATGCGGATGACCGACAACAAGCTCGGCGGCGAGGGCGAGAAACTCGGCACCGCGTACCGTCTCACGTCCGGCAAGGTCGTTTATGTTCCGGACGGTGGGGGGCTGCCGGGTCCGGGAAAAGCCGGTGAACATAGGCCTTGACCGACCACCCAGGGCTCCCGCCCGGGGCTAGGAACGTCTGCCGCTCCGCGGCTTCCGAACTCTTCGCCCCGGGCGGCGGGGGCGGTCACAGCCCGTCTACCTCCCATCCCTTGCGGTAGGCACGGCGGACGAACCGGTTCGCCTCAACGACGTTCGTCACCTTCAGGGCCTTGGTGTCCCACGCCAGGTCGGTCTTCGGGAATCGGGTGGCGAGGCACCCGAGCAAGACCATCTCGGTCAGCGGCCCGGCATAACCGAACGGGGCCGAGGTCGCCCCGTTCCCGCGGACCGCCTCGACGAACTGGAGGTAGTGGTCGTCCCCCTTCAAGTGGGGCACCTTGAAGTCCTTGTACTTCTCGACCGGCAGCAGCACCGGGTTCCCGATGTAAGGCGAGTACATCACCCCCTCCGTCCCGACGTAGATCGACCCCTGGTCACTGACCTTCCCGCCGACGAGCGCCTGCACGTCCTTCGGCGGGCGGGCGCCGCCGTTGTACCAGGTCAGCCCGACCGTCTCCGTGGTGTACTTGGTGCCCGGGAACAAATACCTCACCTGGACGTCGAGGGACCAGTTGTAGTCGTTCGGGCCGGGCAGTTCCGACCGGATCGTGAGAGGGTTCCCGACGCCCAGGGCCCCGAACACCGGGTCGAGAATGTGACACCCCATGTCGCCGAACGTGCCGGTCCCGAAGTCGAGCCGCTTCCGCCAGTTGCCCTGGTGGTAATAGCCTTCGCCGATAAACGGCCGTCCGGCCGCGACGCCCAGCCACAGGTCCCAGTTGAAGGACCCCGGGATCGGGTCCGTCCGGTCCGGCTTCGGGGTGGTATCGCCCCACGACTTCCCGCTCCAAGAGTGGACCTCCTTCACCTTCCCGATCGCCCCGTCGTGGACGAGCCGGACCACGAGCTTGTGGACCGGGTGCGAGTGGATCTGGATCCCCATCTGGGTGACGAGTTTCTTCTCGGCCGCGACCTCGGTCAGCCGGCGGGCCTCGTGGATCGTCTGGGTGAGCGGCTTCTGGCCGTACACGTGTAGGCCGCGGGTCATTGCCGTCATGGCGACCGGGGCGTGCATGTGGTCCGGGCAGGACACGCTCACCGAGTGCAGGTCTTTCTCCTTGTCCAGCATGACCCGCCAGTCCTCGTAGACCCGGCAGTCCGGGAACTGCTTCTTGACCCAGCCGGCCTGTTCCCGGTCGACGTCCGCCACGGCGACCAGTTTGAGGTACTTGCCGGCGGCGAGCGCCCGGATGTCCTGCCCGGCCATCCCGCCGGCCCCGACGCTGGCGTGCAGGACCGTCTCGCTCGGGGCGGCGGTGGCGAAGGTGCGGAACGCGAACGGGGCGGCGAACCCGGCCGCGGCCTTCAGGGCGGCCCGGCGGGTGATGCGCGAACTGGTCATCGGCGATGTCCCTCTCATTCAAGAACCCGTTGGGGCGGTCGCATTTGGTTCGGCCGGAGCGAGCTGCACGGCTCGGCCGGGTGGCACGTCCACGGCTCGGCGGGACATGCGGGAGCCTCGGAGAACTCGCCGGAACGAGGCATTCGCCGACGCGTAACACCCGCGTCCGCCCCGAGCGGTGGACATGCCACCCGACCCCATGCGACCGACTCATCGAGTACGTGTCTCTGGATCGGGCGCGCGAGGAAGGAGGCCGGGAGCAGCCTCCCGGGTGGTGGGTCCTGTCACTTGCCCGGCGGCGGGGCGAGAACCTGGTCGATCGCCTCCTTGCCGGTGTACTTCGGCTGGCGGTCGGAGAGCGGCTTGATTCGGACCCCGCGGAACCACACCGGGGTCGCGTTGTAGTTCTGGAGGCCGACGAACCCCTCCCGCGGGAGCGCGCCGATCGCGTGCGGGAACTTGTTCTTCGTCCCGTCCGGGTTGACCCCCGGCTTCGTCCACCGGGCCAGGTCCGTGCGGACGACCTCCTTCGCGTTGAGTTCGACCGTGACCACCGAACCGGCGGCGGTAATGCGGTACGAGTTCCACTCCCCGGCCGGCTTGTTGGCGTCGACCTTCGGCCCGGCCAGGCCGTACAGCGCGGCGTTCGCGCTCGTCGCCCCGAACGGGATCTGGTAGTCGGCGTTGTCGAGGATTTGCACCTCCAGACCGGTCCACACTTCCTCGTTCGGCCGCGGGTCGTGGACCCGGACGAACGCCCCGCTGTTCGCCTTCTTCCCGCCGCCCATCTTGCATTCGAATTCCAGCACGAAGTCGCAGTACCGCTTCTTGGCGTAGAGCGTCCGCCCGGCCTTCGCGGGGTAGAGCTCACCGGCGGCGGTCACCGCCCACACCCCCTCGTGCCCGGTCGTGTCGAACGCGTCGAGGGTCTTGCCGTCGAAGAGAACTTCCCATCGATCCTTGTCGTCCGGCGGGGCGGAGGGGGCGGCGGGAAGGACACCGAGAACTAGCCCCACGCACGCCACTACGATCACCGACCGCGTCGTCATATCGACTCCGGAATAGCAGAATACCGAGCGTGGGTGTACCGGCCTCGCCGGGACTCAATCAATTTACAGATTGCCAGATTATTTGGTTTAACAAACTAGAATAATGTCTGAACGAGGTCCGCCAGTCCTCAAGGATCGTTGGGGTCGTCCTTGGTGATTTTTCGCCAGCGTTTCTCGTTCTCGGACATCGGCCGCTTCTCTTTCTCGTTGCCGACAGCCTTCGGAGAAGGCGCCGGAGGCGGCTCGGCCGCAGGGGGGGGCGGCGACGAACCACCACACCCGGCCGTCATGCCGAGGAATAGTAACCAGCCGCTGGCCGCAAGGCACACGCGCATCGTCAACCTGGGGAATGCGTCGGGAGTGGGGGTCGGGGAGTCGGGCCGCCGACTCCCCGGAGGGAGAAACCGCAGCCAGGCGAGACCGCTACGGCATCTGATTCGTCTCGCCTCCGGCCTTTGAACCGGCGGCCGTCCAGGCGTCCGGGTCGATGCCGTCCGGTACGAACCGGACGCTGCCGTCGCAGAACATCACGTTCACCCCGCCCGGGTGGTAGCTGGTGGGCGGGCGCACGTACAGGCCGTAGGATTTGCCGTCGTTCCGGTAGAAGCAGCCCGTGTTCGGGGGGAGCAGGTGGTTGTACCCCTGCCGCCACACACTCCCGTCGTTCCACGGGATCCCCTGCCACCGGTAAATGCCCGTCAGCGGGCCCGGCAGTTTCGCGAGAAATTGGGCTCTGGCCTGGGCCATCGTGGTCGTCCCGGGGACGGCGGAGGAGGTCACCCCGCCGTCGCTCCAGCACGCATTCCGCCCGTTGTACCACGGGTCGGTGGACGCGAGCGCGCGGGTGGAGTTGATGACTTCCGCCAGCGCCCCGGTGTTGCTCGTCCCGTCGGTAATGTCGAGGATCCGCACCGGCGCGCCGAGCCCGACCGCACCGTTCTGGCTATTCCCCCCGCCCTGGATCGGGAACGGCCCGTCCTCCTTGTTGTCGGGCGTCAACACCTGCCACGTTCCAATGTTATAGTGATAGTTGTTCGAATAGGTGGTGTCGCCGGGGCCCGCATCGTACGTGTGGTTCGGGTCCGCCGGACAGAGCAGCTGGGGGATTTTCGTCTTCGCCCAGAGCAGGTTGTACCCGTTCGCGTTGAGCGATTCGGGAGTCAGTCCGTTGTCGATCGAGTTGGCGAGCGGCCCCTGCTCCAGGTAGGGGAGGAGTTTGGTGGTCCACGGGATCATGAGCGCGTCACACCCGTACGGAAAGGTGTTCAGAGCTGTGTGGTAGTTGTGGAGCCCGAGCCCCCACTGCTTGAGGTTGTTGGCACACTTAGCCCGGTTCGCCGCCTCCCGGACCTTCTGAACGGCGGGGAGCAACAGCCCGAGCAGTATGGCGATAATGGCGATAACGACCAGCAATTCAATGAGAGTGAAGGCGCGGTGCCGCGCCGGTGGGCGTCCCATTCGTTTCTCCTTCCGAACGATGATGAGTTGCGAGAACAAGGCGGGTCGGCAGTGGTAGGAGAGTCTAGGCAGTGGTAGGAGAGTCGATGGAAGGGTTATGCGCGCCGCGGGCCAATCTATACGCGAAAAACTGAAAACCTTCCCGAAAAGTTCCGCGGTGGCTACGGAGCCGTGACGGGGCCGTGACCGGCCTGCCGCCAGAACTGTTCGGTGGATAAGTGGTTAATGTTCACCAGGGTCTTGATCGACTTCAGCGTCCCCTGGTCGCGGTCGGGTCGGAAATCGCACCGGATCATTTGGACGGGGGTCGAAGCGAGTGGGGTCAGATCGGCGACCGGGCAGCCGTTTATGTAACACGCCCAGAGCGGCATCCCGCGGACCGGAGAGAGGTCTCGAACCTTGGTGTTCTGGATGGTGAGGGTGGTGATGGGCATCCCCCGAAGGTCGTCCAGGGTAGCGACCTGGGTGTGTTCCGCCTGAAACTCGGCCAGCTGCATCCCCCGGAGCGGAGACAGGTCGGCGAGGGGGTTGTACCAGCAACACAGGGCCTTCAGCTTCAGCCCCCGGAGCGGGGACAGATCGGCGAGTTTCCCCCGCCCCGGCTTGCTCCCGTAGCAGCCCAACAACCGGAGTCCGGGGAAACCCCGGACCGGGGAGATGTCGCGGATCTCGTCCGAACACACCCGGAACTCGGTGACGAACCCGTTCTGCACCGCCCAGAACTCGCTGTTGCCCGGGAACCCGGGGTTCAATTCGGCCAACTTCCGGAGGACCGCCTGGACCTGCCGGTCGGTCGGGAGGCCGGCGACGTGTGTCAACCACGCCTCGCCCACCGGCCCGTCCGGCGGACCGCCGTGAAGCGTCAGGCGCTGGGTCTGTCCGGTTTTGAGGGTGAACTGGGCGGGTTCGACGGTGACGCCGTCCTCGTCGGCGGCGGCCGTGTAGTGCCCCGCAGGGAGTGCGCCCTGCCACCCGTTTTCGGCCGCCAGCCGGGCGACCTCGTCGGCCCCGCGACTCACGACCACGACCGACCGGCCGCCGGCGACCTCGACCGATCCCTCGCCCGGTCTCCACGACCAGGCTGCTACCGCGCCGAGCACGGCCAGCAGCGCCGCCGAGCCGGCCAGGAATCGGGTGCGGGCCGCCGGCCGGCGGGCGAGCCGGGTTTCGATCGCCAGCAGTTCCGACTCGACCGCGCGGGCCGATGGGGGACGGTCCGCCGGGCGCGGGGCGAGCAGCTGCCCGACCAGTCGGTCCAAGCGCGGCGGCACCGCGCCGTCGCCCCGCCGCGCCTCCGGCGGGGCTTCCGGCTTTCCGCGGCCGCCGGCCGGGGGCGGGTGACCGGCGATCAACTGCGACAGGATGCAGCCGAGGCCGAACAGGTCGGCCCGGTGATCGACGGCTTCGCCGCGGGCCTGTTCCGGGGCCATGTACCCGGGCGTCCCGGCGGGGGTCGTCCGGTCGAGCGACGAGGTCGAACACGCCAGCCCGAAGTCGAGCAGCCGGATCCGGGGCGCGCGGCCCGGTCCGACACGCGGGGCGTCGGTCCCGCCATCCGGGTCGGGGGCGGTTTCCACCCAGACGTTCCCGGGTTTGATGTCCCGGTGAACGATCCCGCGGGCGTGGGCGGCGGCGAGGCCGCCGGCGATCTCCCGCCCGAACCGGACCACCACCGGAAGCGGCGGACGGGGGTTCCGGCAGAGCCAATCGGCCAGGCTGGCACCCTCCAGGAACTCCATGGCGATGAACGGCACGGTGTCCCCGCCGGGGCGCGGAACTTCCCCGACCTGGTAGATGACCACGACGTGATCGTGCTTGAGGGAGGCGGCCGTCCGGGCTTCGCTCAGGAATCGGCCGCGGACCGCCGGGCTCAGGGCCACGTGCGGCCGGAGGAGTTTGAGGGCGACCGGCCGGGCGAGCTGCGTGTCCTCGGCCCGGAAAACCACACCCATTCCTCCCATCCCGATCCGCTCGAAAACCCGGTACGGGCCGAACCGACCGATCTCGTCGGGACTCCCCGGCGGGTCGAGCAGGTCCTCCGGCACGTCCTTGGACCAACCCGTTTCGGGCGGCGGGAGATGGCAGAGATGTTCGACCAGTGACAGGACGGACGGTGGGTCGTCCGTCCCGCCCGCCCGCGCCGGCCCGAGCCGGCGGATCAGGCCGGTGAGCGGGTCTTCGGTCGGCACGGCCTCGAACCGGCGGGCGCACCCCGCGCAGACCTCCAGGTGGGTCGCCAGCCGCTCGGCCTCGGCCGGGGTACACCGGCCGACGGCCCATTGCTCGATCTGTCGGGGGGTTGGGCAGGCGTCCTGTGTGGGCATGACGGCGATCCGCGGCGGGGAATCAATCGACCATCAGGTCCGCGAGTTGCTCCTGAAGGCGGGCCAGAACCCGGACCTTGGCGGCGTAAACGGCGCCCGCGGTCGTGCCCAGTTCGCGCGCCACAACGGGAGCCGGTTTCCCGGCCACCACGTGCTCCCAGAACGCCCGCCAGGTATTGGCGTGAAAGTCGGACTGGAGCAACCGAAGAGTCCGGCTCACGACATGGAGCCGGAACTCGATCTCCTCGAACCACTCACCCTCCCGACAGGGGAGTCGGTCCAACAGGTCGTTTCCGATCACCGCGACCCCACGACCGCGGACCGTCTCCCGCCATTTGTTCAGGGCGACGGTCCGCAGCCAGCCGCGGAAGCTTTTCCGGCTGTCGTAGCTGAATTCCGGCATTTTTTGCACGAGTACCGCAAACACATCCTGGACCAGATCCACCGCGTCCGCGTCCTGGAGTCCCATGCCGCGGGCCCAGTCGTACAGCAGAGGGGTATAGATCCGGACAAAACGTTCCCAGTGTGCTTCATCGGAGGGCGAGCGGATTCCTAAAAGGAGGCTCGCCGAGGTGGTGTCCATCGGCTACCAAACTGGTAGGACGATCTCATGACCGGAGGAGGGAACCCGATTGTATCGTTCCCGGGGACGACTTCGCAAGAGCCGATCCCGATTTGCAGGGTGCGGGTCCATGTCACCGGTTGCGCTCGCGGTGCCGAGGCACGGAGCCTCCGACAGACAACTCTTGATTGACGGGCAACTTGCGGCCCACGGCGCGCGATCTCGTTCGTCCCGGTGAGAGCGCGGCTCAACCACGACCCGCCCGTCCCGCGACATCGTCCGTAGAGCAGCCGGGACGGCCGCGGTCCCAGGGAAAGCCACGCTCACCGCCACCACGTCGCGTACCCGAACCCGACGACCGCGAGCACCAGCACGAGCGTCGCCGCGTAGCCGATCGCGGTCATCCGCCGGTAATCGGCCTCCTCGGCGTCCGCCGCCCCCGTCCACGCGACGTTGTTCTGGAGCGCCACCAACTGCTGCACCACCCCCGCAGCGAAGGCCTGGTCCTGCTCGACCGGCCCGATCCCGGCGAGATATGCCCCGGCCAGCATCGACGGCCGCCGCTCCGCGGCTTCAGAACTCTCCGCCCCGGGAGGGGCGTTCGTTCTTAGCCCAGGGCGGAAGCCCTGGGCGGCTTTGATAGTACCCCGTCGTCCCGTCAGCCGGGCTAGTCGACGGTCTACCCGCTTGTTATCCTCCCGCACCGGCTGTAGCCGGGCGGGAGGTGATCATGACGGCGATCGGCACGCGCATGGCGGTCTGGGTCCTCGGGTTCGTGACCTTCCTTCAACCGGCGGCGGACACGACCGCCCCATCCCCGGGCACGGGGTCCGAGGCCGAGCGGATTGCCCACGCCCGGGATGCCGTCACACAGGGCAAAAAGGCCCTGGAGACCCTCCGCCAGCGGCTCGACGCCCCGGACGGGGAGTACAAAAAGGCCGAGGCCGACTTCCAGATCCTCGACAAGAAACTGACCCAAACCCGGCAGGCCGCCGCCAAGCTCAGGAAGGACGGCAAGCCCGTTGAGGCCGCGAAACTCGAAGCCGCCTTCCCGCCGCTCCAGGATGACTGGCATCTGGCCCGCGAGCGGTTCGACCTCGCCATCCGCCAGCGGAAGGTGACCCAGGAGGCGGTTGCCACGTTGCAGGTCCGGGTCGCCAAGGACCAGGCCGTTCTCGACCAGCTGGAGGGAAAAACCCCGCCCCCCGATCCGGTGCCCCCCGCCAAGGCGGAGTCCGGTCCGACGGGTAAACCGGACCCGGTCGGGCCGCCCGCGGCCCTCCCCAGCCTACCCGGCGTACACGTCCCGGTCGCCACGGCGGCAACCCCGGCTCAGGCGCCGACCACCATCCCGCCGGCACAGCCCGACGACGACCCGGCGGTCCGTCGGGCCCGGCACCGGCTCGAGACACGTCAGGCCGAACAGCAGGAGGCCGAGACCCGGGCCCGCGCCGCCCTGGAGCGGGTCAAGGCGATGGAGCAGACAATCCGGACGGTCGAGAAGATGCTCGGGATCGAGCAGGAGGCGGTCGCGTACGGCGAAAAGGCCGTCGGCAAGCTTTCCGAGGCGATCGCCACCCGCCCCCCGGCCGACCCGGCCGAGAAGCAGGCCCTGGCCGGCCGGCTCGCGGACGCCCAGAAGCAGCTGGCCGAGTCCCGGGACCGGGTCCAGCGGATCACCGACCGGACGGGGGTCATGGCCGAGACCCTGCGGGAGCTGAAGGGCGACCACGCCCGGGCGGCCCAGGAGGCGGACGAGAGTCGCCAGGCGGCGGAGGCGGCCGACGCCGAGCTGGCCGGCCTGCTCAGCCCCCTGGCCTGGCGGAATATGGTCCGGTGGGCGGTCCGGCATGGGCCGAACCTGCTCACCATCCTGGTCGGGATCGTCCTCCTGCATCTGGTCATTCGCCAGTCCAGCCGGCACATCGTCAGGCTGGCCGCCCGGAACGCGAACCGGGGATCGCCCGAAGACCGCGAGAACCGGGCGAATACCCTGGTCGGGGTGTTCCGGTACGCCGCCGGGATGACGATCTTCGGGGGCGGGGTGGTGATGCTCCTGGACGAGGCCGGGGTGCCGGTGGTCCCGCTCATGGGCGGGGCCGCGGTGCTCGGGCTGGCGGTCGCGTTCGGGGCCCAGAACCTGATCCGGGACTACTTCACCGGGTTCATGATGCTGACCGAGGACCAGTTCAGCGTGAACGACGTGGTGAAGATCGGTGGCGTCTCCGGGGTGGTCGAGAAGATTACCCTGCGGATGATCGTCCTGCGGGACCTGGAGGGGGTGCGGCACTTCATCCCGCACGGGACGGTGACGAACGTCAGCAACCTGACCCACGGGTGGTCCCGGGCCCTGTTCGACGTCCCGGTGTCGTACGCCGAGGACGTGGACCGGATTATCGGCCTGCTGCGGGACCTGGGCGGGGAGCTCCGGGCCGACCCGGAGTTCGGCAAGCACATCCTGGAAGACCCGGAAATGCTCGGGGTGGAGGCCCTGGCCGACTCCCGGGTGGTCATCCGGTTCCTGCTCAAGACCCGGCCGCTCCAGCAGTGGCCGGTCCGGCGGGAAATGCTCCGGCGGATCAAGAAGCGGTTCGACGAGCTGGGGATCGTGTTGCCCACGTCGACGACCCAGACGGTGTACCACCGGTTCCCCGAGGGGTCCCCGCCCGATCTCCTCGCGCTCCCGGACCGGCGACCGGGTCGACTTGACCCCGGACACGAGGTCGACGGGCCTCACACGCCGACGGGCACCGGCGGTCCGGGCCCCGGCCGCGTCGGTCCGCGGATTGCCGGGGGGTGAGGTGGGTCGGCGGCCCTACCCGGCACCGAGTTTGCTTCGCATATAGACGTTCCCAGCCCCTCTTCGGAGCCCGGCCGTGAGCGTCCCGATCCGCGTTTATTCGGACTTCGTGTGCCCGTTTTGCTATCTGGGGGAATTCCCCCTGGCCGAGGCATTGGCGGGCCGCGACGTCGTGGTCGAGTGGATGCCGTTCGAGTTGCGGCCGGAACCTCACCCGACCCTCCGTCCGGAGGGCGACTACCTCCAGCGGGCGTGGGCGCATTCGGTCTACCCGATGGCCCGGCGGATGGGGGTGAGGATACACCTCCCGCTGGTGTCGCCCCAGCCGCACACCCATCTGGCCTGGGAGGGTTTCCAGTTCGCCCGGGAGCGCGGCCGCGGGACCGAGTACAACCACCGGGTATTGACCGGGTTCTTCGTAACCGGGCTCGACATCGGCCGGGCCGACGTCCTGGCCGGGCTGGCGGCCGAGGTCGGGCTGGACGAAACCTTGTTCCGCGAAGCCCTGACCAGTCGGCGGTACCGGGAGGCTCACCGGCAGGCGCTGCGGCACGCGGAACGGGCGGCGGTCACCGGCGTCCCGGCCTTCGAGATCGGGAACCGGATTCTGGTCGGCGTGCAGCCGAGAGAGGCCCTGGAAGCGGCGATCGAGGCGGCTTCGCCCGGTGAAGCGGGCCTCGGGGCGGTGTCCGGGCCGGACGGGGGCGGGCCCGCGGCCGGATAAGGCGCGTCCGAGTTACCCTCTGCCGGAGCAGGACCCGTGAACGTCTCCACCGGCAACCTGTACGCCGGGCTCCCGGCGGCCCCGGGGCCCGCCGAGGTGTTCGAGCCGCTGTGGCGAACCCCGGGGCTGACGGTCGAGCGGATCATTTCCCACGGTCACACCACCCCGCCGGGCGAGTGGTACGATCAGTCGGCCGCCGAATGGGTCGTGGTCCTCGCCGGGGCTGCCCGGCTATGCATCGAGGGCCGGGCCGACCTCCTGCCTCTGGCTCCCGGCGGCTGGGTGTTCCTTCCCGCCGGGTTGCGGCACCGGGTCGAGTGGACCGACCCCGACCGGGACACGATCTGGCTCGCCGTTCATGGGCCGAGTGTTCGGCCGCCCCATCTGCCTGGTCCAACAGCGCCGCTCTGAATGGGCACGGTCCGGAGGCGCCTCAGCTGGCAACCGATGGCGACCATTACGGGACGGCCTGCTCCTTCGCCCCGGCTTCTCCTCCCGCGAACCCAATCACACCAACAGAGGCGAGACGGAGCGCGTGAAGAATCCGGACAAATGGCCCGGTCATACCAGGAAAATCGGTAAATCGGAGCGTGGACTGATCGGCGGAAGAGGAATCCCGTTTTACACTCCAGCGGCACTGCCACCCGGAGTCCCGTGCTGCGGGTTCATACGGGAACTATCGGCCCGGCCTGTCCGTTGCGTGGCCGGAGAGTAATGCGAACGTGATACCGATGGTTGGCGACTTCGGCATTGGTGGTCTCCGGGACGATCCTCGATCCGCAAGGTAGTCATCCCCGGGTTGGCCGGCAAGACTCGCGGCCGGCGGGCACGAGCACTCGTCCGGTGCGGAAGCGGGTTGTACCGGAACCGTCATCGCCGCGAGGCCGACCGCGGATGGGATTGATCGGTCACACCACTCATCATGTCCCTTCTCCGGCCCGCGGGGGCCATCTTACTCCTTTGGGTCATGCCGCGGATGCGGGCCTTCCGATCCGGCTTACCGACAACGGTTGCGGCCGGGAGTTACGAAGTGCAGACCACACCTGTCTCCCGCGCGCATCTACCGACAGGAGGATCGACGTGATCGACCAGATCGACGGAATGACCGCCATCCAACCGGAGACGGAAAAGAAGGCGGCCAAGCCGGGCGGGAAGAGCAAGGGCCAGACGTGCCCCAAGTGTAACTCGCCCGGCAAGCTCGTGGGGCAGTCGACATTCGGCATGACCACCTGCGAACAGCACCGGTGCAAGAGCACCCGGTGCGGTTACCTGTGGTCTGCTCTCACCCAGCCGCTGCCGTGCTGACCGGGGTGGCTGCGCCCGGGCGAGAGTCCGGATAACGAGGTGACCGGATCGCGGAGCCCGGCGGTCAGATCGCCGGGTCGAATCCCTCGATCCCGACCAACAACGACCGGAATCTTCGGAGCAACCCGCAAAGTAGGTCAGGGTCCACCGGACGCTCGGCGGTCAGGTGGACTCCGGCCTCCCTGAACCACCGGGCGGCCTCGGCGTCGCCGCGCTCGGTCAGGGCGACAAGGAAGGGCCGCCGCCACCCGGCCCGTCCCAGGATCTCTCTTGCCAGCTCGCATTCGTTCGCGGTATCGGTGGCGAGAATGACCACGTCCGGCTGGGCCAGGTACGCCAGGTCCGCGGCGGCCAGGCCCCCGGGCGTGGTCGCCACATCACACCCTGTCGCTTCGAGAATGAGTGTCAGTCGCTCGGTGTCGGTCGGGCTGCCGCCCACGACCAGCACGCTCAAGCCGCGGGCCGTCGCTGGCGGCGGGGTTCGCGGGGGGGATGCCGTCGTTGGTACCAGAAGGCCGTTGGAAGTTGAAGAGAGTGTTTGCGGCATAAATACATCTCTAAAGTTGTAAACAAAGTAATCTATAATTGACTTGTGGGACCTCGGCAAGCCCATTTTGGCTGCGGCCGTGTCTCCGGGTCCACGCCCCGGGCGAGCTGGGGTCTTCGCCATAAGATCATGTCGGGATGACCGAGCCCGGCCGAGCCACGGGCTTCGCCCCGGCGTGAGATGCGGATGACCCCCGACGAGTTCCGTGCCGCTGGCCACCAGCTGATCGACTGGATCGCCGATTACCGGACCCGGGTAGCCGCCCTTCCGGTAATGGCCCGGACCGAGCCGGGCGACATCCGCGCCCGTCTGCCGGTCGCCCCGCCGGGTCGGCCGGAGGGGTTCGACGGGGTCTTCCGCGACCTGGACGAGCTCATCCTCCCGGGCCTCACCCACTGGCAGCACCCCAGCTTCTTCGGCTATTTCCCGGCGAACGCCGGCCTCGCCAGCGTGCTCGGCGACTTCCTGAGCTCCGGCCTCGGGGTCCTCGGGCTGTCCTGGCAGTCGAGCCCGGCCCTGACCGAGCTGGAGGAAGTAACGACCGACTGGGTGCGGCAGATGGTCGGGCTGTCCGACGGCTGGAGCGGAGTGATCCAGGACACCGCCTCCACCAGCACCCTCGTCGCCCTCCTGTGCGCCCGTGAGCGGGCGACCGGGTTCGGGCTCGCGCGGGGCGGCCTCCAGGCCGAGAACCGCCCGCTGGTCGTGTACGCATCCGCGCAGAGCCACAGCTCAGTCGAGAAAGCGGCCTTGCTGGCCGGGTTCGGCCGGGACAACGTCCGGACCATCGCCCACGACGCCGCCTACGCTCTCCGCCCGGACGCGCTGGAGGACGCCGTCCGACAGGACGTGGCCGGCGGCCGGCGGCCGTGCGCGGTCGTGGCGACCACCGGGACGACGGCCTCCACGACCCTCGACCCGGTCGGCCCGATCGCGGCCGTCGCCCGACGGCACGGGCTATGGGTCCATGTGGATGCGGCGATGGCCGGGTCGGCGATGATCCTGCCCGAGTGCCGGTGGATGTGGGAGGGTGTTGAGGCGGCCGACTCGGTCGTGCTCAACCCCCACAAGTGGCTCGGGGTGGCGTTCGACTGCTCGCTGTACTACGTCCGGGACCCCGAGCACCTCGTCCGGGTCATGTCCACCAGTCCGAGTTACCTGCGGTCGGCCGCGGACGGCCGGGCGAAGAACTATCGGGACTGGGGCATCCCGCTCGGCCGCCGGTTTCGGGCCTTGAAGCTCTGGTGCCTGATCCGGACCGAGGGTGTCTCCGGGTTGCAAGCCCGTCTACGGCGCGACATCGCCAACGCCCGCTGGCTCGCCGATCAGGTCGCCGCGACACCGGGCTGGCGGGTCGTTGCCCCGGTCCCGCTCCAGACGGTCTGTGTCCGACACGAGCCGGCCGGGCTCGTCGGAGACGACCTGGACCGACACACCCGGAGTTGGGCCGACCGGGTGAACCGGTCCGGGGCGGCGTACCTGACCCCGGCCGTCCTCGGCGGGCGATGGATGGTCCGGGTGTCGATCGGAGCCGAGCGAACCGAGCGAGAGCACGTTGAAGCCCTCTGGCAGCTCGTGCGGCGGGAGGCCGAGCGGGACTGAAATCGGTCCCGCGAGCCGAGCGGGACGGCTGTAGCTTCCGGGTCCTGCTCGGCTCGCGGGACCTACCGGACGGCGCGTCCATGCAGAAAGCCACCCTGGCCCTTCTCGTCGGCGGGCTACTGCCGGCCATTCTGTTCGGGGCGTCCGGGGTGGTTCAGAAGATGAGCGCCCGGGCCGGAATCGCGACCGGGCCGTTCCTCATCGTGGTGGGACTGGTCGTCATACTCGTCGGGGCGGGGGTCACCCTGGTCCAGCAGGACACGACCCTGAACCGGACGAGTGCCGCCTACGCCGCCTTCTACGGACTACTGTGGGCCGCGGGAATCGGGTGTATCGCCCTCGCCCTCGGCCGGTACGACGCCCGGATCAGCCAGCTGGTCCCGCTGTACAACATGAACACCCTGGTGGCGGTCGCGGGCGGGCTGGTCCTGCTGTCCGAGTGGCGCGACGTACGGATCGGCCAGCTGCTCCTGGCCGCCGGGCTGACGATCGCCGGCGGCATTCTGGCCGCGGGATCGACGAAGTGACGAACGCCTTCCTTTTGCCGGCACCATCGGGATTTTTCTTTTGACAGGGTTCCACCGGGACTGCTATACGGCCACCCCCCGCCCGCCCGCCCAGCCGCCAGCTGGTGGGGGCACGTCGCCCGGACAGAGGACCAGTCATGTTGCCGCACTTCGGTTCGCCCGGCCACGCGATCTCCGGCTATCTGCTCGCCACCGCCTTCGGCGGCGACCACTGCGATCCCATCATGCCCGACCTGCCCGTCCTCACCGCCCGGTATGGGGTCGATGAGCCCATCTCCCCGACCGCCGGCCCGTCCGCGGCCGACCTGCCGTCTCTGGACGTCTTCCCGACCTGATCCGCCGCCGGCCGCATTTTTCGAGCGGTGGTCTCCCTGGGAGCGACCGCGGACTCCCGGAAACTGCTCCGGGCGTCCGCGGCCCCAACCGGCCTCGGATCTCCCTTGCGTCGGTCGACCACCTTGCGGTATCGCGGGCGGGGATGCCGCGGCACGGAGGCCGGTCATGTCCGGGTTGGCATTTTCCTTCGAGGTCCCCGAGTGGGCGGCGATCGACGCCAAGGTGTTGGGCGTGGTCCTGCTCGCGCTCGCGGCGGGGCATGCCTTGTTGGTCATCCGCCACTGGTTCTACCTGGAGCCGGCGATCGTGGCGCATTTCTCCCCGAAAGGCGGGTGTACCGCGGCACTGGTCGGGGAACTGGCCGCCGCGCGGCGGGAGATCCTGGTCCAGGCGTATTCGTTCACCAACCCGGACATCGCCCAGGCGCTGATCGCCGCGGCCCGCCGGCGGGTGCGCGTGGTCGTCCTTTTGGACCGCTCGAACGAGACCGAGTCCTACTCGGCGCTGGGGGATCTGAAGACCCACGGGCTGGAGGTGTGGATCGACGCCGAGCACGCGATCGCCCACAACAAGGTGATGGTGATCGACGGCCGGACGGTGGTGACCGGGAGCTTCAACTTCACCCGTCAGGCGGAGAACGAGAACGCCGAGAACCTGCTGATCCTCCGCAACCATCTCGACCTGGCGTCCCAGTACCGGGCGAACTTCCACTCCCACCGCGGGCACTGTCATGTTCCGGGGAAGGGGCAACCCGTCTCCGACCACGCACACGCCCGGCGGTGAGCCTGCCCGCGCCCCGGCTCGTTCGTCCCGATGGGTGAGCCTTTTCTAAACCCCGCAGGGGCTTCCAGAGTCGTCCGTTCGCTCCGCGAGCGGTCATTTCTTCGGTCCGCGAGTGTGGTCCGCTCGCTTTGTCGACATCCACGAGGAATTGGCGCCTCGAAGTCTTCAGCCTGAAAGGCTGGGAGGGCATAGCCCCGGGCGGGGGAACGCCACTCGATCGGGTCGGACGTCGGGCGCACCTGCGTTCCCCCGCCCAGGGCGTTGCCCGGGGGCTATGCCCTCCTACCCCGTTGGGGTGAAAACCAGACCCCACCGCGGATTTCGACAATGCAAGCCGACTACACTCTCCCGGACCGGTGGCTACTTGCCTTTCGGGCCGCGCCCGGTCAGGATCTTGCTGGCGGAGACTGCCGCGAAGAGAGCTATTCCCGCTCGGGTGGTGCACCGCCCGCCGCGAACTTCTCCCGCCTGAACCAGGAGCATCCCGTGTCCACAGCCACTCTCCCGAGCCCCCACGCCGTCAAGCGCCCCGCCGTCAAGGACCAGCTGTTGTTCATCGGCGGCCAGTTCGTGAGTGGGTCGTCCGGCAAAACGTTCCCGGCCATCGACCCGGCCACCGGCGACACCCTCTGCCAGGTCCACGAGGCCGACCGCAACGACGTGAACCGGGCCGTCCGCGCGGCCCGTCAGGCCCTGGAGGCCGGACCGTGGAAGCAGATGGACGCGGCGGACCGCGGCCGGTTGATGTTCAAGCTGGCCGACCTGGTCGAGCGGGACGCCGAGGAGCTCGCCGCCCTCGAGTCGCTCAACTCCGGCAAGACCATCACGGACTCCCGGGGCGACCTGCAGGGGGTCGTCAACACCCTCCGGTACTACGCCGGCTGGGCCGACAAGATCGAGGGCCGGACCGTGCCGGTCCGCGGGAACTTCCTGTCGTACACCCTGCGGCAGCCGGTCGGGGTGGTCGGGCAGATCATCCCGTGGAACTTCCCGCTCCTCATGCTGGCGTGGAAGTGGGGCCCGGCCCTGGCCTGCGGGAATACCGTGGTCATGAAGCTGGCCGAGCAGACCCCGCTCACCGGGATGCGGGTCGCGGAGCTGGCCCGGACGGCCGGATTCCCGGACGGCGTGATCAACGTCCTCAACGGGCTGGGTGAGACGACCGGGGCGGCCCTCGTCGCCCACCCGGACGTGGACAAGATCGCGTTCACCGGTCACTACGAGACCGCCAAGATCATCCAGAAGTCGGCGGCCGACACGCTCAAGCGGTGTACCTTCGAGCTGGGCGGGAAGAGCCCGAACGTCATCTTCGCCGACTGCGATCTCGACAAGGCCGTCGACGGGGCGCATCACGCCATCTACTTCCACGGCGGCCAGTGCTGCACCGCCGGGTCCCGGCTGTTCGTCGAGGAGAAGATCCACAAGGAATTCGTGGACCGACTCGCGGCGAAGGCCAAGACGCGGAAGGTGGGGAACCCGCTGGACGGCGCGACCGAGCAGGGGCCGCAGGTCTCACAGGAACAGATGGACAAGATCCTGGGGTATGTCGACCTCGGGCAAAAGCAGGGGGCAAAACTGGTCACCGGCGGCCGGCGGGTCGGCGACAAGGGGTTCTTCGTGGAACCGACCGTCTTCGACGGCGTCCGGGACGACATGGCCATCGCCAGGGACGAGATCTTCGGTCCGGTGGTCAGTGTGTTGCCCTTCACCGGTGTGGACGAGGTCATCGGGCGGGCCAACAACACCTATTACGGGCTGGCGGCGGCGGTCTGGACCAAGGATATCGACAAGGCCCACCTGTTCGCCCGGGAGGCCAAGGCCGGGACGGTCTGGGTCAACTGCTACCACGTGGTGGACACGACGACCCCCTTCGGCGGGTTCAAGATGTCCGGCCAGGGCCGCGAGAACGGCGAGGCGGCGCTCGACCACTACACGGAGACGAAGACCGTCACTGTCAAGCTGGGATGAGGCGGGGAGAATTGAAGGTTCCCCCTGTGAGCGCGGCCGTCTCGGCCGCGCTCACAGGGTTGAGGAATCCCGGATTCGGGTAGGCTTCGGACCGTCCGGCGGGGTAAACTTTGGGCATCCCGCCTACTACCGTCCGCCACTGACGGTCCCGCCGAGGTTCCCATCATGCTCACCCTTCAGACCGGTCCCGCCGGGACCAATTGCCAGGGGTTCACCCGCCGGGCCGCCCTCAAGGCCGGGTTCCTCGGGATCGCCGGGCTCGGCCTCCCGGACTACCTCCGGGCGAAGCAGGTACAACCGGGCGCGTCCGACCTGAAGTCGGTGATCCTGGTCTGGCTGGACGGCGGTCCGAGTCAGCTCGAAACCTTCGACCCGAAGCCCGACGCCCCGGCCGAGTACCGCGGCCCGTTCGGGGTCGCGAAGACCCGCACCCCCGGGGTGAATCTCAGCGCCCTGATGCCGGAATCCGCGAAGCGGTTCGACAAGCTCTCGATCATCCGGTCACTGCACCACGACAACGGCGACCACTTCGCCGGCGGCCACTGGATGACCACCGGGCGGTTCGGGTCGAGCGCGGCGAGCCTGGCCCAGAAGTACCCGTCGGTGGGGTCGTACATCTCCCGCCTGAAGGGGCCGAACAACCCCTCTCTACCGGCATACGTGGGGCTCCCGGCGGCCGAGACGATCTACCTGTTCCCCGGGTACATGGGGGCCGCGTACCTCGGCGGGGCGTACAACCCCTTCGACGTGGACCGCGAGCAGAAATACCTCGGGGCGACCGACACCACCCGCGTCCGGTCGCCGAAGTGGCTCACGAGCCTGGGGACGGGCGGGACTGCTGTCGCCGACCGGGCCCCGCTCCTCAAGCGGTTCGACACCGTCCGCCGCGACCTCGACAAGTCCGGCGCGATGGACACGATGGACCGGTTCCAGCAGCAGGCCGTCGACCTCGTCCTCGGGAGCGCGGCCCGGGAGGCGTTCGACGTCGATCGGGAGGACCCGCGGGCGGCCGACCGGTACGGCCAGAGCCCCTGGGGCCGGTACACGCTGATGGCCCGCCGGCTGGTGGAGGCCGGGGTCACGTTCGTCACGGTGGACATGCCCCACTGGGACGACCACAGCAACATCGAGAAGGGGCACGGGGCGAAGGTGCCGGTGGTGGACATGGCGGTGTCGGCTCTGATCGACGACCTGCACGAGCGGGGCCTCCTGGACCGGGTGATGGTGGTGGTGATGGGCGAGTTCGGCCGGACCCCGCGGATCAACACGGGCCAGCCTGGGATCCCGGTCCCGGGCCGGGACCACTGGGGGAACGCGATCTCGGTAATGGTGGCCGGCGGCGGGATGAAGCCGGGGGTGGTGGTCGGGCGGACGAACGACAAGGCCGAGCGGCCCGCCGACCGCCCGCTCAAGCCGGCCGACCTGCTCGCGACCGTGTACCACCAACTCGGCATCGACCCGGCCCAGACCTTCCCGGACCATACCGGCCGCCCGATCCCGATCCTGGACGAGGGGAAGGCGATAGCGGAGCTGATCTGAACTATGAACCCGGCAGGATGGTCGCATTTGGCCGGGTGGCATGTCCACCGCTCGGGGTGGACATGCGGGACCCCTTATACACGGCCGAACCCGGTGGACCGGACCGATGCTCCCGGCGCCATGTCCACCCCGAGCGGTGGACATGCCACCCGACGCCCCGTCCCGATCGCCGAGCTTGTAGAACAGCGCCATGATCTCCCGCCGCACCTTCCTCCGGTCCGCCGTCCTGGGGGCTGCCGGCTTCGTCCCTCCTTCCTCGTCCCGCGCCGCCGACCCGCCGGTCACCGGGATCGCCGACCCGAGGCTTTCCCCGTTCGATCAGCTGATGACGGCATTCCTCACTGACCACCAGGTGCCCGGCGCGTCACTCGCCGTTACCCGCCACGGAAGGCTCGTCTACGCCCGCGGGTTCGGGCTTGCCGACGCGGACAACAAGCTCCCGGTCCATCCCGACTCGCTTTTCCGGATCGCCAGCGTCTCCAAGCCGCTTACCGCCGTGGCAATCCTCCAGCTCGTGGACCGGGGGAAGGTCAAGCTCGACGACCTGGTCCTGAAATACGTCCCGCTCAAGCCCCATCTCGAACCGGGCACCGAAATCGACCCGCGCTGGGAGAAGGTGACGGTCCGGCACTGCCTACACCACAGCGGCGGCTGGGACCGCGACAAGACGTTCGACCCGATCACCATCCCCCGCAAGATCGCCAAAGCCCTCATGAAGAAGCCCCCGGTCTCCCCGGAGCACGTGGTCCGGTACATGATGGGCCGGCCGCTCGAGTTCGACCCGGGGCAGCGGTATGCGTACTCCAATCTCGGCTACCTTCTCCTCGGCCGGGTAATCGAATCCGCGGCCGGGCAAGGGTACGAGACCTACGTCCGCAGGCACGTCCTCGCCCCGCTCGGGGTAACGCGGCCCCAACTCGGTCGGGCCCTGCCGGAGAACCGGGCGAAGGGCGAGGTGCGGTACTACGACGGGAAGAAGGCGACCGGGGTGTGCCTGTACCCGCCGCGGACCGGCGAGCCGGTGCCGTTCCCGGACGGGGCCGAGAACGTCGAAGGCTTCGAGGCCCACGGCGGCTGGATCGCGTCGGCGGTGGACCTGGTGAGGTTCGCGTCGGCCTTCGACCGCCCGAAGACGTGCCCCGTGCTGTCGGCCGCGGGCATCCGGACGATGTGGGAGCGGCCGGCGGGAAATGCGGGATTCACGGCCAAGGGGAAGCCGCGGGCGGTGTATTACGGGTGCGGGTGGAGTGTCCGGCCGGTCGGGGACGCGGGCGCGGCGACCACATGGCACGCCGGGCTGATCAGCGGCACCTCGACGCTCCTCGTCCGTCGGGCCGACGGGCTGAACTGGGCGGCCCTGTTCAACACCGACCGCGACAAGAACGGAAAGGAGCTCGCCGACGAGATCGACCCGCTCGTCCACCACGCCGCTGACGAGGTGAAGGCATGGCCGGACAAGGATCTATTCGACAAGTTCCTGGGCGGTATGTAATTGGGGTTGCCCGTTGGCCCGCCAGCCGCCCGGGGCGGGAGTCCTGTGCGGCCTACAACCCGACGGTCGCCGCCCGGGCCACGGACTCGATCACGATCGCGCAGAGGGCGGCCCCGTAGTCCAGATCGATGTTCGCCATCGTGTCGTGGGTGTCGTGGTAGCCCGTCCGGTTGATGTCGTAGTTCTCCATGAACAGGACACACGGGACCCCGGCGTCCGAGAAGATCTGGCCGTCGGTGTTGTAGAGCGTGCTCCGCGGGTCCACCGGGGTCCGCACCTCGCCCGAGAGCGCCAGGAACGGGGCGACCTCGGGGACCGCCGCCCCGTGCGGACTCCGCCGGCCCGGCGGCCGGCCGGCCCGGTCGGGGTGCGTGTTCCACTCCGGGACCGAGGCGTTCCAGACCTCGGCCGCGAGATGCGCCTGTTCCGCCAGCCACAGGGTCGCCGGGTCCGCCCCGGGCGAGATCTGGAAAATGTCCCGGGCCCGGTCGTTGTTGTGGGCGATCATGTCCGACACGTACAGCCCCCGGACCCGCACCCCGGACAGGTCCTTCGCCCGCCCGCCCGGGACGTGCAGCCGGAGCGACCCCTCGACCAGCCGTTGCGTGAGCGCTCTTGCCCCGAGGCAGTCCGCCGGGAACTCTTCCCCGGTCAGGTGGACGAGCCAGACGTCGCACCCGAGCCGGCCGGCCTTGCTCAGTGCCAGGAAGATGGGTGCGGCGAGCATCAGGGCGGCGGTCGCGGAGTGGTTGTCGTCGGCCCCGCACGCGGCCAGCCGGGGCCCGCTCCCCCCCGGCCCGGACTCGTACCGGTCGGCCATGTACGCGGTATCGTAGTGGTCGGCCATGATCACCGCACGGTGGCGGTCCCGCCCGGGGATCACCACCACCAGGTCCCGTTCGGCCGCCCCGTCCTGGTTCTTCAGCCAGCCCCCCATCCACGAGTAGTCGAAGTCCGTCCGCCAGCGGAACGGGACGTCGCCCGCCACCGCCTTCCCGGTCATCCCGGCCGCGGCGATCTTCCGGTCGTAGTACGCGAGGAGGTGGTCCCCGAGCCCCTCCAGATGCCGCCCGTGGTACGGCAGGAGCCGCTGGGTGATCGGGTCGCGGACGCAGTCCGCGTTGTTCTTGTTCAGGAACGTCCCCTCGGCCAGGGCGGCGATCGTCTTCCAGTAGCTCACCTCGAACGTCCGGGTGGCCGTCCGGCGGTAGGTGAGCGAGTCCGGGACCTTCGCCCCCCGCCGCCGGGGGAGCGCGGCCACCTCCAGTTCGATCAGGCGGCGGGCCTCGGCCGCGGCGGTTTCGCCCGGGAGGGAATCGATCCACTCGTCCAGCGTCTGTCCGTTGTGAAGCGGAAGGAGTTTCTTGGCGAATGACCGGCGCAGCGGCCGGTCCCCGTGCTTCTGGAACGCGTCGACCAGCTTGTGTACGCTCGCGACGACCGCGGGCGCGATCTCCTTCCCGGCCGGATTCGACCCGAGGACGGCGAGCGGGAGCGGCCGGCGGCGGAACCGCGGCCAGAGCTCGACGGGCCGGTCGAGCTGGGGATGGTCGGCCTCGTAGGCGGTCAGGTAGCCGGGTGGGGCGTCCGGTAGTACGTGCGGCTTCCCGCCCCGGTCCCGGTAGGCGACCAGCGGGCGGTGCCAGTACACCTCGTACCGGCCGACCCGCATGGCCGGGTAGTGGAACCGGTACCCGAAGAGCCCGCCGGCCTGCACGGTCCGCATCGCGTGTTTCAGCTGCTCGGGCGTCGCGGCCGGGCCGTCGAGGAGGAGGTGGTGGTCGTCGGTCCAGACCTGGACGTTGCGGCCCATCGGCTTGTCGTACAGCCCCAGGTCGTCGGGGATGGTGCTGAACAGGACGTGCAGCAGCTTGTCCTCGCGGCCGATCAGGGCCAGTTCGTCCGCGTCGCGGAGGATCTTGTCCCAGCGGTGCGTCCGCTTGAACGTGTTCCGGACGTGGTCGGTGTGGGCGTTGGGGTGCGGGCGGCCTTCCGTCGGCTCGTGCAGGAACCCGGACTGCGGCACCCGCAGCCCGCGGGTGATCCGGTGCCGGGACACGCCGAACAGCAGCGGAATCTGGAGGGCGAGCGGGAGGTCGCCGGCGAGGCGGTGGTACCCTGGCGCGCCCCAGTAGACGAGACTCCCGGGGAACGGCAGCAGGGTCAGGCTGCCGGCGAGGTAAGCCTTCCGGACGGCGGCCGGCAGACGGGCGAACGGCCGGAACGTGAGCAAGTGTTTGATCCCGGTCAAGGCCGCCCGGTCGCCGATCCGGAACTCCGCCGCCCACGCCGGGAGTGGTTCCTCCCAGAAGTCGCACGGCGGCTCGTCGTCGGGCAGGATGCGGAACCCGGCCCGGCGGAGTTCGGCAGCTCCCTTCACCGACTCCCCGTAAACGGCCTTCAACAGCCGTCCGAAGAACCCGATCCCCTCCTCGGCCGGGAGTTCCTGACCCGGCGCGGAGTAGAACCCCTTCCAGAACGCCCGGCCCGGCCCTTGCTCGCTGTTGCCGAAGAAGGTCCAGCGAATCCGCCCCTTGTCGTCCTGGGTCCGGGAGAGCGCGAGGGGGAGAAGCGTGACACACCGTTCGCGGCGGAGGGCCGCGCCGGCGGCCAGCTCGGAAGGCCAGAACGGGTTGTCGATCAGGTCGGGCTTCGGGAAGCCCGCGTGCCCGCCTTCGAGCAGCCGGCCCAGGTGGGCGATGACCTGCCGGCCGATCTGATCCAGACCTGGCCGGAGCTCCAGGGCCTCCTCGAACTCATCGACGTGCCAGCCGAACGGGTCATCCGGGGAGAAGAGGTTCGGGTCCGGGGCGTGATCCCCGTAGGGCTTCCAGCCGACCCGGGGTGGCGGGAGGAACTCGGAGTAGGCGTCGAGCGGGTACTGCCCCTCCCCCCGAAAGCAGTCGCCGCCGGGGATGAGTCGGTGCCAGCCGGTCGGGGGCATCGGTAGAACTCCGAAGGGTTGCGGGAGGAACCGGCGAGCGTTGCCGTCGGAGGAATAATCGGGTGCCACGGGCACGCGAGCTGCCCGACCCAGCTTAGCTCGACTTCTGCCCTTTTTTGACGTCATGAGTCGCTTGGATTACTGGGGAAATACGAGATGTCAGGGACTTTTTCGACACCCCGCGTTCGTTAGCGAACTCGGGGAAATGCAATAATCCCCTTGTTTTCGCCATAATCCAGTGCGAGGGATCCCCCAAAAGGGCAGAAGTCGAACTGAGAAGGCAAAAACAGTTGTGGGCAGATGAAACGCCGCAATCCCTGGTCGTTGCGGGGATGATACCTTTCTGATCTCCAGGCAAAAGGCAGCGGATCGCACCGCGAGCCTGGTGTCGATGAAAATTCGCGGCGACCCCCATATCACGTCAGCTTTGCAACCGAGCTACCGGACGTGGGAAGAGCCACATCTTCTGGACGGCGAGGCCGGGATTCTCGGCGATCGGGGCGTGAACAATCGCAAATCGCCGGCGTTCCCGACTCGCCAACTGTAACCCGATCCGAAACCAGCTCGCGGAATCACGTTCTCCGGGACGGCCAACGGGTGCCAATGTCTTTCAACCCACTCCGGGTGGTCGGGGGCAGTGGCTTTGGGATGCCCCGGGTGTTCTCCCCGAGCTGTCGATGACTTGATCCCGGCCACCCAGCAGGCCACCCGGCAGTATGGCCCGGAAAACTCAACGGTCCTGCTGCCGAACCGATCACCCATTGTCGGCACGCAATCTGCCGAACTACCATGAGTGTTACCGGCCGGAAGGATGGGGACTCTCCGCGCAAGGCCGGGTCGGAGCCGTCGGCAGTGCTGGCGGCCGGATCATCTTCATACCCCGGACGGATCGAGAGGGTGGATGAATCGCGTGGACGATCCTGTCGCAAAATCTGTTTTGGCTAGGATATCCGATCCGGGCGGGGGTGCTCGATCGCTCCCGACCTTGCTAGAACCGACCCGGCCTCAGCAACTCTCACATTCCCAGCTCCCGAAACCAGCATCAGGTCGCTCGGGTATTCCCAGTGCGATTCGCCCTGGATTTCCGAATGAGGGATCGAGATGGTTCGCATAATTCCGGCCGCGATCGTCACCCTGCTCGCCGCCCTCACCCTGTCCGCCGGACACCCTGCTCCGGTCGACCCCATCGGCCGGAAGCCGGCCGCGGCGCAGCTGGTCGGGCTGGACGGAAAGGCGGCTGGGCTCGCCGACCTCCGGGGGAAGAGGGCCACGGTCCTTGTCTTCATTTCGGCCGAGTGCCCGGTCTCGAACAGCTATCTGGCGGGTCTCGCCGAACTGGCCCGGGAGAA
>JAQGHQ010000346.1 GCA_028288765.1 Gemmataceae bacterium | reverse complement strand
GGGGGGCGGCGGGCCCTCGCGGACGAACGCGTACCAGCCGACCGCCCCGACGGCCGCGGCCCCGACGGCGAACAGGCCGAGGGCCCGCAGGGAGTGGCGCGAGATCCCGGTTCGCATACGCCCGACTCCGAGTGAGATGGTCCGGTCCCGGCCGCCTGCCTGACCGCCCGGTCCCGTCACCGCGTCTCCTGCTGGTACCAGTCGAGGAGCGCCGCCCGCTGACGCGGGTTGGTGGCCAGCCCGGCGGCGGTGTCCGCCTCCCGCCTCGCCCCCGCCGGGTCGCCCCGGTGGTGCCGGCACACGCCGAGAAGGACCCGGGCGAGCGGGTGAAGGGGGTGGACGCGGAGGGCCGCCCGGCAGTCCTCCTCGGCCTTCTCCCAGTCCTTTCGGCGGACGTGTCCGGTCGCCCGGTTGATGTACGGCTCGACGGTGGTCGGGGTCAGCTTGATCAGGGCGGTCGAGGCGTCGATCACAACCTCGGACCGTCCGATTACCGCAGCGGCCTCGGCCAGTTCGGTCAGGGCGGCCTCCGATTCCGGGGCGAGACCGACGGCGGTGGAGGCCGCCTCGAACCGGGCGTCCGCTTCTCCCCGGGCGGACCGGGCGACACTTAAGGCGGTCCAGGCGGCGGCGTCCCCCGGCCAGATAGCCAGGGACGTCGTCAGCCGGTCCGCGGCGAGCCCGCCCACCCTGTCCCGGACCGCGGTTTCCGCCGGAGGCAGCTTCGCCGACAGGCGGGCGAACACGACCCCGAGGTCCCGTTCTCGCTCCGCTTCCGCCGGGGCGTGCGGCCCGGTCCGGAATGGGAGCAGCGGGCTCGCGCCTTGGGGCAAGCCGCGTGGGACCGCCCCCGGGCGGCGGGCGATGCGGTGGTCCGTCACGCTCGCGTGCGTGATGTTCGCACTCGCCGCCCGCGGCATGTGGCAGGCGACGCAACTGTCGTCCCGGGCGGCCCGGTCCGGGGCCGGGAGAGAACACCCCTTCGACTCGTGGCAGGCGAGGCACCGGTCGCGGTAGAACCGGTCGCGGGTCGCGGCCGGCGGCGACTGGTGCGGGTCGTGGCAGGTGGTACACGTCATCCGGCCGCCGCCCCCGGCAAAGCAGCGGCTCCGCTCCATCTGCTCGAACTGCCCGACCGAGTGGTGTTCGTCCGTCACGTCCGGGTGCCGGACGAACACGGTGACGAACTGTTCGAACGGCAACCCGGGTCGGAACTCGTACGCCTGGCGGCCCCGGCGGACGACCCGCTCCTGGCCCTGGAGATGACACTGCTCGCAGACCCCCGCCCGGAGGTCCGGCGGGAGGTGCCTCGGGTTCACGATCGAGGTGTCGACCCCCTCCGCCGTCCGCCCGGTCGCCCGTTCGACCGCGTGCAGCTCACCCGGCCCGTGGCACCGCTCGCACCCGATCGCCGCCTGTCCCGCCAGGAGTGGCTCCCGGTACCGGTTCAGGGACAACGGGACCGGCTCGACCCGGTCGACGTGGCAGAACAGGCAGTCGGGGGAGACCGCCCAGCGGCCGCCGTTACCGAGGTTGAAGCCCGGGGACAGGTCCCACCGGGCGGACGGGGTGTACCAGCTGATCGGCGATTGCCACACCGCCCCTTGCTGGACGGCGAGGTACGACCGCCCGCGGGTCCCGGACCCGATCACCAGGTCGGCCCGGACCACGTACTCCGGCAGCGGCGCCCCGGCCGGGGCCCGGGCGGAAACGTGGTGGACGTCTCCGCCCGCCGTCCTCTCCACGCGGAGTTCGTAGCCCCCGGACTTGAACGGATTACCCGCGCCGGCGTCGTACCGCTCGACCGCGGCCCCCCGGCCGGAGTACTCGGCCGACCGCCCCATCGGGTGGGCGTGGTAGGACTTGTCGATCGCGGCGTGGCAACCCGCGCAGCTCCCGTCCCCGACGTACCGGACGTCGGGCTTCACGTTCCGGAAGGGGGTCGGGAAGGTGACCCGGGGGTCGGGGGTCGGCGGGTCGGGGGTCGGCGGGTCGGGGGTGAGCGGCGCCGGCCCGGGGGGCGGCGGGCCCTCGCGGACGAACGCGTACCAGCCGACCGCCCCGACGGCCGCGGCCCCGACGGCGAACAGGCCGAGGGCCCGGAGGGAGTGGCGCGAGATCCCGGTTCGCATACGCCCGACCCCGAGTGACATGGTCCGGTCCCGGCCGCCGCCTGCCTCACCGCCGCGGGGCCAGCCCGTCGGCCCCGCGGCGGTCTTCCATCCGCCGCCGCATTTGCGGGGTCAACGCGGGGCCGCCCGGCTGGGCCGAGTCGAGATCGAGTGCCTTGGCCGCGACGGCGCCGGCCTCGGCGGCCCGGCCGGCCCCGGCGTAGGCCTCGGCCAGCGTGACGAGGACGTCGGGCTGTTGGAACTCGGTCAGCCTGGCGGCCCGCCGGCCGTACTGGACCGCCTCGTCCGCGTGGCCGTCCTCCCGCAGCGCGTGGCTGAGGCCCTGATACCCCCCGGCGTGCCCGGGGTCGATCGTCAGGGCCCGCCGAAAGCGGGTCGCGGCGTCCGGCCACCGGCCGAGTTTAATCAGCGACAGCCCCCAGTGGTAGTTGATCTTGGCGTCGAACGGCTCGATTTGCTCGGCCCGCCGGTAGGCGTCCGCCGCGTCCGCCGGCCGGTCCTCGAGGTACGCCAGCCAGCCGAGCATCGCGAGGCCGGAGGCGTTGTCCGGGTCGTGCCGGGCGACCGCCGCCAGGTGCTCGACCGCCCGGTCGGTCTGTCCGCCCTGCGCGTAGAGTGTCCCGAGCTTACTGTGGGCCACGGCCAAGTCTGGTTTGACGGTCAGGATCCGCTCCAGGATGTCGGCGGCCGGCCCGGCCCGGCGGGCGTTCGCCTCGCGGAGCGCCTCGACCAGGTCGGCGTCGAGTTTGGCCTGGGTCCCGATCGCCGTCCGGAGGGCGGCGAGGGCCTTCTCGCGCGCGGCGGGCGGGGGGTCCAGCCGGAGGGCCTCCCGGGCGGCCCCGATGGCAGCCAGGAACCGGTACTCGCGGCGGCACGTCTCGGCCTCGGCCAGCCAGTGCCCGGCGAGCTCTCCGGCGAGCCGGTCCGCCGCGGCCCGGCTGCCATCCCCGGATTGAGTCCGGTGCCAGGCGAGGAGGACTTCCGACCGGGCGGTGGGGTGGATGCCGATCCGGTGCTGGTAGCGGCGGATCGGCGGGACGTACTGGTCGTCCGCGGTGTGGAAGTGGACGTTCATCCACACCCGTTGCGGCATGTGACACGCGACGCAGTCGTCCCGGACCGCGGCCGGCAGGCGGGGCCGGTCGGTGCAGGCCGCCGGCTGGTGGCACGTCAGGCACGCTTTCGCGGCGACGGCCCCCGGGGCGTGCGGGCGGTGGGGGTCGTGGCAGGAGACGCAGGTGAGGGTGTCGCTCTTCTGGAAGCACTTGCTCTGCCGGAGGTATTTCCCCTGGTTGGCGACGTGGTCTTCCTCGGGGTGCTTCGTCACGGCGGTTCGGTAGTACGTCTCCAGCAGCTCGCCCGGCCGGTAGCTGAACGGGCGGTCCCGGTACTTCGTGACATTCCCGTGGCACTGGGTGCAGACTTCCATCAGCCGATCCCGCGGCAGCCGGCCGGGGTTGACCACGGCGTGCCCGGGGCGGGCCCCCGGGTGGGCCCGGTGGAAGTCCGCGTGGTCCCGCCCCGGGCCGTGGCAGCGCTCGCAGCTCACCCCCAGGATGAGGGTGTCGGGCCGGTACCGGTTGACGGACCCGGGCACGTGCTCGAACCAGGTGTTATGGCACTCCAGGCACCGGGGCGTTGTAGTCCGGGTGAAGTCCCCCCCGCCGTGCCGGTCATAGGAGGTGTGTGCCCACCGGTTCCAGGGGTGGACCCAGACCGTCATCAATTCGGACAGGGAGTCCCCGCGCCAGGTGAAGAAGACCTCGTCGGCCTTGTTCGCCCCGTACACGAGGTCGATCCGGGCGGTCGCCCGGCGGTCGCCGGCCGGTGTGGCCTGAACGGCCGTCTGGAAGAACTCCCCGCCCACCTGTGTCATTTCGAACCGGAGGTCCGGGTCGCGGGTCGGGTACCGCCCCATACCCGGGGCGAAGCCCGCCGGCATCGGCCCGTCGGTCGGCCGCCGGCACGCCCGGAAGTGCGTGGTCGAGGAAAATTCGGCGGCTCGCTGCGGGTGGCACGGGGCACAGGCCTGTGGGCCGAGGTATCCCGGGTTTTGAACGACCACGGGTTCGTCGGTCTCGTCGTCCGAGTCGACCGCCGGCGGCGGGGGAGGGGCGGGTGTCGTCCACCAGCTGCTCGCGGCCAGTCCGGCGGCGGCGAGTCCGAGTCCCACGGCGACCCAGACGATCCAGGGAAGCCGGCGGGGGTGTGCGGGTCGGGGGGGGAGGGTGTGCGGGTCGTGTTCGGCCATCTCGGACGGCCCTCCGGGCATGACGCCCTAGCCCCGGGGTGAGGTCTGCTGTCCGCCCGTGAGTCTGAGGTGACAGTCGGATTATAACCACCGACTGCGGGGTTGGACATTCAAACTACCCCGCCTCGCCGGGCGGGTCGCCGGGAACCTGACGTGGTTCGACTGGCGGGACGGCTGACGGTTTCGCCGACCGGGGGGGACGTTTATGATCCACCGACGACGGGAACGCACCGACCGCACCCCCGAGGGCGACCGATGACCGAGGCGGAATGGCTTGCGTGCGCGGACCCGGGGCCGATGCTGGCGTTCCGCCCAATGAGGGCGAGCGACCGAAAGAAACGGCTATTCGGGTGTGCCCTATGCCGCCGTATCTGGCCCACAATCCCAATTGACCGGAGCCGAGAGGCGGTCCCAGTGGCGGAACGGTTTGCGGACGGGGCGGCGACTGCTGCGGACCTCGCTGAGGCGGCGACGGCAGCAGTCGCCGCCCGGCATCGGGTCCGCCAGTATGTTCCGGAGGAGGGGGAGTTCCGGTATCGTGGAACCGGGGTGTGTTCGTGGGTTGTGGGGTCTGACGTTGGGAGTTGGCTGGTCGGTGCCGAAGATATTCCCATCTGGGTCGATGCCGCCGCCGCGTATGGGGCCAACTGGGACGCCGAGTGTAAGGCGATTTGTGGCCTGATCCGGGACATCTTCGGCAATCCCTTCCGTCCCGCGACCATCGACCCCTCCTGGCTCACCTCCACCGTCACCGACCTTGCCCGCCAGATGTACGAGTCCCGGGACTTCTCCCCCATGCCCATCCTTGCGGACGCCCTGCAAGACGCCGGGTGCTACCACCCCGATTTTCTCTGCCACTGCCGGGGGCCGGGGCCGCATGTTCGGGGGTGTTGGGTGGTGGATTTGGTGTTGGGGAAGACGTGACCCGGTTGCGGCCCCCGGAAGCGGCGGGTATCGTGCGGGACTGTGGCCGGGGCGGATCGTGCCGGAGGAGGCCGGATGGCAGTGATGCGTGAGGAGCACTGTTGCTCGGTCACCCTGATCGTGGTGGGTGATGATTTAGACCCTGAGGTGGTCACAACCGCCCTCGGCTGGCCCCCCGATCAATCATGGCGGCGCGGCGAGCGTAAGCGATTCACGCGGCCCGACGGAACCGAACGGGTCTTCGACAGCGTCCACGACCGGGGTGGGTGGAAGCTCTTCACGGCGGGCGACGAACGCGGGCGGTCGCTCCACGGCCAAGTTGCCGCCTGGCTGGAACGGCTCCGGGTCAATGGGCAGGCGTTCCGGCACCTGCGCGACCGCGGTTGGGAGGTTGAGTTGGACTGCTTCGCGGCCACGAGCGAGTGCTTGGGCCTGCCCGCTACCGTGTTGGGTGAGTTCGCCGGCTTGGGTGTAGGGCTGGCTCTAACCTTCTCGGTAGGTGAGGACGTAAGTGCCGTCGAATCCGCCGCTGCGCCGGACCCGCCCCGCCCGCTCACGCCCCCGGAAGCCTGACCACCGCCCAGGGTTCTTCTACGATCTATAACTCCCGTGCCAAACCTCTCCCACTCCGCCCACTTTTAGGTTTATGTGCAGCCCCCAGGGGTTTTTGTGCAGGGGGAGCTAAATGTGCAAAGCTGACGAAAGGATGAAACCCGGGGGCGTGCCTGCCATGTTCCACCGGGTGGGCAGTCCCGGCAGTCGGGCTTCCCCTTACGAGGATCTCCCGGGTAGGAGCAGGTTGGGGATCAGTACTGTCGCGTGATCCTCGGCGTGGACTCGATGATATTCCCCCGCCCGTCGGCCGCCAGGAAGTAGCTGTGGGGGATCCGGAGCGAGGTGGGGTCCTCCCCGGTGATCACGTTCACCCGGTAGTGGTCCCCCCAGAGCGGCACGACGGCGATCCGGTACAACTGAGCCGGCCGGCCCAGGGCGGCGAGGACGCCCGCGCGGATCGCGCCCTCCCGCTCCGCACGCCCGTCCGTGGTGTTACCCTCCGGCGGGCCGCCGTCCACCACCGGGGGTGTCGTCGTTGACATCGTCGGTCTCCTGCGTGAGTTGAAAGGGTCCGGCAGCCCCATCAAATTGGCGGCAGCTTCGCCGAACCGTCCGAAGTTGAGTTCTTTCGCCGGCCAGGGGCCGAAGACGCTTAGGAGGTCCGCCGGATTCATCCGGAATGGGTAGGCGCCGGGGTCGGCCCCGGTCCGCACACTCGATGTCCGCCGGGTCCGGACTGTCATCCGCGGGAAGGGAAGGCATCGGGAGGGAAGCTCAACGCCATCATTGTACGCAACCGGCGGGGCGACGCCGGCCCGCGCCAGCGGATTCCCCGACCGACCTGCCGATGGTACGGAATGACGGTCGGCTTGTGATCCGAGCGCCGGAAGACGTCGAATGGGCTGATAAAGAGGGAGGAGAAGCAGGGGAAGTGAGCTTGAGCGGGACGGGCCCCTGGTCCTACCGCGTTGACGGATGACTCCGATCGTCGCTCTTTTCGCCCCGCCGGCCAGTCAGCACTTCCAGGTGGACGACGGCAGGTACGGTCGCCGATGATGATGCGGAACCCCTGGAGATCCGCCGATGGCGCATTTAGTCCGCCAGAAGATCACCTACTACGTCGATGTCGACGGGCGGCGGGTGCCGAAAGGTACGCCCGGGGCGAAGAAGGTGCGGGGGAAGTCTGCGAAGTGGTACGGGCAGGGCATCCCTGGCTTTCCACCGAAGAAGCGGGTCCCACTCGCGACGGACAAGACCGCGGCCCAACGGATGTTGGATGACCTGGTTCGGAGGACCGAGCGGGGCCAGACGACGCTTCCCGACCGGGACGCTGGCCGCCGGCCTCTCACGGAGTACCTCCCCGAGTTTGAAACCGATGTCTCTCTCGGCTTGGCGGCGAAGGGTGGGAAGAAGCGCCGGGCCCCGAAGCCCAGACAGGTCCGGCTCGTCGTGCAGCGGGTCCGTGATGTCCTTGCCGGGTGCGCGCTAGCGTACCCGACGGACTTGAACGCAGACGCGCCTGCGAAGGTGGCGAAGTACCTCCAGGGCCGGGCGAGAATGAAGCGGGCTGAGGGTGGGGTGTCGGCACAGACGGCGGACTTCATCCTTGCGGCCACCCGCCGGTTCGCGCGGTGGATCTCCACCAAAGCGGCAGTCCGCCCGGACCTGTTCGATGGCTTGCCCGGGTTCGACCCGCACCAAGACAGGAAGCACGCACGGCGGGACGTTCCGCCCGACGAACTCGCCCGGGTCCTGGAATCAGCCCGGGACAGTACAGTGACGGTCCGCAACCTGACGGGGATCGACCGGTATAACCTCTACCTGGTGGCGTTTGGGACAGGGTTCCGGGCGGGCGAGCTTGCCGCTCTGGAGCCCGTTCACTTTCACCTGCACGCGGAGCCGCCGGCTGTGTCGCTGCCCGCCAAGGTGGCGAAGAACAAGAAGGCGGTCCGATTCCCACTCGCCCCCGGCGTCGCGGTCGCCCTCCGGAGCTACCTGACCAGTAAGTCTCCGGGGCAGCCGATCTGGCCGGGGATGTGGTATAAGCACGCTGCGAAAATGCTCCGGGTGGATCTCGCTGCGGCGAAGGTGCCGTATATGGTCCAGGGGCCGAACGGCCCTGAGTATGCCGACTTTCACGCCTTGCGTCATACCTTTTGTTCCGCCCTGGCTGCGGCGGGTATGGGGGCGAAGGAGTTACAAACGCTGGCCCGTCACTCCGACCCCCGGCTGACGCTCGGGCTTTATACCCACGCCCGGACGGGGGAACTGGCCCAGGCGATCGGCCGGCTCGCGATCCCGACGGTCGTGGCAAGGGGGAACCCGCTTGCCGGCCTAACCCGAGATGAGCTCGAAGGGGTGGCCCTTGGGCTTATGGCGGCGCTCGGCATTGTGCTTGGCAGAACTCCGCTTACACCCCCGCTTACACCCAACTTGGAGATTCCGGGGGACTATGCGAGACCGATCGAGACGCCCGACCGTGGTAAGGCAACGGATTAGCCAACGAAAAAACCCCTTGCTACCAAGGGGTTTGAGACTGCTCGGGACAGGTAGAGACTGGCTGAAACTGAGAGGCCTCGGCCGGATTCGAACCGGCGGATAACGGTTTTGCAAACCGCTGCCTTACCACTTGGCTACGAGGCCAGGTCATTTACGACGACTGGGTGAATCGTATCGGTCGCACCGGAGGGTGTCAACCGAGCCGGTTACCCGCCCCTATCTATCGGCTCACATTACCAGAGACTTCAACCGCTTCCCGAGTTCGCCGATTCGCCGCTGGCACTCGGTCCGGGCGGCCGCATACCCCGCCGAAGTCACCGACCCGGCCTTCAAATATTCCAGGACCACCGATTCCGCCGCCATGAACTCCGGACACGCCTCGGCGACAGCCCGCGCCAGCCGAACCGGGATTGTCGTGACGCCGTTCCGGTCGCCGTGGAGGAGGTCGCCGGGGTTCACCCACACCCCGCCGACCCGAACCGGCGACCCGAGTTCCACGATCTGCGTGTACCCGTGCGAGCAGATCGTCCCGGCGGTAAAACACGGGAACTTCAGCCCCTCGACCTGGTCGAGGTCCCGGCCCGCCCCGCTGGTAATGAGCCCGACACACCCGAACGCCTGGTACGTCGAACACATCACCTCGCCGAACGTGGCGGCGACGGGGGGGTCGTCGAGGTCCTGGAAGACCACCACCTTCGGCCCGGCGACCGAGGCCAGCTGCTCGACCTGCTTCGCGAGCCCGGCGTAGATGTCGCCGGCCCTGGGTGGGGCGGCGGCCCGGAACGTGGCGGTGGTCGCGAATCCGACCATCGGCGGCAGCTGGGGGTAGCACGCCTTGATGCGGGCGTCCATGTATCCCGCCGTCCGAGGCATCACCTCGAAGAGCTCGAGCACGTTGCAGATCGTGGGCGTGTCGAACTTCCTGAGCTGATCGAGGACGACGAAGGGAACTTCGGCGGGCGTCATCGCTGCCTCTGGTGTTCGGGGAGCGGGGAGGATTGGCTCCCGGGCTGGAGTCGTCGGTGCAAACATGGTATCGCCCGACCCGCCGCGGGGAATTGGATTCCGACGAACCGGAGCTTTCGGGGCGAGAAGACTGAGCTCGGGGGCAGGGAATCAGCGATCTTTTCTATTGCGAACCGCGCGAATCCGGGGTAGCCTTCCACCATCAGCCGGAGTGGACACAACCTCCGGCCCTGCCTGTTGATCCTGCCTCGATCTCACCCCTTACCCACACAGGGGCGTCTTGCCATGCTGAACATACCAGTCGGCCGAACTCGTTTCTGCGACGGTGTATCCCGCCGGAACTTCCTGAAGGTCGGGGCGTTCACCTTCGGCGCAACCAGTTTCTCGCTCGCCGACATCTACCGGGCCGAGGCCGCCCAACCCGCCGGTTCCCCCACCCGCCACAAGGCGATCATCAACATTTTCCTCGGCGGCGGCCCGCCCCACCAGGACATGTGGGACATCAAGACCGAGGCCCCGACCGAGATCCGGGGCGAGTTCAAACCGATCGACACGAAGGTGCCCGGCATCCGGATCGGCGAGACGTTCACCCGGATCGCCGCGGCGGCCGATAAGTTCGCGTTCATCCGGAGCGTGGTCGGGGCGAAGGGCGGCCACGACGCCTACCAGTGTACGACCGGGTGGCCGCAGTCGTCGCTCGCCACGATGGGCGGGCGGCCGAGTATCGGGAGCGTGGTCGCGCGGTTGCAAGGGAACGTGGACCCCTCGGTCCCCCCGTTCGTCGGGCTGGCCGACAAGACCCAGCACGCCCCCTGGAGCGACCCGGGGCAGGTCGGGTTCCTCGGGGCCACCTTCGCCCCGTTCAAGCCGAGCGGCCCGGACCTCACGAACATGGTGTTGAACACGGCGAACAAGGAACAGCTCGCCGACCGCAAGAAACTGCTCTCCTGCTTCGACGACCTGAAGCGGGAGATCGACGCCGGCGGCGCGTTGAAGGGCGCCGACGCCCACACCGAACGGGCGCTGAACGTCCTCACGTCGAGCAAGCTGGTCGAGGCCCTCGACCTGTCCCGGGAGAGCCCGAAGGTGCGGGAACGGTACGGCGACGGGAAGCCGTACAAGTTCCAGTACGACGGGGCCCCCACGGTGAACGACCAGCTGCTGACGGCCCGCCGGCTCGTCGAGGCCGGGGCCCGGGTCGTCACGCTGAGCTACGGGCGGTGGGACAGCCACGGGAAGAACTTCGACCTCGTCCGCGACCACGGGGCCAAGCTCGACCAGTGCCTGACGGCCCTGGTCGAGGACCTGGACGTCCGCGGGATGCTGGACGACGTGACCGTGATCGCGTGGGGCGAGTTCGGCCGGACCCCGCAGGTGAACAAGGAAGCCGGGCGCGACCACTGGCCGCAGGTCAGCTGCGCGATCCTGGCGGGCGGCGGGATGAAGACGGGCCAGGTGATCGGCTCGACCGACCGGCTCGGCGGGCACGCGAAGGACCGGCCGGTCGAGTTCGGCGAGATCTTCGCCACGCTCTATCACAACCTCGGGATGAACCCCGAGACGACCACCGTGATGGACCCGACGGGCCGGCCGCAACATCCCGTCGAGGGAAAGGTCATGCCCGAGCTGGTTTGACCGAGAAACAGACCGGGATGATGCGAGGCGGGCCGGCGGGCTCGCCTCGTTTGCGTTACCACCCCTTCGGGTGACGTGCATGTCGGTTCGCACGGCCGCCGCCGAGAGCGGGCTGTTCTTTTTCTCGCCGATCCGGGCACGACCCACGCCGTTTGCTTCGATCTTGATGCGCCGGACTCTCCCAACACCTTCTCTCCCGATGTCGTGGTAAGTTCTCAGATTCCGCACAGGGCGGTGTCGATCCCAGCTGCTTTGGAGCGGTCCGAGAATGAACGCATTACTTGGCCCGCCGGCAGGAGAGCGATCCGCGGACGGTCACGACAATGTTTCCCCGGAACGGATTGCCCAGCTCGCGAGGGAGCTGGCCGTCGGTCTCGAACGATCCCTGAAACAAATCAACGCGGTCAACAGCCAGGCCCGGCTGCTGGCCCTGAACGCCCGGATCGAGGCGGCCCGGGCCGGCGGCGCCACGGGTGCGGCATTCGGGGTCGTGGCCCGGGCCATGGGCGAACTGTCCGGGCGGACGGACCGAGTCGCTTCGGAGATGGGCGAGGAAAGTGTCCGGTCGATTGCGGATCTGGAGCGGATCAACCGGATCTTGAGCACCAACGCCCGCGGGGGTCGGTTGTCGGACCTGGCCCTGACCAACATCGACCTGATCGACCGCAACCTGTACGAGCGGTCGTGCGACGTCCGGTGGTGGGCCACCGACAGCAGTGCGATCGGGGCGCTGACCGATCGGACCCCGGAAGCGTTCCGCCATGCTTCACAGCGGATGGGGGTCATCCTCAACAGCTACACGGTCTACTTCGACCTCGTGCTGTGCGATACCCAGGGGACCGTGGTCGCGAACGGTCGACCGGCCACCTACCTGTCGGCCGGGACGAACCACGCCCAGGCGCCGTGGTTCCGGTCGGCGGTGGAAAGCCGGTCCGGGACCGAGTTCGGGTTTCAAGAGGTCCACGAGTCGTCGCTGGTCGGCGGCCGGCGGGTCCTGGTCTACTCCTGCGCGGTCCGGGCGGGGGGGGAGGAGCAGGGGCGGGTGATCGGCGTCCTGGGAATCGTGTTCAACTGGGACGGGCTGGCCCAGACGGTGGTCGAGCGGGTCCCGCTCACGGACGAGGAGCGGGAGCGCAGCCGGGTGTGTATCACGGACGGGGGCGGACTCATTCTGGCCGACACCCACGGCCGGCAGTTGAAGGAAGTGTTCTCCCTCCCGGACCGGGACGCCCTGTTCCGGGCCAAGAAAAACTTCGTCCTCGTCGAACTCGACGGGAAGCGACGGTGCATCGCTCACGCCCGGGCACCCGGGTTCGAGACGTACTCGACCGGATGGCACTCCTTGTTGATCTATACGTTCTAATCCCCGGCCCGAAAAACCGAGATAATACCAATGCCCGCGGAGGGCCGGTCCCGTGGCGGCTCACCCGCGTCGATTCTCGTCGATTTTCGGCGTGGCGCGGCCGTTCGCCTTTCTGGCCGATGTTCATGTCGGGCGGTCACTTCCGGTGTCGCGGTCAGTCCATTCATCAAATCACCATATCTAATTCCCTGAGCGGACGGGGAAAATCTCTCTGTGCCGGCCTTTAGTAGGGTGAATCTCCACTTCACTCGCAGAGGTTCCGAATGTCCGCGGACCCGCCACCCTCCGATGGTACATCCGACCCGCTCAGCGGCTTCCTCCGTCAAGTCGTCGCCGCATTTCGCGACGACATGCGGAGCGACGCCACGCTTCTCACCGCGTTCGCCGCCGGCGATCAGGAGGCGTTCCGGGTGCTGGTCGGGCGGCACGGGCGCTCGGTGTGGGCCGCCTGTCTCGCCCAACTCGGCGATCCGCACGACGCAGAAGACGCATTCCAGGCCGCGTTCATGGCGCTGGCCCGCCGTGCCGCGTCGATCAGCGTGGGGAGTTGCGGGGTCGGGCCGTGGGTGCGAACCGCGGCCCGTCGCGCCGCCCGCCAGCTCCGCCGCGCGAGCGACCGGCTCAACCGGCTCCGCGAGCGGCTGTACAGCGCCCCGCCCGACACGCCCCCGCCCGCCCCGGACGAGACCGAGACGTGGGTGATCGCCGCGGCCGAACTCGACCGGTTGGCCGGCCCTCTGCGGCAGGCGGTGGTGATGTACCACCTCGAAGGGCGGACGCTCGCCCAGGTGGCCGAGGCGGTCGGGTGCTCGGTGGCCGAAGTGCACCGCCGCGTGGAACGGGGGCTGGCGGTGCTGCGGGCGAAACTGTCCGCCCGCGGGGTGGCGCTCACCGGGAGCGTTCTGGCCGCACTGCCGGTCGGGCTGGTGACCGGGGCAACGGCGCGGGCCACCGAGTTCGCACGCGGGGCCGAGATCCCGCCCCGGCTGGCGGCGCTGGTGGACGCGGCCCTCACCCCGCGTCTGTCCGGGTGGATGATTGCCGCCGGGGCGACCGTACTGCTCGCCTGCGGAACCGCCCTGGGGTTCGCCGCATGGCCGGCCGGGTCGCCGACGCCGGCCGGGGCGGTTCACACGGGCGACGCCCCGCCGGCACCCGCCCTGGACTCACGGCGGCAGCCGTCCGCCCGCCCGACGGCCGCACTCGCCGGCCGCGTGCTCGATTCCGCGGGTAAACCGGTGACGGGTGCGAGTGTCGCGGCGCTGGTCCGCCGGCCGTGGCTGCCCGGCGACCGCGGGCTCCGCGACGAGGTGCTCGTCCACACGGATGCCGACACCGACGGACGCTACCGAATCGACGTCCCGACGGACTTCCACACCCACTACCCGGAGCGGGCGGTCACCCTGATGGTCACCGCCCCGGGACACCCACCGGCGACCCGGGCCGTGGTGCTCAAACCCGGCACGTGCGACCTGTGGCTGTCCGTCACCCGCACCGTTCGCGGGGAGGTGGTCGCGCCGGACGGCAACCCGGCCGAGGGCGTCCGCGTCGGGGTGTTGCGGCTCGGGGCGGCCGCCGCGGAGCCGGTGCAGGGGGCGACAGCGGCCGCCCCGGCCGGCTGGCCGGCGGACGTGACCAGCGGGAAGGACGGGACGTTCGCCATCGCCGGACTACCGGCGGGCGAGAGCGTCTGGCTGGAAGTCCGCGACGATCGGTTCGCGCTCGTCGCCGTCCGCGTCCCCGCGGACACCCCCGACCCGGTGCGGGTGACGCTCGCCCCGCCCCGGGTCCTGCGCGGCCGGGTGACCGCGGCCGACACCGGGAGACCGCTGGCCGGGGCGCGGGTGGGGGTGTTCGCCGGGCCGTGGGAGAGCCACCACGACCGGTACACCGCAATGACCGCCGCTTCCGGCGCGGCCGCCGACGCCCCGCCGGTCGAGTTCGACTCCGCGACCGCCGCGGACGGCACGTACTGCGTCCGCCTGCCGCCGGTCGGCCCGTACCGGGTGTTCGTCCACCCGCCGGCCGGGGCCGCGCACCTCGCCGTCGGCCGGGCCGTGGACTGGCCGGCCGGCCAGACCGCGCACGCGCTGGCAGTCGCGCTGCCGGCCGGTGAGGTCCTCCGGGGGGTGCTGGTGGACGAGCGGGGGCACCCGATCGCCGGCGGGTGGGTGACCTACGACACGACGGGCGAGAACCGGCACGCCCCACCGGACATGCTCGTCGGGCGGGACGAACCGGTCCGCTCGGCCGCCGACGGGTCGTTCCGGCTGGCCGTCCCGCCCGGCCCGGGGGTGGTGCAAGCCTTCGGCCCGCACGCGAACTACCTCCCGGCCACCTACGCCCCGCGCCGGTGCTCCGATTGCGGCGCGCACCACCTCCGGAGGTTCGAGCACGCCCGGGCCGACCTCGTCGTGCCCCCCGGCCGGGCCCCGGAACCGGTCTCGCTGGTGCTGAGGACCGGGGTGCCGGTGAGCGGCCGGGCGGTGGGGCCGGACGGCGGGCCGGTGCCGAGTGGGGTACTCGTGTGCCGCCCGGTGGTGCAGCCGTTGCGGAGTCTTGTCACCCGGCCGCTGCTCATCCGCGACGGGACGTTCGAGCTGCCGGGGTGTTCGCCCGGCCGGGTGTACCCGGTGGTCCTGCTCGACCCGGAACGACTCATCGGGGGGGTGGCCGAGATGAAGGTCGGAAACAAGGTGCCGGTGCTGAAGCTGGAACCGTGCGGGACGGCGGAGGTCCGGCTGGTTGACCTGCTCGGGCGTCCGCTGGCCGGGGTGACGGCGAGCGCGTCGGTGTTGCTCGCCTGCGACCGAGTGGCCGGGTCGCCGCCGCCGGCCACGCCGGGGGCGAACCCGGTGGACCAGTCGTGGTTCGACGCGAAGCACCACTTACCGGGGCCGGTGACGGACGCCGACGGCAAAGCGACGCTCCGGGCTCTGGTCCCGGGGGCGGAGTACGTGGTGCGATTCTTGGTCGGCGGGCGGTTGTACACGAGCGCGGCGTTTCGGGTGAAGGCGGGTCAGACGGCGCGGCTGCCGCAAGTGGCCGCCGGCCGCATCGGTCCCGCGAAACCCAACCCGCCGCAAGATCCTCTCTCCAAAGATGACTGATCGGTCGGTGTGATTCGCCCGGCACCGGTCGGTGTGATTCGCCCGGCATCGGTTCGTTCGATTCGTCCAATTTCGTTTACCAAGGAGAGAGTCATGCAAACTGTCCGTGGTGGCGGCCGGTCGGCGTTCACGCTGATCGAGCTGCTGGTGGTGATCGCGATCATCGCGGTCCTCATCGGGTTGCTGCTCCCGGCCGTGCAGAAGGTGCGGGAGGCCGCGGCACGCTCGCAGTGCACCAACAACCTCAAGCAGCTCGGATTGGCCCTCCACAATTACCACGACGCCAACCAATTTTTCCCGGGCTATACGTCGGGGGCCTACAACTATACCCCTACCTCCTCGTGGTCGGCTCCCGACCAAGGCGGCTGGTACAATCAGCTCAAGCATTACTTCGAGCAGGGTAACGGCACCTGGGACACCGTCGTCAAGATCCTTCAATGCCCGTCGCACCCTCTGGCGGGCCTGCAGTCACCCGACGGCTCTGGCTACGGGCCTAACCACGGGATGACGTTCTACGTCTCTCTCTACGAAACGAGCGGCGCGTCACTCAACGAGACGCAAACTACTTCCACGGCGAGTAACGGGACGACCACGACCACATACACCTACCCCCAATTCACGAGCGTGATCGCGTGGACGCAGAGGACTTCCACTAACTCCTCCGACTACTCTTCCGGGTCCTGGACCGACGGGCCGGGCGTCCCGATCTCGGCCATCACGGACGGAACGAGCAGCACCCTCGCTATTGGCGAACGGGCGCCACCCACTAACTACGACTGGGGCGTCTGGTTACACTGGGGTTGCTCCATCTCGTCTCCGGCACGCGCCACTGACTTGACCAACATCAACGGGATCAGCCAAGGGTATCAGTACCATGACGGGTGGTCCGGTGGCAACCCCTGTCCGGTCCCGGGGGTGTTTGGACCCGGCTCGATGACCAACTACTGCGCGTGGAACGCGGTCAACAGCATGCACACTGGCGGGGCCAACTTCGTGTTCGCCGACGGGCACGTCGCGTACATCACCTACGCCGCGGGAACGTCCCTGCTGCCCGACGGCTCGAAGACGGTCCTGGAGGCCCTGATCTCCCGCGCCTCGGGCGAACTGATCCCCAATTACTGATCCCGCTTGGGGTGTGCGGCTCACACGATCCGCACACCCCCGCGGCTTCCCGGTTCCTGTCGTGTTCACGTTCCACGCGTACGGATTCGCGAGTGATTTAACCCGGTTCACGATCGCCCTCGCTACTCGCTCCCTGAGTATTTCTCTTTCGTCATGGATTGGACGATCCGCGACAGGCGGTCTAACAGCCGCCCGGCGCGATCGTCTGGAGGTGTCCGATGGCACGAAGGTGCTCCGTTCCAAAGAGTCCGCGTGGTTTCACACTGATTGAGCTCCTGGTAGTGATCGCGATCATCGCCATCCTGATCGGATTGCTCTTGCCCGCCGTCCAGAAGGTGCGCGAGGCCGCCGCACGGACGCAGTCGTCGAACAACATCAAGCAACTCAGCCTGGCGATGCACACGATGGCCAGCGCCAACGACGACAAGTTCTGCCCCGGCTACGGCACGTTCTCCGGGAACTCCGGAACACCCCAACCGTGGACCTGGTGGATCCTGCCGTATATCGAGCAACAGAACGTGTACAACAGCAACGCGACCAGCACGTACATCAAGACGTACTACGCGCCCAGCGACGCCAGCTTCGTCTCCGGCAACCCCTGGACGAGCTACGCCGGGAACAGCTCGGTGCTCCCGGCGGCCAACATCTGCTCCAACCTGAAGGCGACCTTTGTCGACGGCACGTCCAACACGGTCGTGTACATGGAGCGCTACGCCGCCGCGTACACGAACCCGGGGGCGACCGGCGCCACGGCGACCACGCACCCGTGGTACCCACCGGTCTCGACGTCGACCACCCCGCGTACGACCCCACGCGTGTGCTGATCATCCCCACCGCAACCTCCGGCTTCCAAATTAAGCCGGCCCTGACCGCGGCGAACGACGTCCTGCCCCAGGGCATGTCGTCCGGCATTATGCAGGTCGGGCTGGCGGACGGCAGCGTTCGCGGCGTCTCGCAGGGCGTGTCCCCGAACACGTGGTTCATCGCCTGCGGCCCCGCCGATGGTATGGTGATGCCCAGCGACTGGTAGGTTCCGCTGGCGCGCCCGGTGTGGATCGGTAGTCGGCACGCCACGCCATCCCGGGTGGGACGAATGTTCGGGCCGAAGGGCACCCAACATTCGTCCCACCCGGATTGAAACTGTTCGATATCCTCAGAATCGGAGTACAGAACTGTGACCACGTCTTCACCGCGCCGGGGCGGTTCCCTCGCGCTGTTGGTTCTTGTGTTCGGGCTTGGCGGGTGCGGCAACGAACCGCCGACCGGCGTGTCCGGGACCGTGACTATGAAGGGTGCGCCGCCGAAGGTCCCGGGGCTGATGATCAGCTTCGTGTCAACGGCCGGGACGGTCGTGACCGCGCCGGTCGCGGAGGACGGAACGTACACCGCGTCGGGTTTGGCGAGCGGCGAAATGCGGGTCGGGTTCGCCGTCGTCGGGGCGGCGAAAGACAAACGAACTGTCGACCAACAGAACGACGATCCGAAGGCTCGGACGGAGCGCCTCAAAGCGGAGTATGATAAAAAATTGGACCCCAAGAAAGCGGACCCCAAGAAAAAAGCGAAACCGAGCGAGCCGCCCGTCAAATCACCGATTCCCGAGCGCTACCTGGACCCACTCAAGTCCGGGGTGACGACAACGCTGAAGCCCGGGGATAACACGCTGAACGCGGACATCAAGTGACCCGAAGGCTCGTCACAGACGCTCGCACCCGCTGACTGCCGACGGTCGCCTTTCGGACACACAAGGGCAGCGGAAACGCACCCGAAATACGTGCCGTTTCCGTCGCCCCATCACGCCGGTCTGCTCGCTTGCGCCCGGCACGCTCCCCCGCAATTCTCGCGAATTTCCGCCGCCGGATCGTTTCGCCTTCTGACCCCATGCTTTGTCGCGCAGGTACTTCCGCCTCGCGGGCAGCCCCTTCCTCCGATCGTCACCACCACCACTTCTTCGGAACGGACGAGAAAAAATCTTTCCGCCGGCCTCTAAAATGCGGGTACCAGTATCCGGCAGATGGCCGATGATCTGGCCGGCCGCGGTACGAGTCCCGAGGGGGAGGACGTCATGGCTGCAGAACCCGCACCGGCCACCCGCACCTGGATCGCTCGGGCCTTCACGGCGGTCGAGGACATCATCTACCTCGGCCTCGCCGTCCTCCTGGCCGGGACCGCCGGAGTCCTGCTGGTCGGGGCATTCAGGGAGGCGGTGGGGAGCCTGTGGGACGGCACCCAGGACGCCGACATCGTCGGCCGGCTCGACCGCCTCCTCCTCATCCTGCTCGTGGTCGAGCTGCTCTACACCGTCCAGGTCTCCTTCCGCGAGCGGACCCTGGTGCCAGGGCCCTTCCTCCTGGTCGGGCTGATCGCCGTCATCCGCCGGGTCCTGGTGGTGACGGCCGCCCTCGGGCACCCGGGGACGACCGGGGGCACGGCGATCGAACCCCTGCTCTGGGAACTCGGGGTCCTGTCGGCCCTGATCCTGGCCATCGCGGTCGCCTTCGCCCTCCTTCGCAAGAGGGGGGAGGCCCCGGTGGGGGAGCGGGCGTAGGCCACCGGGTGATAGGAGGCGAATTCGGGCGTCGCCCTGCGGGCCGCCACCTCCAGCACTCCGCTTCGCTCCGGTGCCGCGAACGCCTTCGGCTGCTTCCGGCGGCTGGCGCGGGGATGCACTCTCGGATTATTACCTGCGTGCCGCTGATCCCGTCTGCTAACCCATCAGCTTTCGATTCGCCTTCTTCAGCGCGGCGCGGAGAATGTCCGGGTCCGCGACCGCGGAGCGAATCAGGTGAGCCACCTGAACCAAGGCGTCACGGCTTTTGCTCAGGACGACAAAGGCACTCCCTTCGGGGTCGAATTGGAGCCTTCGCTTGATCTTCGGGGCCTGCATCCGGATGAGCGCATCGACCACGCCGTGCCAGCCATAGCCGCCCCCTTCCAGACCCTCGGCCTCAAAAATCGCATTCGTGGCGTCGAAGGCGGAGAACGAGAGCGAGTACCAGTCGTCGTCTCCGTCGCGGAAGATGCAAGGTGTGAACTCACCGGCCGACGTACCTGCCGCAACGCTCCTGTGCCCGTGTGATGGTACGGGGAACTCGGAATCGGTAGGGGCGGGCAGAAAGCGATCGGACTGCGGCCGGTGTGATTGAAACAGGGCGTCGAGCGCGGCGGACGACGACGGGATGCGCCACAGGTACGGGGCGATCTCCTTCGACCGACCGCTCCGATGACCCGGCATCATGACCAGCATCCCGTCCCCGTCGGGACTAAATGCAACCCCGCTAACCCCTTCGCAGACGTGCGGGAGCGCGAACGACAGCCGTCTGGGTTCGCCCCCGTCGAGCGGGTGGAGCGTCAGCATGTTCGCCCCGCGTCCCGATACCAACCATCGGCCATCGGGAGTGAAGGTCAAAGCGTGGAGGATCGGCAGGTCGTCGTCGGAGACTGGAATCACTTGCCACGGACCCGGCCCTCGAATCGGACCGACGACGACGGGCGGACGATAGTGGTAGCCCGGTCGGTCCTGATACGTGAACGTGAGACAGATCCGATCGCGCTCCCAGTTCAAGGCCTTGATCCGCGGCGTCGCGGTGCCCTCCGGGAGCAGGTTGGGGAATGTCGTGGCCGGTTTGACCATCGTGCCCACGCCCGTAGCCGGGTCGACCGCGTCGATCTGGCCCGCCGGCGTGATACCGATCCACGTCCCGTCGGCGATGAACTGGCCGTTGACGTACGGGAGGGTGTGGGTCTTGGGATCCGTCGGGAACACGATGCCCTTGCCCACGGGATTCCCGGCTTTCGCCCAGTCCACCGGCCGGATGTTGTAGTCGCTGCCGACCCACCGACCGTTCGGGCTGCCGAACTCGTACACCATCCCACCGTAGTCGAGCTTGAACACCTTGCTGGCCGGCACGGGCTTCTTGTTGGTCGCCCAGTTCCAACGGTACATACCGTGGTCCAGCCAGAACAGGCATTCCGGTTCGTCGGGATTGAAGACGACGGCAGGCCCCACCGTTTTGGCTTTCACCGGGGCCTCCGTCCGAGTCCCGGTTTTCAGATCGAGGTGCGAAATCCCGGTCTCCGCGTGGTTGTAAACCAACCCGCGGCCGTCGGGCGTCCAGCGTGCGGAGCCGACCGGCAACGACGCCGGTGGCGGACAGCCGTGCCCCTGCCCGGCCTGCTCGTGACACTGACCACACCCGCTCCCGCGCCAGGCGATTGCTTCGGCCGTCCCAAACGCCCCGCACCCGCAGACGAGGAGAACCTCGTTGGATGTCGGCCGGTCGGAGAAATAGCACGCTTCAAAGAACACATGCCACACCGCGGGCATGGCGTGGGTGGCATTCACGGCGACCGGCGAGTCGACATCGCACGAGCCGCCGAGGACGCGGACGTGCTTGCGGCCGAGTGCGTCCGTCCACCAGGCGAGCGAGGCGAACGTGGGCAGCCGATCCTCGGAGCCAGCTCTCGTTCGCCAGTATTGAGCCCCTTCCGCCGAATCGGCGCTACGCACCGTGGCTTTGGGGGTAATCTCGCCCGCGTCCAGGCACTGATCGGGCGGAAGCTTCTTGTTGGCCGCCGCGATCGCCTTCGTCAGTGCGGTCGAGACGGCCTTTTTGGTCGGGTGGAGGAGTGCCGAGTCCATCACTCACTCCCAAATCTGAACTGACCGGAGATGTCCGGTCGGAGATCGCGTCGCCAGGAGAAAACTCGATCCGACGCCCGGCGGTGAGCCGGGACAAATCGGCTCCCACCCTCGAACGACTTGATGGTGCTCCGGCAGGTTCGGGTGGAAGGTCTCCCAGGCTCCTCTGCAATCGGCAATTCCTCCCCGTGACGCCTGACCACCCCCAGCCCTCTCACACATCGTGCCGCCTTGGTGCAGAAAGCTGCCATCACTTTATGCCTGATCGAATCGGAACGTTGTGACACTCTCCGCTCACGCATGGGCAATGAAGCCCGGCGAACGAGCGAGGTGTTGTAACTGATTCGGTAAAGATTTGGCCATTCGAGCATGATGCGGGGTGGCGGGCGGAGTCGCGGGATACACCACCGCAGAGGCCGAAGTAGGGCTATACGATCGCAAAGAAGTAGAAGGCATCGTCAGCTAGGGCCGGCTACCCGAGAGCGGACCGGTTCAGGCACCCGTCGGCTCCGGCCGTCCGGCGAGGGCGAGCAGCCGGTGTGGGTCAAGCACCCGGACGGGGCACCCGCTCCAGCCCGCCCGATTCGGCCCGACATGCCGGTCGTCGGCCGCCGCCGGGATCGCTGCGTAGATAGATGAGTCGCGGGACTTCTCCCTGACGCCAATCCTGGCCGACCCCCGGAAGACGCCGGCTGCGTCAATGCCGACGCCCCACTCCACTATCGAGCCGAGCCGCTCCATATCCGTGGATGCCGGGTGGCGGATTTGGTGCTCGGGAGCGAGTAGCCGCCGGGTATTCCGTCACCAGAAGACAATTCGGAAGCAACTCCCACCGCTTGCCGAGAGCTGGTTAAAGCCGGCAAGGACCATTTGACGGCCGCAGCCCGAACTGAAACAATGCGGACCGGTCTCCCAATCCCCCGCTGGGCCTCCCATGTCCCGCCGTCTCGCCGCCATATTCCTCACGCTGTTCCTACCGGTTCTCGCTCCGGCCGCCGACCCGCCCGTGAGCGACCTGTGGCCCGGGGTCGCACCCGGCGAGAAGGGGAACGTGCCGGACGAGAAGGTGACCCCGACCAACGGGGCGGCCAAGGCGATCACCAACGTCTCGAAGCCGACACTCACCGTGTACCGCCCGGCGAAGGACAAGGACACCGGGGCGGCCGTCGTGATCGCCCCCGGGGGCGGGTATCACGTGCTGGCCTGGGAACACGAAGGCACGATGGTGGGCGAATGGCTGCAATCCATCGGCGTCACGGGTGTGCTGGTCAAGTACCGGGTGCCGCGGCGGCCGGACCGGCCGAAGGACGCGCCGCCGATCGGGGCGTTGCAGGACGCCCAGCGGGCGATCAGCACCACCCGGGCCCGGGCGAAGGACTGGGGCATCGACCCGCACCGGATCGGGATGCTCGGGTTCTCGGCCGGCGGGCACCTGACGGCGTGGGCGGCGACCAACGCCGACAAGCGGGCGTACGACCCCGTCGACGACTTTGACAAGGCGAGTTGCCGGCCCGATTTCGCCGTCCTGATCTACCCCGGCGGGTTGGTGGACAAGCTCAAGAAGGACCAACTGGCCCCGGAAATTCGGGTCTCGAAAGACCTCCCGCCGTGCTTCTTCGCCCTGGCCTACAACGACAACGGGCCGCTCGACGGCAGCCTGAAGATGATAACCGCACTCAAGCAAGCCGGGGTGTCGGCTGAACTACACGTCTACTCGGGGGGTGGGCACGGGTTCGGGATGCGGGCCGGGGACGAGCCCCACGCCACGTGGCCGAAGCGGTGCGAGGAGTGGATGCGGGCCGAGGGATTCCTCGTGGGGAAGAAGTAGGGGGATGCGGCAAGTCCGCCGCCGTTCCGGGTGACCGTTGCCCCCGGCCCGACCGCCGCTTTCCGCCCCACGAATGCGGGCCGGGGGTTGGCGGACCGAAGTCTGGTCGGACGGCTGGACGGCGGGGACGGTTCGCGGATGATGAGGAGGAGGCGTCACCTTTCACCCCACGACGGACCGTCCACATGACCCCCGACCGCCGCTCGTTCCTGGCCGCCGCCGCCGCCCTGGTCGCTCCTATCCCAGTGGCCGGGGTCGCCGCGCCGCCGGCCCCCGCCGGCCGAACCGGATCGGTGTCTCCTCGTACTCGTTCTGGCAGTTCAAGAACACCGACCTCCGTGACCTGGAGGCGTGCATCGACCTGGCCGCCGAGATGGGGTTCGACGCGGTCGAGGTACTCCACCGGCAAATGACGGACGAGACCCCCGGCTACCTCCAGCGGCTCAAGCGGCGGGCA
>JAQGHQ010000321.1 GCA_028288765.1 Gemmataceae bacterium | reverse complement strand
GGGGTTGCCGAGGCACGGCTCATCAAGGACCATGAGAAGGAGGCTCATGCCTCGTTCGCTCTCCCGTTGGTCCCGTTTCTTTAACCGTCGTGGCACGGAGGTCGCGCAACGTCGCCCCCGAGGGTGGTCGCGGGGCAGTCGCCGCTCCAGCGCCCGGGCACACATCACGCCCGCGAACCCGTCGCCGGCAATGACGATTGGTCGGTCCACAAGATTCTCCCGCACCTCTGGTGCCAGGAACCCGGCCGACTCCCGCCCCGAGAGCCCACCGCCCGCATCCTTCGCGGTTACCCGGCCGCCTGGTCACAGGCTGCGTTCAATTGCTCGAGGAGCTGCTCGAGGTCCACGAGTACCTCGGTCGTCACCGGTCCGGTGAGCTCGATTTTCACCCGGTCGCCCGCGGCGATCCCGAGCAAGAACAGATCGGACGGATCGGTCGCGTCGCACCGCCGACCGCGGTGGGTGACGACGACCGGTCCGCCCACCAGCCGGGCGATGGTCGCGAGGTCGATCGCCTCATGGAGAGATAGCCGTTGCTGGCTTCGGTAGCAGAACGACCGGCGATAGACCGGTGGTCCCCCCCGGCCCTCGACCCTCACAATCCACACGCCCTGCCTCATGACGCGGTCTCCTTGACAATCAGGTCGGGTAAGCAACCGTCTTCGGTCGCTCCGACCCGGGTGGTCCGGCGGCCCGGACGAGGGCTCCCCCGTCCCGTTAACTCGCCGGAATACTGGGACGAACAGCTCAGGCGGGTGTCCGGCCGCCCGGGGCGTCGGTGGTAGCGGCCGGGGTCCGGGGCCCGAACCGCCGCACCACAAAGAAGAAAACCGGCGTCAGGACGACCCCGAACAGTGTCACCCCGATCATCCCGGCGAAGACCGCGGTCCCCAGCGTCCGCCGCATCTCGGCCCCGGCCCCTTCGGCCACGACCAGCGGGACCACCCCGAGGATGAACGCCAGGGACGTCATGACGATCGGCCGGAAGCGGGCCACCGCCGCCTCCACCGCGGCGGCGGAGACGCTCGCCCCTTCGTGCTGCCGGTCCCGGGCGAATTCGACGATCAGGATCGCGTTCTTGGCCGCGAGTCCGACGAGGACGATGAACCCGACCTGGACGAAGATGTTCACGTCCATCCCGGCCAGGGCGATCCCCGCCAGGGCGCTGAGCAGGCACATCGGCACGACCAGGATGACGGCGAGCGGGAGGGACCAGCTCTCGTACAACCCGGCCAGCACGAGGAAGACGAGTACCACCCCGAGCACGAACCCGCTGAACGGGTTCTGCTGAAGGTCGCGGACCGACGCCAGCCGGCTCGACTGCTTCTGGAGGTAGCTCAGCTCGGTCCACTCGGAGGTCATCGACCGCGGTAACTCCTGATCGGCCAGGCCCTCCACCGCCGCCTGGGCCTCCCCGGTACTGACGCCCGGCCGCGCGGCCCCGGCGACGGTTGCCGCCGGGGCCATGTTGTACCGGGTGACGAACAACGGCCCCCCGGTGTCGCGGACATCCACCAGCGTGGCGAGCGGGACCATCTCCCCGTCCGCGTTGCGGACCTTGAGCTGCTTGACCGCGTCCGCGTCGACCCGGAACGGGGCGTCCGCCTGGACGTTCACCTGCCAGGTCCGGCCGAACCGGTTGATGTCGTTCACGTAGTACCCGCCCAGGTACACCTGGAGGGTGTCGAACACGTCGTTCAGCCCCACCTTCATCGCCTTGCACTTGGTCCGGTCGACGTGGGCGAAGAGTTGCGGGTTGTCGGCCCGCATGCCGCTGAACAGGCCGACCAACTCGGGCTGCTTGTTCCCCTTCTCGGCCAGGTTTTCCGCCTGCCCCTGGAGGGCGAGGTAGTCCACGTCCCCGGTGGCCTCGACCATGAGCTTGAACCCGCCAGAACTACCGAGGCCGTCGACCGCCGGGGCCCCGAACACGTTCACGCGGGCCTCCGGGATCTCCCGCGCACACCGCCGCCGGAGTTCGGCCGTGATCGCCTCCGCGCTCCGGGCCGGGCTCCGGCGGTCGTGGAACGGGTCGAGGACGAGGAACATGGACCCGAGGTTCGAGCCGACCGCGTTCAGGACGAACGACCGGCCCGGGACGCCGATTGTGTGGGCCACGCCGGGGGTCTCCCGGGCGATCCGCTCGAACGCCTCGGTCACCTCCACCGTCCGCTCCAGCGCGGCCGAATCGGGCAACTGGATGTTGACGATCAGGCGGCCCTTGTCCTGGGTCGGGATGAACCCGGCCGGGACGCGGGTGAACCCGTAGCCGGTCAGCGCGAGCAGTCCGCCGTAGGCGACGAGGACGATCACGCAGAGCCGGAGGGCCCACCCCACGCCCCTCCCGTACACCCGGGTGATCCACTCGAACACCCCGTTGAACCCCCGGAAGCCGACCGCGAGGACCCGGTTCACCCACGGGACGACGAGCCGCCCGACCACCCCTCCGGCGACCGCGCCCGGGAGAAACGCCGCGCCGGTAACGCCCCAGGTCAGGAGGGTCGCCCGGAACCCGCCCGGGGCGGGCTCGCCGGCCTCCGCCCCGGGCAGGCCCAGCCACCGGCCGAGCACCGGGCCGAGCAGCCACGCGGTCGCCGCCCCGCCGGCCAGGGCGGCACTCCACCACGGCAGCGCTTCCTTGCCGTGGTGGCCGTGGGGACCGGAGGTTCGGCCCGCGAAAATGGCCGCCGCCCGGGCCGGCGTCATCGTCATGGCGTTGACGGCCGAAATGATCATGGCGGCCGAGATCGTCAGCGCGAACTGGCGGAAGAACTGGCCGGTGATGCCGCCCAGGAAGGCGCTCGGCAGGAGCACCGAGCTGAGGACCAGGGTGATCGCGATGATCGGGCCGGTGATCTCGGTCATCGCCCGGATGGTCGCCTCCCGGACCGGGAGCCCCTTGTCGAGCCACCGCTCGATGTTCTCCAGCACGACGATCGCGTCGTCCACCACGATCCCGATCGCCAGCACCAGCCCGAACAGGGTCAGGTTGTTCAGGCTGAACCCCATCAGCTTCATGACCGCCAGGGTGCCGACGAGGGAAACCCCGACGTCGATGAGGGGGAGGATGAGCGACTTCCAGTCCTGGAGGAACAGCAGGACGACGACGGCCACCAGGATGACCGCGTCCCGGAGGGTGTGGACGACCTCGTCCATCGACTCCCGGATGAACGGGGTGGTGTCGTACAGGACCGCGTACCGGAGCCCTTTCGGGAACCGCCCGTCGAGCTCCCGCATCCGAGCCTTGACCCGGTCGGCGACGTCCAGGGCGTTCGACCCGGGCAGCTGGAAGACCGCCAGCCCCACCGACGGCTTGCCGTCGAGCCGGCAGATCACGTCCTGGTTCTTCGCCCCGAGTTCGACCCACCCGACGTCCCGGAGGTAGGTCACCTCCCCGTCCGCCCCGGTGTTGAGGACGATCTCCCCGAACTGCTCCGGTTCGGCCAGGCGTCCGAGGACGCGGATCGGGTACTGGAACTGCTGGCCGCGGGGCACCGGGGCCTGGCCGGTCTGGCCGGCGGCGACCTGGATGTTCTGCTCCCGCAGGACCGCGACCACGTCCCCGGCGGTCAGGCTCCGGGCGGCGAGCTTGTTCGGGTCCAGCCACACCCGCATGCTGTAGTCCTGCCCGCCGAAGGAGTAGACGTCGCCCACCCCTTCCACGCGGGCCAGCGGGTCCAGCAGGTTGATGGTGGCGTAGTTGCTCACGTAGAGCTGGTCGAAGTACGGCCGGCCGGTCGCCGGGTCGTCGTCGGAGTAGAGGCTGACGATGAGGAGGATGTCGGGGGACCGCTTCTTGACCGTGACCCCGACGGTCTTGACCACGTCGGGCAGGACCGGGGTGGCGATGGCGACCCGGTTCTGGACCAGGACCTGGGCGGTGTTCAGGTCGGTCCCCAGCTCGAACGTCACGTCCAGGCTGTACGACCCGTCGTTGCAGCTCTGGGACGACATGTACAGCATCCCCTCGACCCCGTTGATCTGCTGCTCGATCGGGGCCGCGACGGTGTCCGCGACCACGGCCGCGCTGGCCCCCGGGTAGTTGGCGGTGACCCGGATGGTCGGGGGCGCGATCTGGGGGTACTGGGCGACCGGCAGGAGGACGCCGGCGATCACCCCGAACACGACGATGACGATCGAGATCACCCACGCCAGGACGGGGCGGTCGATGAAAACCCTCGCGAGCATGACGTTACCCTCCAGGGGCTACTTGGAACCCGGGGCGGCGCCGCCGGACGTCGGGCCGCCCCTCTCCGCCGCCCGGGGTGGGACCGGCATGCCCACCGGCTTGGGGTCGACCACCACCCCGGGCCGAACCCGTTGGAGGCCGTTGACGATCACCCGCTCGCCCGGTTTCAGACCGGCCTCGACGGCCCTCAGCCCGTCGTGGGACGCCCCCAGCCGGACGGGCCGGGACACGACCTCATTTTTCTCGTCGACGACGTAGACGAGCTTTTGCCCCTGGTTGGTCTCGACGGCCCGGTCGGTCACGAGCAGGGCCGGGTGGGGATCCCCGACGGGGATGCGGACGCGCACGAAGAGCCCCGGCGTCAGACTCCCGTCCGGGTTCGCAAAGACCGCCCGGACCCGCAGAGTTCCGGTCTTGGGGTTGAGTTGGTTGTCGACGAAGTCCAGGGTGCCGCGACGGGGGAACCCGTCCTCGGTGGCCAGGGCCATGAACACCGGCCGCTCGCTAGTGGTGGCGGCCGGCCCGTTGCCGGACTGGGCCGAAGCTCGGGCCGCCCGGGCTTTGAGGAGGGTCAACTCGTCGACGTCGAAGTAGGCGTAGACCGGGTTCACCGACACGATCGTGGTGAGGACGGTGCCGCCGGTCTGACCACTCGAGATGAGGTTGCCCACGGTCACCAGTGCCCGGCTGACTCGGCCGCTGACCGGGGCGATCACTTTCGTGAAGTGGAGGTCCAGCCGGGCCTGTTCCACGGCAGCTCTCAGCGCCCCGAGTGAGGCCTCCGCTTCCCCCCGGTCGCCCATCACCTTGTCGAAGTCCTGCTGGCTGCCGGCGCCCCGAGAACTGGCCTCCCGGACGCGCGTCAGGTCCGCGTCCAGTCGCCTGAGCCGGGCCTGCATCGACGCCAGGTTGCCTTCCGCCTGGGCCAGTGCCGTCTGGTAGGTGCGGGGGTCGATCTCGAACAGCACATCGCCCTTCTCGACCAGGGCCCCTTCCTTGAAGTTGATCTTTTCCAGGTAGCCAAAGCCGCGGGCTCGCACCTCGACCGATTCGACGGCGGCCGTCCGGCCGGTGAAGTCGGCATGGTCCGTCACCGTGCGTTCGACCGGATGACTCACGGTCACGACCGTGGGGGATGTCGCGGGGGGCACAGGGGGTCGCGCGCACCCGGCGGCCACCAACCCCAACCCGATGACGAGCAGGCGGCCGGCGAGTGCGACGGTCCGATTGGCAACCCAGGCCTTCTCTGCCGCTCGCCGTTGGAAGGAGGTCTCGTCCGAGGGCATGACCGGCCCCGGCCTCCGTCCGGCCCGGCCCGCCGGCTCGGCCTTCGGACCGATTCCCTCGCCCGCGGTCTCGAACCCGAGCGCGCCTGCCACCGGCCTCTGGACCCTCATGACACGGTTCCCTCTGACGAATTGGCCGAGGTCTCGGGCTTCCTCGCCGCGGATCAAGCCGGGTTCTGGGGCCATTCGGGATGACAGGTGCAATGCCATCCGTGCCGGTCTCCGGACGGTTGTCTGGGTCGACCAGTGTTGAAATGGTCGTGATGCAGTCGTCTGGCCCCAACCAAGCAAGAAGATAATTCATCACCTGTTGATGAATTGTGAGAGTAATCACCCCCTTTCATGCTGTCAAGCCGGGATTCCGACGGCTTTGAGAAGTGGATTGCGCGCCTGAGAATGGTAAGCGTCCACTGAGTGGCCGCGGGTGTGCGTTGAGTTCGGGCGGCGCGGCGGGTTGAGTATTCAGGAGTTGGTGGGGAGGTGCTGTTTGGCCCAGACGTCGGGCAGCAGATTTGTCACGTCGGCT
>JAQGHQ010000304.1 GCA_028288765.1 Gemmataceae bacterium | reverse complement strand
GAACGGGCCGACCATGTTCCGCCGGGCGGTCCGGTTCGCGGTCGACCTGAAGGTCGACGTGATCCTGTTCAGCGGGACGTTCGAGGGGGCCGGGAACTACGACGGCCGCGGGCCGATCGACGCGGCGGTGGACGAGGCGGTCGCCGCCGGGATCATCTGGGTGAACGCGGCCGGGAACGGCGGCGGGATGGTGTACAACGGGCCGGCCGACGTCGGCCCCGACGGGTTCGCCCGGTTCCGCGGCACCCCGCTCCCCACCGCCCTGCGGTTCACCAACCGGTTCGACGAGAACGCGGTCACCGTCACGCTCACCTGGAACGATTACCGCGACGCGGAGGACGCCGGCACGGACAAGGACCTCGACCTGATCGTCGAGGACGCCGCCGGCCGGGTGGTGGGCGAGAGCAAGCTGACGCAGGTGCCGGCCGGCCGACCTGCCGGCGAGGGGGAGAGCAAGAACCCCCGCGAACGGCTGGTGTTGACCGACCTTCCGGCGGTGGCGGCGGGGCAGGAGTACCGCATCCGGGTGAAGGCGAAGGCGAACAACTTTGGGCCCCGCGACCGCATCCGGGTCCTCTTGAGTGCGGCGAAGACGAGCCCGTACGCCGACCCCGAGACGGGCAAGCAGGTGTTCCCGGTCGAGTTCCTCGACGCGTCGAAGGGCGGCGAGGTCTACCCGCCCGCCGACCACCCGGGGGTGCTGACGGTGGGCGATTCGTCGCGTTTCTCGGCGGCCGGGCCGACGGCCGACGGGCGGGTGAAGCCGGACGTGGTGCTCGAACCCTCGGTCGCCCGGTTCAGCAACGGCGAGGAGTCGGTGGGTTCGTCGAACGCGGCGGCGTACTTCGCCGGCGTGGTGGTCGCCCTGCGGGCGAAGGAGCCCGGGCTCACCGCCGGCCACGTCCGGGAATGGGTGCGCCGGCTGGACCAGCTGGCGGCTTCGACGCCCCCCGTCGCCCCACCGCTCCCGTCGGCGTTTCCGCCCGGCCTGCCGCCCCCATCGTCGCCGGACTACTCGGTGTTCACGGCGGGTCCGCGCGGCGTCTTCCTGAGCCCGAACCAGCAGCGCGCGTTGAGATACGCCGAGAACTCGTTCGAGGACAACCGGCGGCAGAAGGGCTTGCCGCCGTACATCGTGATGTCGACTCCGGGCGCCACTTATCTGGTCCAGCCCGGCGGCCGGCTGACGCCCGGCGACGGCCCGCCGACCGCACTCGCGCCCGCCCCGCTCGTCAAAGCGCGGGCGCAAGCCCCGGCCGACCCGGTAGACATACCCGTCGTCGACCGGAAGCCGCCTCACTCCGTCTGGATCACCCCGGCCCCGAAGGCCCTCGCCGACCTCGTCAGGGGGCCGTGACTGGCCTCACTCCGGCGCATCGAAGATGCCGGTGGCCGAAGGGGTACTTTCCCTCCGAAATCTCGATTCTGCTAGTCTGGTGCAGCGTCTCACTCGTTAACCTGATCTGGCGCTGATGCCGTGCTCGCGGCAAAGCGCCTGATACTCCACTTGCATCTTCTCCTCCGTCAGTCCGTAGCGATCAGCCAGAGGCTGCACGACCGCGGAGAGGCGCTTGTCGGCGCGGTTCAGCAATTCCCCCGCGTCCGCCAGCTCGGCCAGCATCTTGTCTCGCCCGGCCGCAGTCATGAACTCGATGGCTCGCTCCCGGAAATACTCGTGGCAGAGCCAGTTCCGGGTCTTGAGCGCTTGCCCGAGAAGCCCTTCCAAGTCGGTTGGCAACGCCAGCTCAGCTCGCAGGTTCTTGATGAGCTTGCCGAGCGTGTTCTCGAACTGCTGGTCCATGAACGCGTCGATGTCGCCTTTCGTGAACCGATCCCGACGCGGTAGCCGGAGAACCACCATAGCGTTCACGATGCCGTGTTCCAGCACCTGACCGCAATAGACAGCCAACCCGAAGTATGCGTAGACCTCCCGTATTTGCTCCTCCGTTGTCATGGATTTGACCTTTTGGGGTTGAGAGACCACTATCCCTGAAGGACACGACCTCTACACCGCGGTTCGCCTCCGCCGCCGAACTTAGTAGAGTTAGTCTGCGCCCCGCGCATAGCCGGGTTTTCGTGTTAGCCTGCGCGGGCCGGCCACACCCAACCGCGGAGGAGCGCGCGGGGAACGAAACCCGTGACGGGTCGTCCCCGGGATTCGGCTTTTCTCATGTCGGTGGGGCTTGGGGGCGGTTCGGCCTGTCTTGGCTACTGGGCCAGCGACCGCATCCGGACTAGCGCGTCTCGAAGCTCGGCCGATCCAACCCGTTCGGCCAGCGCATCGACCTCGACCACGTCGGCCTCCCGAACCGGGGAGTCGCCGAACTCGCCGCCCCCGATGAACACCCGCGGCTCGTCTCGTAGCACCCACGCGACGACGGCGCACCGGCCGACTTGCCACGACAGCACGGTGCAAGCCATCCCCCGGAACGTCCCTTCACGCGGCGTGGACCACGAAGTCAACATCCGATGCACCTCCGCCGCCGAACTACAAACTCACCGGCCCGGCACGCTCCGGGAGCTATGAACTCTCAGAAGCCGACCCGTGGGCCGGGTCCGGTGCAGCGGCGGGGGCGGCGGTGTGCCGCTCCACCAGGGTGGCTTGTCCGCGCTCCCACCGCCACAGGACAACCGGCTCACCCGCCTCGCGCCGGCGGTTGATCTCGTCCTGAGCGACCGGCGACCCGTTCCGGCTGGTGAAGCGGTACTTGTACTGGTACTCCTCGTCCCAATCGGTGTTGGTATCTGCGGTCACAACATAGGTCGCCATAATCGCCCTCCTTCAACCCGTTCCGCCAATGTAAGGATCGATCAGGTACGGCCGCTTTCTTCTCGCGTACAGTACAGGTAAACCGCGATTAGGACGGCGGGCAGGACAAATACCACCACACCAGCCCAAAAGAATTTCCAGGCCACCGCTCGTTCCTGAGCCGGGCTGACGTACCACTCGTCGCCGGCCAGTGCGGTCACCTCTGTTTGGGAGAGCCGCTCTCCTTGGCGGAAGCGATCATACGCCTGTGATTGGCTCGGGCCAACCTGGTGCCCCTTGAACTCGTCGAAAGGGGCCATGACGCACGGGCCACTAAACAGCAGCAGAACGCAGCACAGAAGCATCAAGCCCACGCGCTTCTGCTGCGTCGTCAACTCCTTCCGGGGATTCTCTGCCATTGGGCGATCTCCGCGGGCCGAACTACAAACTCTCCGGCCCGGCCCGGCGTTGGGGGCCGGGTCCGGTGCAGCGACGGGTTCGGCCTCTGCACCTACAGGCCAACCAGCCCCGCGAACGTCTTGAAGTCCGGTGCGATCTCGACCCAGCGGTTCCAGCCCCCATCCCGCGTGGTGTCGTACCACGACCGCAGCCGCGCGGTCGTTGATTCGTCGAACTGCCGCTTCCCATTCCGCCACGGCTCGACATCTTCCCACGGCACGGGCGGGTCCGGCTTATCCCACCGGAGCGTCAACACCCGAGGTTGCTCCAGCGAGAGTCGATAGTCGAGGGCGATCGGCTGATCGTAGCCGAGCCCCAGATCGGCGATCAGCACGGCCAGCCTCGGGTCGATGTCGCCCGGCGGGTTCGCGGGGTCGGGCGTCCCCCGCCACATCGGGGCCGGGTTACGGTAGGGCACCTGCGTCTCGCCTTCCATCCCCCCGAAGGAGTAGCAGCAGAACTCGCTCCGCTCGGGGACCCACCGGTCGAGACCGGAGTGGCCGGCCGGGCATCGCCACCGCCCCGCCTCGATCAGGGCGAGTAGATCGCGCGGTAGCGGCAGACCGTTCACGACCACAACGCCCTCCGGGCCGAACGCCTTGCTCGCCTGCCCGAAGCCGCGAATGCGGCGAGGTCAGGTGCAACTGCGGATTCGGCGCTATGTCTCCATGCCAACTCGAATGCGCAGTTTAGTACTGCTTTGTCACTTCAGCAGGGGTCGGAAGCTCTCGATGTCTTCCCGTGCCATCCACTCGCGGAAGGCCTCACGCCGCAACCAGTCGCTGACCACCCGATGCACGGCCGGTAGCGACATCC
>JAQGHQ010000303.1 GCA_028288765.1 Gemmataceae bacterium | reverse complement strand
GGATGTCGCTACCGGCCGTGCATCGGGTGGTCAGCGACTGGTTGCGGCGTGAGGCCTTCCGCGAGTGGATGGCACGGGAAGACATCGAGAGCTTCCGACCCCTGCTGAAGTGACAAAGCAGTATTAGCCCAGGGCAACGCCCTGGGAGCGTTATGCTGCTACTTGCGCGATTCCGACACAGGCCCCGGGGTGGTCCCTCCGTCGCGGCCGGCGGCCTCGGCCTCCCGGGCGTCGATCAACCCATCCCCGTCCGTATCGAGCCGGCGGAAGTCCTCGTCGGTCCCGAGGAACTCGCGGCGGCTCACGTCCCCGTCCCGGTTCCGGTCCATCTTCTGGAACCAGATCGGCCCGACCGGCGGCCGCGGCGCCGGCTGCCCGACCATCGGGACGGGCACCGGCGCGAACCTCGCCCCCCCGGCGATCGCCAGCCCGCGGGAGAGCTTCGCCGTGAACCGCCGGGGGACCTCGCCCGGGGCGATCGCCCCGTCCTTGTTCGTGTCGAACCGCTCGACCAGTTTCGGCATCGCCCGGATCTCGCGGACCGAAAGCCGGCCGTCCCCGTCCGCGTCGATCAGCCCGAATATTCCGCGGCCGGCCTCCGCCACCTCGACCGACACGATCCCACGGGCCGCCTCGGCTGCAACCCCGTCCACGTCGTCGAGGGCGGCCGTCAGTTCTTTCTCGAACACCTTCCCGTCCCCGTCCCGGTCCAGGAGCGGGAAGACCTCGCGGAAGAGTGGGTCGTTCCCGGCCTCGGTGGCGTCGACGTAACCGTTCCCGTCCCGGTCGAGCGTGCGGAACAGGTTCATGTACCGCGCCCGGAACGCGCCCCGGGGGGCCCCGCCCACCGGCGGGATCAGGTCGAGCCGGGCCCCGGGCACCTCCACGGCCACCGCCCCGCCGCTCGCCGCGGCCGTTACCGGAGCCTTTCCGGCGGTAATTACTTCGGCCGACCGGGCTCCGGCGGTTAGCGTCCCGAGCCGAAACGCGATCTCGACCTCGGGCAGGCAGCTGTCGCCGAAGCGGGCCAGTTCCTCCGCGTCGAGCTCCTCGTCGCCGTCCTGGTCCAGGGCGGCGAAGGTCTCGGCGCTCAACCCCAGGTCTTTGCGGGTGAGCCGCCGGGCGGTGGTCGTCGGAGGTCCCGCCGGCCGCGGCCTTTCGCCGGCCTTCGGCGCGGGAACCGGGGGTTTCGGCGCGGCCCCCGCGGGTTTCGCCCCGTACCGGGTGAGGAGCCGACGGGCCAGCTCCATGTCCGACCCCTTCCGGGCGAGGGGCAAGAGCTCCAGGCCCGGCCCGGCCGGGCTGTTGACCACCTCCTCGACGAAGAACGGGAGCGGGGCGGGCCGGCGGAGGAGTTCGTCGGTCGTGATGATCTCGTTCTCGTCGGCGTCGAGCGCGGCGAAGACCGCGGGGGCGGCCGCGAGTTCGCCCGCCGAGAGCTTCCCGTCCTTGTTCGCGTCGAGCAGCCCGAGGAGGGCCTTGTCGAGATCTTCGGGCGTGGCGACCGACCCCGCCCGGACGATCCGCCGGCCCGGCTGGACCGGGCTGGTCACGAACGCCGGGAGCTGGAACGGCCCGAGCCCGTTCTTCCGCAGATACTCCGCGAACCCCGCCCGGGTGAGTGCCCCACCGGGCCCGGTCGGAGCGGCGGACTGGTCGAACCGCCCGGTCAGGAGGGCGAGCATCGGCCGGAGCTTGACGAGTTCCTTGCCGTCGATCGAGCCGTCCTTGTCGGCGTCGAGTTTGGCGAACAGAGTGTCGGCGAACCGCTTCCAGGCCTCGTCCAGCGGTTTACCGTCCGCGGCAATCCGGACCCGGATCGCCACCGGCCGGGCGTCGGCGAGACAGAGGACGTCGAACGGCTCGCCCGGGGACGCGGCGGCCGGCTTGACAGGTGCCGGCTTCGCGGCTTCGGTGGCGTCGGCCGGCGGCACACACAGGAGGGCGGCAGCGGCGGCGAGCGGGAGGAAACGGAGGGTCACGACAGCACCTCCTTGATCGGCGCGGCGGTCGGTTCGACCAGCCTGATCGGCCGGCCGACGTTCGAGGGGTTCTGTTTCGACGGGTCGAGCCCGATCGCGGTACACAGCGTGGCGAGCAGGTCCGGCACCGTGACCGGCCGGTCCTTGACTTCCATCCCGTCCGGGGTGGTCGCCCCGACCACCTGCCCGCCCTTGATCCCGCCGCCCGCGAGCACGGTCGACCACGAGTTCGCCCAGTGGTCCCGGCCCTTCTGCGGGTTGATCTTCGGGGTCCGGCCGAACTCGCCCATCCAGATGATCGTGGTCGTGTCCAGGAGGCCGCGGTCTTTCAGGTCGTCCATCAGCGTGGCCCACGCCGGGTCGAGGGCACCGCACAGCTTCTTGACGGTCTCGAAGTTCTCCTGGTGGGTGTCCCAGCCGATCCCGTTGTTCACCCCCGGGGCGGACGAGAGCGTGACCTCGACGAACGGGACGCCCCGCTCCACGAGCCGGCGGGCGAGCAGGCACCCCTGCCCGAACAGGTTCCGCCCGTACTTGTCGCGCAGCGCGTCCTTTTCGTCCGTCAGGTCGAACGCCTTGACCGCGGACGACCGCATCAGGGTGACGGCCCGGCGGTAGGCGGTCCGGTGGCCTTCGCCGGCCGCGCCCGGGTGATCGGCCAGGAAGTCGCCGTCGAGCCCGTCGCGGAACTCGGCCCGGGCGGTGCCGCGGGCGTCGGACACCCCGGTCGGGAGGTCGAGGTCTTGTACCTTCAGCAGCCGGGCGACGTCCTGGGTGGGGCCGTTCGGGACGCCGAGCGAGTTCTCCGCGACGACGAGCGGGGCGTACCGCGGGCCGAGGAACCCCGGCCCGTATGCCTCCGGGCTGAGGAAC
>JAQGHQ010000270.1 GCA_028288765.1 Gemmataceae bacterium | reverse complement strand
CCCTGGGCGGGGGAACCCGGCTGCGATCGACGTCTGGCCCGATCGAGTGGCGTTCCCCCGCCCAGGGCGATGCCCTGGGCTATGCGCTCCCACCCCGTTGGGGTGAAAATCACATCCACCGAGGATCTCGACCAAGCAACGCGCCCGGGCGCGGGGATCAACCCGCGCCCGGCCCGAGTTCGTCGATGACCGTCGGACAAGACCTACTTCCCGGCCTTCGGGTCGCGGACGTCGTAGCAGAAGAGCGTCCCCTGGTCGCGGAGGTACAGCCCGCCGTTGGCCACCACCGGGTGCGGCCACGCCTTGACCTTGCTCCGGTCCGGCTGCTTCAGCCGGCCCTTCTCCCGGTACTCGGCCGGAGACGGCTCGACCAGCACCACGTCACCGGAGTCGTGCCCGCGGGCGTACAGGCGGCCGTCGGCGAAGCAGATCGAGGCCGCCCCGACCGCCCGCTCGGTCCATTTCACCTTCCCGGTCTCGAACTCGGCGCAGAACAGCGCCTGCGGGCTCGTCCCGTACAGGTGTCCGTCCACCAGTACCGCCCCGCCGATGCCTGCCCCCAGGGTCTTGTCGAAGAACACCTCCTTCGCCGCCACCCCATCGCCGCTCACCTTGAGCTCGACCAGCCCCCCGCCGGACCGGGACCCGGACGTGAACACCTTGTTCCCCAGCGCGACCGGGGTCATGATGTTCGCCCCGAAGTCGGCCGTCCGGTCGTACCGCCAGAGGAACTTCCCGGTCTTCGCGTCCACCCCGACCACCCCTTTGCGCAGGAACTGGACGTACTGCTTCACCCCGTCGGCCTCGACCGCCACGACCGACGCATAGTCGGCCAGATCCCCGCCGGGGACCGGGCAGGTCCACACCGGCTCGCCGGTCATCTTGTTCAGTGCCGCGAGGGTGGCCGTCTTCCCGCCCGGGGTGCAGACAACGACATCCCCGTCGACCAGCACCGACTCCGAGTACGCCCAGCTCCCGACTTCCCCGGCGAAGTCCTTCACCAGGTCCTTCTGCCACTTCGCCTTTCCGTCTGTCCCGAGGCAGGTGAGTTGGCCGGCGGACGCCAGGCAGTACACCCGGTCGCCGTCGACCGTCGGGGTGGACCGGGTGCCGGGGTACTGCGGGCCCTTGTTCTTCCCGACCCCACCGATCTTGGCCGACCACACCTCCGTGCCGGTCTTCTCGTCGAGGGCGAGGGCGAACTCGTCGCCGCCCTTCGTGGTCTGGACGTACACCCGGCCGGCGGCGACGGCCGGGGTCGAGTACCCGGTCCCGATGTCGGCCGCCTTCCACCGGAGCGGCGGGCCGTCCGCCGGCCACTCCTTGAGCAGCCCGGTCTCCTTGGAGATGCCGGTCCGGTCCGGCCCCCGCCACTGCGGCCAGTCGTTAGCCGGGAGCGCGAGGACGAACGCGGGAACGAGCGTGACGACGAGGAACAGACGCTTCATGGGGTCCTCCCGACGGGCCGGGGCGAGCGGGGATGTGCGGCGCGCGACCGCGCGCAGCGTCCGGCAACCTACGCCGGACGCGGGCGGGTGGCAACGACGAGCGGACCGGCTTTCACCGGGCTATCATGGCGGCGAGACCGCCTCCGAGGTGAGGGTTTCGTCGGCCGCGCCGGGCGGCAGCTCGTCCCCGTTGGTCGACCGGCCGGCCTCGGCGAGCCGGCCCGCGGCCTTCGCGTCGTCGGCCCGGTACTGCTCCAGCTTCTTGTGGAGCGTATTCCGGTTGATCCCGAGCCGTTCGGCGGCCTTGATCTGCGTCCCCCCGAACTGCCGCATCACTTCCTCGATCAGCTCCCGTTCGAGCCCGTCCACGAGGAACGGGTGATACCCCTTGAGTCCCGGCGGGACGGGGGTCTGGACGCCGGCCCGGACGAGGTTGCGGATCAGGGTGCGGACGTCGTTCCCCCCGCCCCCGCCGTTCCCGCCCTTGGTCGGCCGCAGGGCGTACCGCGGGCGGCCGAACCGCAGAAGGTCGGGGGTGATCGGTCCGCCGTCGGCCATCACGATCAGCCGTTCCAGTGTGTTCTCCAGCTCCCGGACGTTCCCCGGCCAGTCGTGCGTCTTCAGGGCGTCGACGACCGGCGGGGTGAGGTCCGGGACCGGGCACTTGTGTTGGTCGGCGTACCGGCGGAGGAAGAACTGGGCGAGCGGGGCGATGTCGTCCCGCCGCTCGCGGAGCGGCGGGAGGACCACCGGGATCACGTTCAACCGGTAGTACAGGTCTTCGCGGAACCGCCCGTCCTCGACCAGCTCCTCGAGCGAGGCGTTGGTCGCGGCGATCACCCGGACGTCGACCCGGATCGTCTTGCTCTCGCCGACCCGCTCGAACTCCCGCTCCTGGAGCACGCGGAGGAGCTTGACCTGGAGGTGGGGGGAGGTGCTGTTGATCTCGTCGAGGAAGATGGTCCCGCCGTGGGCGGCCTCGAACCGGCCGGTCTTGTTCTCGACCGCCCCGGTGAACGCCCCCTTGATGTGCCCGAACAGCTCGCTCTCGAGGAGGTTCTCGTGGAGCGCGCCACAGTTGACGCGAACGAACGGGCCGCTGGCGCGGCGGCTGAGCTTGTGGACGGCCTTGGCGATGACTTCTTTGCCGGTCCCGGTTTCGCCGACGAGCAGGACGGTCGTTGAGCGGGGCGCGGCAAGCCGCACCAGGCGATAAACGTCCTGCATGGCGGACGCGGTGCCTATGATCTCAGGCAGCGGCGGCTCGACATGCTCAATTTTGGGCATCGATCAGTTGCTTCCGGGAGAGGAAGCCAGGGATCGCGTCCATTCCGAGGACTGACGGGGAAAGTATAGCAACAAGTGCCCGGGTTTGCCACACAAATCGCACGAAAAACAGGCAGGACCTTGGGAGACAAGATAACCCACCCGATTTCGGGTGGGTAAGGCGGAAAGATCACCTCGCGGGGGGGTTGTACTTTGTCGATTCCGCGGATCGATTCTCGCCGGGCCCGGGCTGGCGAACATCCTTCCTCAGACCGTCACGCCCTTCTTCCCCACCACCCGCCGCCACGCGGAGAGCTGGCCGAGATAAGCCGCCTCGTGGGTCGTGAGCAGGTAGCCGAGCAGGTCGCCGAGCGTCGGGAACCTGGGCCGCAGCGCGTCGACCGGGTTCGGGCGGGCCATCCGGCCCGGGTCGGCGGCGGCCGCGGCAGCGTCCACCGCGGCGTGCCCGGCCTCGTAGGCGTTCATCAGCTCGCCCTTGGACGGGTACGCCGCGCGGTTCGGGTCGGGGACGGTCCCGGTGTTGAACAGGGCCGCCCACCCGTCGGGGGTGGCCGGCCTGGCCCCGAGGCACTGGAGGGCGTAATCGGCGGCGATGACGAGGTGGCCGAGTGTCCATGCCGGGTGGTTCAGCCCCGGGGCGGGCTGCTCGGCCAGCTCCTCGTCCGGCACGTCCGCTACCAACTGGCGGGCGTACCCGTACATGTCTGCGTACAACCGGCGTTCCCGATCAAACATGGTCTGCCCTCCGGGTCCGTCTGCTTACCGGATGCGTCTGCTACGAAGGTCCCAGCAGCTGCGCCAGCGCCCGCACCCCGACGTCGGCCACCTGGGTCGGCTTCATCTGCCATAGTACGGGGTTCATCAGCTCGAGCGAAACGTACCCGGAATACCCGATCGCGCGGAGCCGGTGCAGGACCGGGTCGAGCCGGAAGTCGCCGTCCCCGGGCATCACCCGGTCGGCGTCGGTCATCAGCTCCCGGGGCACCCCGGCCACGTCGCACACCTGGACGTGCGCCAGGTTCGCCGCGGTCAGCCGGGCCAGGTCTTCGGGCTTGCTCGGCCCCTTGTAGTAGTGGAACACGTCGAGGCACACCCCGACGTTCGGCTCGCCGCACTGGTCGACCAGCGAGACGGCCGTGTCCAGGCAGTTGCAGAAGGCGTCCGCGCCGCGGAACTCCAGCCCCAGCCGGACGCCAAACCCGGCCGCCCACCGGGCCGCCTCGGCGAGCGACACGAGCGCCCGGCCGAGCGACGTGGCGTCCGCCTTCTGGGCGAAGTCGGCGACGAGGAGGAGGGTCGGGATGCCGAACCGCTGGCACAGGTCGAGGCGCCGCCGGAAGTGGTCGAAGTGCGCCCGCCGCTGGTCCCCCTGTGAGAGCAACAGCCCGCCCTGGTACGCCGCGGCGGCGAGAACCACCCCGTGGTCGGCGAGGAGTGCCGCGGTATCGTCGGCGGACGCGGTTTCGAGATGGTTTTCGAGCTTCGTGAGCCACACCTCGACGGCCGCGCACCCGCCGCCGGCGTAGGCCCGGACGTCGTCCGCGAACGCGGCGGGGAGCGTGGTCGCCTGGCTGATACAGGGTTTCATGCCGCTGGCCGCGTCACGACTTGGAGTTCTGGGTCTTCGCCTTCTTGAGGGTCGGGGTCGGCGACGTGGCCGGCTTCGTCGGCTCCGGGGCCGAGTCGAACACCCCGGTCAGCCACGCGACGAGCAGTGCGACGGCGCTCAGGTGCAGGCACAGCCCGAGGATGATCATCAACCGGCCCCGGGCCTTGTCCTTCGCGCTGAGCCGGCGGCGCGGGGCCGGGCCGTGGTCGGCGTGGGCGGTGGAGAAGTCGGCCTCCGCGCCCCACTCGTCCGCCGGGGCCGGGTAAGGGGTTTCCGGTACGACTTCCGCCGCCGGGTACGCGCCGGCCGCCGGGTGGACGGCGGCCGCCGGCGCGGCGGGGCCCGGTGCCGGAACCGACCCCGGCCGGCAGAAGTGGGCGAGCGACTGCTCCACGTCGAACGCGGTCGGCGGCCGGTACCCGGGCCGCTTGTCCAACAGCTGGTGGACCAGGATCGAGAAGCTCGCCGGGACGTCCGGCCGCAAGGCCACGAGCGGGGCGGGTTCGGTCGACCGGATCTTGTGGGTCAGCTCGGCCGGCGCGCTCGGCGCGAACGGGGCCCGGCCGGTGAGCAGGTAGTAGAGCGTCGCCCCGAGGCCGTACAGGTCGCCGCGGGGCTCGTACACCCCGCCGTCGATTCGCTCCGGCGGCAGGTACGGCAGGACCTCTCCGGGCGGCGGGCTGACCGCCGCGGGCGGGCGGACCGGGACGAGCCCGAGGTCGGCCAGCTTGGTCGCGGCGTTCGGGGCCGGCCGCCACTTGGTCGTCCCGTTCGGGCCGGCCTTGGTCGTCATCGGGCCGACGAACACGTTCGCCGGGCGGACGTCCCCGTGCCACAGGCCCCGCTCGTGCGCGGCCCGCAGCGCCGCCGCCGCCTGCCGGCCGTACTCGGCGGCCAGGAACCCGGGCATCGGGCCGATGTCGCGGATCAGGCCCTCCAGGGTGGCGGCGTCGGCCGGGGTGTCGACGGCGGCGTACGACTCGTCCCGGTATGTCCCGGCGTCGAGCAGGGTGACGAGGTACGGGTGGTGGAGGGCGGCGGCCGCCCGGGCCCGCTGGACCAGCGCGGCGGGGGTGTCGGCCGGGAGCAGGGCGTCGGCCCGGAACCGGCGGAGGACGACCGGGGTCCGCAGCGACGGGTGCAGGGCCCGGTACGCCGTCCCGCCCGGGCACGGGCCGATCTCATCGAGGACCGGGTATCCGGCGAAGGTCAGGTCATACCCCCGGCCCTGGCGGAGCATCCCGGCCTGGAACCGGGTCAGCGCGCCGCGGTGTTCCAGGTACGCACACAGGGCGTCCAGGTCCGACTGCGGGATGTCCGGCTGGCGGATCAGCTGTTCGACTTGTTCGGGGAACAGGACGCGGTTGGCCTGAGCCTGGTCCAGGAAGCCGGCGATCGAGTCGGAAGGCATCGGCGGCGCTCGGGAAGGCGGGCGGCAGATCGGACCGTGAGATTATTGAGCGATTCTATCAGACCGACCGGCCGGGAGCCAACCAGAAGCTGCAGCTCGTCGCGGGTTACGGGCCGGTCGCGGTGGGCCTCCGGGGGTTCGAACAAGAGGTCGAGACTCGGCCACGGAAAATGAAAGGGACGCAACCGATCGAGCTCGCGAGTGGGTGATCCGTTTCCCCCCAATCGGGCGGTAATATCACCTGCCTGAGACCAATTGCGCACGTCCCCGAAACGCTTCCGGAACTCCCAAACCACAAACGCCTTCCGGCAAGATGGCCAGGGGGAAAGGTTAAGATTGGTTAAGATTTATTGGTTGCCGACTTGGGCCCGGGCTCGGGTGCCTCAACCCGCGGCTGGTGATTATTGATCTGATATAAATTAGATTGATAAAGTATCTGTTTGTATATTTAGCCCCCTCCGCCCCAGCATTCGCTGGTCTGCATCCAGAATTCACCCCCTTGCACCCCGCCCCGGATCGGCCATGCCGACGGTTCCCGGGGAGGGCGACCGATGACCGGGGCGAAATGACTGGTGCGTGCCGTGGCCGAATTGCAGCAAGTATGGTCGTGCAAGTGAACCTCGACACGAGTGTTCACAGGCCCATGACGTTCGGAAGCCGGCACCGGATCACCGGCCGCGAAGTCTGTGTGCCCCGTTCTTCAGTGACTCTCACCACGGCTGGCCGACGGCCCGGCCGACGAGGTCGTACCCGTCGGCCGCGGTCACCTTCACCTTCACGAAGTCGCCCGGCCGGAGGGTCTTCCCCTTCACCCGGACCTCGCAGTCGATGTCCGGGCTGTCGGCGTAGGTGCGGCCGCGGAAGTGGTTGGCGAACTCCGGGTCCGGGCCGTCAATCACCACCGGGTGCTCCCGCCCGACCTGGGCCTGGGCCCACCCGAACGCGACCCGCTGCTGCACTTCCATGATCCCGGCAACGCGGGCGTGCTTCACTTCTTCCGGCAGGTGGCCGTCGAGCTTCTCGGCCGGGGTGCCGGGTTCGAGCGAGTACGGGAACACCCCGACCCGCTCGAACTTGAAGTCGGCCACGAACCGCTTCAGCTCCTCGTACTCGGCGTCGGTCTCCCCCGGAAACCCGACGATGAACGTGGTCCGCATCGCCAGGTCGGGGATGTCCGTCCGCAGGCGGGCGATGAGCTTCTCGGTGCTGGCCCGGTCCACCCGCCGGAGCATCCGCTTGAGCACCCGGTCGTTGATGTGCTGGAGCGGCATGTCGAGGTACGGAATGATCTTGTCCGAGGTCGCGAGCGCGTCGACCACCTCGGCGGTGAGGTGCTCGGGGTAGGCGTAGAGCACGCGGACCCATTCGAGCCCGTCGACCGCGTTCAGCTCCCGCAACAGCTCGGCGAGCCGGGTGCGGCCGTACAGGTCGAACCCGTAGTACGTCGTGTCCTGGGCGACGACGATCAGCTCCCGGACGCCGTCGGCCACGAGCTCGCGGGCCTCGCGGATCACTTCCTCGATGGGCTTGGTGACGTGCTTGCCGCGCATCTTCGGGATCGCGCAGTAGGTGCAGAGGCGGTCGCACCCCTCGCTGATCTTGAGGTACGCGAAGTGCCGGGGGGTGATCCGCAGGCGGGCGGTGTCCTCGAGCGCCCGGACCGGGGCCGGACGGAAGAGCGACCGCTGTTCGTCCCGGTGGGCGACGGCCCGGTCCACGACCTGCGCGATGTCCTCGCGGCCGAACACGCCGACGATCTGGTCGACCTCGGGGACCTGGTCGAGCAGGACTTCCCGCTGCCGCTCGGCCATGCACCCGGCGACCACCACGGCCCCGACCCGGCCGGTTTTCTTCAGTTCGAGCATTTCCCGGATGACGGCGAGCGACTCCTGCCGGGCCGGCTCGATGAACCCGCAGGTGTTGATGACGACCACGTCGGCCCCGTCGGCGTCCGGCTGGAGGGCGTACCCGTCCTGGGCGAGCTTCCCGAGCATCCGCTCGGAGTCGACCGTATTCTTCGGGCACCCGAGGCTGACGAAGGCGTACCGGCCCTTGGGCGAGCCCGGCAGCCCGGCGGGCGTAGGCTCCCCGGCGGTCGTCAGCGGTAAACTCTTGGCGGGCATCGGGGTCACTCGGGTCGTCGGAACGGTCAGCCGGGGCCGAACAGTCTTTTTAGGAGCTTTTGACGCGGTGTGTCAAGTTGGTGGTCCGGGCGGGCGATACGGCAGGGCTTTTCGTCGTTTCATCTTGGCCTTGGCAGCAAATCTAGGTAAATGGCGCACCTCTGGGCATGCCCGAGGAGGTGTCTGATGGCGGCGTTGACCCTGACGGAGGTGTTGGCCGTCTCCCCGACCCCCGCCACGACCGTGGTCGCATCCACCCCATCTCGGCCATACCGGGCTTGGTGGTACGGGCGATGCTGGCGGCATTACGCAATGCGGTGGTGCATCTGGTCGCAGACGTGCCCGCCAAGAGCCGACCCGAGGCCATTGAGTGACTGCGAGCACGGCCCACGAAGGCCCTGAAGCTTACCGGCCTTCCCCAATGTGAATAACCCCAATGTGAATAACGGAAAGGCCCTGCAATTAAGGCACTTCGGACTCCCGATCTCAGGCCCACCCATGACCCCTAAACACCGGCTCGACGCCCTGACCGGGCTGCGATTTCTGGCCGCACTTGCGGTCGCGTTCTCCCACCTTCCCCAGCTGCACGGCGACACAACGATCGCCCCGACCCCGCGGCGGATCATGGCCGAGGGTGCGGCGGGCGTTCCGTTCTTCTTCGTCCTGTCCGGGTTCGTGCTGGCGTATAGCTACCACGACCGGTTCGCCCGCCCGGGCCGGCGCGAGTTGGGCCGGTACGCTCTCGCACGGTTCGCCCGGATCTGGCCGGTGTACCTGCTGACGGTCGGGGTCGCGGCGGTCTGGCCTATGGTCCCGCTCCCGCCCGGGGCGTGGGCCGCGGCGAAAAACCTGTTGCTGGTCCACATGTGGCTCCCGTCCACCAACCCGGACCCGGGGTTCAACCCGGTCGCCTGGTCGCTGTCGGAGGAGGTGTTCTTTTACGCCGTCCTGCCGGTCCTGTTGTGGGCGGCCGCGAAGGCCCCGCGCGTCGGCCGGTGGGGACTCGTCGGGGGCGCGGCGGCGGCCTGGGTCGTCCCGGCCGGGCTCGTCCTGTGGCATTGCACAAACCTGAACCGGTGGACCCTTTATGTGTGTCACCTGTGCCCACTCGTCCGACTCGGCGAGTTCGGCGTCGGGCTGGTCCTCGGCCTGGGGTTCGTTCGGTCCGCCGCGCCGACCTTGGGCCCGCCGGACCGACGAACCCGGCGGGTGTGGACGGGTCTGGAACTCGCCGCCGTGCTGGTCGTGGCGTTGAGTGTCTTTCACTCGTTCCGGGTCCCGCTGCTGTTCCGGCTGAACGGGTACTACACCCTGCCGTTCGCGCTGGTGGTGGCCACATTCGCCCGGCAACGGGGGGCACTCTCCGGGTTGTTGGCCGGGCGGGTGGCGGTGTACCTGGGCGAAGTCAGTTTCGCGTTCTTCCTGCTGCACGGGTTCGTGTTCACGTACATCGGGTGGTGGTTCGGGCCCGAGCCAGTCGGGTCGGTGGTGTGGGCGGGGGGGGTGGTCGCCGCCGCTCTCCTCGTGGCGGTGTTCATCTACCAGTTCTTCGAAACCCCGCTGCGGATCTGGGTGGTCGGAACGGGCCGGTCCCGGGTCGCGCCCGACCGTCCCTCGCCCGGGTCCCTCGCCCGGGTCTTCGGGCGGCTGCGGCCGGGGCGGCGGGCCGGAACGGGTGCGTAAGGCAGACAGCGGGAGATGAACTACCAGGCAGAACGGTCGCCGCCCGGGTAATTCCACGGAAATTGGGACCCGTCTCGCTGGACGCGACACCGGCTCTGCTTCCCTCGCTCCCACGCGGGGCGTGGGAATGAGGGGGGAGGGGAGCACCGGGGAGAAGGTGGCGCGGCGACCGAG
>JAQGHQ010000259.1 GCA_028288765.1 Gemmataceae bacterium | reverse complement strand
AATCCCGGTGGGCCTCGAAGACTCGACCCACCCTACAAAACCTTGCCGCTTCGCGTTCGCTCGGCTGACGCCCGACCATCTCTCTTCGCCATTACTTCCTTGCATCCCTTCCGCCGAGCCGTTATCTAGTGTTCCACCCGGAGCGATCTCCCGCTCCGCCGGCACTCTCCCGCCGACCCGCACCATGAAGTCCTCCGCCTGCCGGACCCTCCGCCGCAAGCTCGCCGCCGATCAGCCGGCGTTCGGCCTGTGGGTCACGCTCGACTCGCCTTCCATTACCGAGATGGCCGTCGCCCTCAGGATGGACTGGGTCGTCATCGACGCCGAGCACGGGTCGCTCGACTGGAGGGAGATCGCCGAGCACGTCCGGGCGACCGTTCGCAGTGAAACGGTCGCCCTGGTGCGGATCGCCGAGCTGAACATCGGTCTCATCAAGCGGGCCCTCGACATCGGGGCCGACGGCGTTGTCATCCCGTGGGTCGAAACGGCCGATCAGCTCGCCCAGGCGGTGAGCTTTTCCCGCTACCCGACCGAGGGCGTGCGGGGTATCGGCGCGGAGCGGGCCACCGCGTGGGGGCACGCCCTCGCCGAGCACACGGCCGAAGCGAACGAGCACGTTTTCGTCGTCCCCATCATCGAGACTGTCCGCACCGCCGCGAACCTCCCGGCGATGCTGGAAGTGGAGGGCGTCGACCTCTTCTGGTTCGGCCCGGCGGATTATTCCGCGACGGCCGGGCACCGCGGCCAGTGGGAAGGGCCGGGCGTGGCCGACGAGATCCTGCGGATGAAGGACGAGATCCGCCGCGCGGGCAAGTCCTGCGGCGTCGTCGCGACCGGCGACGAGAACGTGCAGCAGCGGTTGGGACAGGGGTTCGGGGCGGTCGCGCTGGGAATGGATTCCGGCCTGCTCCTCCGCTCTCTCCGCGCCGCGCTGGCCGGGGTGGGGCGCGACCGCCCCATGCGCGCCGACCTCACCCTCCCGGCCGAACCCGCCGCAGCTGGTCCGTCCCCCGTTGGGAAGCGGGAACGGCCGTTCCGCGTGGCTTTGACCGGCGACTTTCAACACCCGGACGGTCGCCCCAAGTACTGCGACATCGGCCTGGGCGTATTCGAGGGGACGGGCGTCGAAGTCGATCCATTCGCACGACATTTCCCCGAGATCGCCGCCGATCAACTCGCCGGTGCCAATGGCGTGATCGTGCTGACGCCGCGGGTCACCGCCGCCAGCCTGACCGACACTCCGGACCTGCTCGCGGTGGGTCGCTTCGGGGTCGGCTACGACGGCGTCGACGTGGCCGCCTGCACGGCCGCCGACGTGCTGCTGTTCGTCGCGGCCGGCGCGGTCGACCGGCCGGTGGCCGAGGCGACAGTCGGCTGGATGATCGCCCTCAGCCATCATGTGCGAGTCAAGGACCAGCTGGTACGGGAAGGCCGCTGGGACGACCGGAGCCGGTACATGGGCTCGGAGCTGCGCGACCGGACGCTCGGGGTGGTCGGGTTCGGCGGCATCGGCCGCACCCTGGTGACGCTCCTCGCCGGGTTCGGCATGAAACCCCCGCTCGTCTACGACCCGTTCGTGACCCCCGCGGACGCGACCCGGCTCGGCGTCAGCCTCGTGCCGCTCGACGGCCTGCTCGCCGAGGCCGATTTCGTCTCGATCCACTGCCCACTCACCGAGCAGACCCGCAACCTGATCGCCGCCCGCGAACTCGGCCTGATGAAGCCCACGGCGTACCTGCTCAATACCGCCCGGGGCGGGATCGTGGACGAGGAGGCGCTCGAAGCTGCTCTGCGGGAAGACCGAATCGCCGGGGCGGCGCTCGACTGCTTCGTCGGCGAGCCGCTCGCGGTCCCGTCCCGATTCGCCGGATTCGACAACGTCCTGCTCGCCCCGCACGCGATCGCCTGGACCGACGAACTGTTCCGCGACATCGGCCGGGCGGCGTGCGGCGGCATGCTCGACCTGTCGCGCGGGCGGTTGCCCCGCGGGGTGATCAACCCGGAGGTCCTGGACCGACCCGGCTTTCGAGCCAAGTGGAAGCGACTGAGCGAAGCCGTTCACTAACGTCGACCTTGCACCCACGAGGAGAAGGCTCATGCGAACCCGACGACCCGGCAGCTCTCGGCTAGTCCTGGGCGCCGCCCTCCTGCTGGCCACCCTGGTGTCGGCCGGGCCTGCCCCGGCGGCCGACAACGACATCATTCCGGCCGACGCGAAGCTGGAGAAGGTCTTCGACGGCGGGATGGTCCTGACCGAGGGGGTGGCCGTCGCCCCGGACGGGATGGTCTACTTCAGCGACATCACCTTCACGCACGTCGCGCGCGAGAAGAAACTCCCGGTCGAGGCCGGGCACATCTGGAAGTTCGACCCGGCGACCGGCAAGGCGACGATCTTCCGGTCGCCTAGCGGGATGTCGAACGGCCTCAAGTTCGACGCGGAGGGCAATCTACTCGCCGCGGAGGGGGCCGACTTCGGCGGCCGGCGGGTGACCCGGACCGACATGAAGACGGGCAAGTCGTATATCGTCGCGGGCCGGTACGAGGGCCGGCCGTTCAACTCGCCGAACGACATCACCATCGACGAGAAGGGGCGGATCTACTTCAGCGACCCGCGCTACCTGGGCCACGAACCTGTCGACCAGGCCGTCCAGGCCGTCTACCGGATCGACACCGACGGGTCGGTCCACCGGATCATCACGGACGCCGGCAAGCCGAACGGGGTGGCCGTGTCGCCGGACCAGAAGACCCTTTACGTGGTCAGCAACGACAACGGCAACACGGGCATCGGCCGGCTGAAGGCCGACGAGTTGGCGAAGAAGGGGACGATGACACTGATGGCCTACGACCTGTCGCCCGAGGGCACCGCCAGGTTCCGCAAGGTGCTGGTCGACTACGCCCCCGAGGACGGCCCGGACGGGCTGGTGGTCGACAAAGGCGGTAACCTGTACGTCGCCGTCCGGGCCGAGAACCGGCCCGGGATCTACGTCTACGCGCCCGACGGGAAGGAACTCGCCTACATCAAGACGGAGATCCCGACGAACGTCGGGTTCGGGCGCGGGGCGGAGGGCAAGACGTTGTACATCACCGCCGGCAAGAGCCTCTACCGCATCCGGACGAACAAGGAAGGGTATCAGCTGCCGTCGAAGCCGTGAGCGACTCGATTCAGGGGACTTTCGCCGGAATGAGGCTGTCCCGGCCTCACTCCGGCGAATCCGCGGATGAGCCCTGTTGGCGGCGGGCACCGAGCCCGGGATTGACACACCACCGTCGCGGTGGCATGGTGCGTCCGCCGGCGGTCAGGTCCTTCCACTAGCCACTGTGGGCGATGCGTCTCGCTCAACTCGTCCGATTCTTGAGGCCGGTTGATCGGTTCCGTCCGGAGCGTCCACGCCTGCGTCCGCTCGGGTCGCGCCGCGGCAGAGCCCGAACCGCGGTGTTCTCCGGAGGGACGGCCCTTCTGCTCGCGGTGGCCGGGATGGCGGTCGTGGTGGAGACGGTCCGGCCGGAGTGGCGGGACCCCGAATACGGAGATCGGCTCAAGCAGGTTCGGGCCTGGCGGGATTCCCGGACCGCCGGCCGGCCGCTGGTCGTGGTGGTCGGCAGCTCGCGGGTAACGTCGGGGTTCAGTCCCGCCCACCTCGGGTTCGGTTACACCCCGACCTCTCCGCTCGTCTATAACTTCGCCCATACCTCTTACGGACCTGCCGGGGAACTTCTCGCCACCCGCCGGCTGTTGGATTCGGGGGTCGTCCCGGATCACCTGCTGATCGAAGTGATGTCGCCATTCCTCGGCGGGGACGGGGTGCCCGAATCGATGATCCGGCCGGACCAGACCGGGTATGCCGATCTCCGTCGGCTCGCCCCGTACCGGTCCGACCCCGGGAAGGCGACGCGGGCATGGGCCGCGGCCCGTCTCAGCTCGTGGTCCTCGCTCCGGTTTTCCCTGCTCTGCCACGCCGGGGCCGAGTCCTGGATCGTGGGTATCAACCCGGCATCCATGGGAAAGGGAATGCAGGTCGGGGGGTGGACGCCCCCGCCCAGAAGTGTCGCGCCGGAGTACCGGGCCGCCAGACTGGAATGGACGCGGGGCGGCTACGCCCACTTTTTCGTTGACTTCCGAATCCACCCGGTCCAGGACCGAATCTACCGCGACCTGCTCGACGTCTGTCGGGCGCGCGGTATCCGGGCGGCCTTCTTCCTCATGCCGGAGTCGCCCGCCTTCCGCAGCTGGTATCCGCCGGGCGGCCGGGAACGGGTCCGCGAGTACCTCGCCGGACTGACCCGCGAATACGGTCCCCCCGTGTTCGACGCGTCCGAATGGTTGCCGGACGAGGCGCTATTCATGGACGGCCACCACCTCCTCTATCCCGCGGCGGAGCAATTCAGCGGGCGGTTCGGAAGGGAATGCCTGGGGCCGTGGATAAGCGCCGGCGGGCGGTGAGCCGGTCCGCAAGGGGCGGGGTGTGCCGGACATTCGCCGGGCCAGAGACGTTCCACCCCGGCCGCCCGCCTGCCGTTCGCCTCACCCCGCGGCCGGGAAGAACTCGATCGCCCCGGTGACGACGTCGTACATCGCGCCGACGACCACGACCCGCCCGTCCCGGACGAGGCTGTCGAGCGTCCGGCTCTGGCGGGGCATCAGTTCGACCACCCGCAGCACGTTCCGGCGGGCCACGGCGTTGACGACCGATTCCTTCTCGGCCGCCGGCAGGAGGTCGACGCCGACGCACGCGAGCGGGTCGACCGATTTCTGGATGTCGTGTACGACGTGTTCGAGGTGCTGACAGCCGGTGACCTGGGCGATTGTGCCGGTCGCGCACGTGAGGTCGACGGCCGCGGTCACGGCCCCGCACCGCGTGTGACCCATGACCACGATCAACCGGGCCCCGGCCACGGCGCACCCGTATTCCACACTGCCCAGCACCTTCCGACTCGTGACGTTCCCCGCGATCCGGACGCTGAAGATGTCGCCCACCCCCAGGTCGAAGATCAATTCGGCGGGGGTGCGGGAATCGATGCAGCTGAGAACAACGGCCAGGGGGTGTTGCCCGCCGGCCGTGGCGTTGACCTGGCGGCCGAGGTCGCGGGTCAACCGTTGACCGGTGCGAAACCGCTCGTGGCCGTCCTTCAAGAGCTGGAGCACCTGTGCCGGGGTGAGCGCGGCCTGGAGTTCGCGGGTGGAGTAGTCCACGTACTGGGTCTGGTCCCGGAGTTGATACCGGCTCCGGAACCCGAGCAGGCTCACCTCCACGCCGCGGGCCGGGGCCGTTTGGTCCTTGAAATCCCGGATCAGGCTGAGCACGTCCGGGTCGATGTAGTCGGTGGTCTGGGCGTCGAGCAGGACGTGACCGCCGCGGGGCACCTCGTCGAGGACCCGGGCCAGGGCGGCCCGGTTGAGGAAGCTGACCTGGTTGGCCAGTTCGACGTGTAACACCTCGCTGCCGAGGTGCTTTTCCACGATGAGCCGGAGCGGGCGGCGCACGTTGCTCCAGAGGATGAACCCGATGCTCGCCCCCAGCCCGATCAGGATACCGATCAACAAATCGGTCAGGACGATGGCCGCCACCGTCAGCGCGAACGGGACGAACTGGGACCGCCCCTGGCCCCACATCTGCTTCACCAGCGCCGGGCTGACCAGCTTGACCCCCGTGACCAGCAGAATCGCCGCCAGGCAGGACAGCGGAATCATGTTCAGCCACGCGGGCAGGAAAACGACGCTGACCAGGAGCAAGACGCCGTGGACGATCGCCGCGAGCTTCGTTCGGTTCCCGGCATTGATGTTCACGGAACTGCGGACGACCACCGACGTGATCGGGAGCCCGCCGACCAGCCCGGCGACCACATTCCCGACCCCCTGGGCCACCAGCTCCCGGCTCGGGGGCGAGGTCCGCTGCCGCGGGTCGATCTTGTCGACCGCTTCCAGGTTCAGCAGCGTCTCCAGCGAGGCGACGGCGGCGAGCGTCGCGGCGGCGGTGTAAACCGCCGGGTTCGACCACTGCGAGAAATCGGGCCACTGGAGGAGTCCGAAGAACCCGGCCGGGCTGTCCGCTACCGGCACCTGCACGAGGTGGTCCGGTTCGATGCCCCACGGCCCGCCGAGGCCGCGGAACAACAGACCGGCCCCGACGCCCAGCAGGACCACGATCAGGGGGGCGGGGACGGCCGATTCCTTCAGCGGTTTCCACCTGCCCCAGACGACCAGCACCGCGACCGACCCGAGGCCGATTGCGGCGGCGCCGGGGTGGATGTCCCCGAGCAGTTCGACGAGTTCGGAGAACGTGTCCTGGCGGTCCGGCTGCTGGAAGGCCAGGTCTCCTTCCGGGTCGGGGTCGTGGCCCAGGACGTGGGGAATCTGTTTCAGGATCAGGATCACGCCGATCGCGGCCAGTAGGCCCTTGATCACGCTGGACGGGAAGAAAGCCGCCACGAACCCGGCCCGGGCCGCGCCCAGCGCGATCTGGATCAGGCCCGCGCCGACCACGGCCAACAGGAACGTCTGGAACGATCCCAGCGAGACGATCTGGGCCGCTACGACCGCCGTTAAGCCGGCGGCGGGGCCGCTGACACTCGTCTGGGACCCGCTCACCAGTCCGACCAGGATGCCGCCGACGATTCCGGCCAGCACCCCCGAGATCAACGGGGCGTTGGACGCGAGCGCCACCCCCAGACACAGGGGCAGGGCTACGAGAAACACGACCAACCCGGCCGTGAAGTCACGCGACAGGGTCGTTGGTGTCAGTCGGGTCGGTGTCATTGATGGTTCCCAATCCGCGAAAAGCTGTAGCTGGATCCGGATGACCCTGAGGGGCAGGCGATCCTGTCCCGCTACCCGGTGATTGAATCGCCCTTCCTGGCGGTCGGGGCGGTGTCCGCCGTGCCCGGCACCTCGCCCAGGATCAGGCCGAGTACCCAACACCCCGGGACGTGCGGGCCGGGGCCGCGGCAGTGGCGCAGGACGACCGGGTCGGCGCACCCGGCGTCTTCGAGGGCGTCGGCCAGGATCGGAAACAGGTCGACCGGCCCGGCGCGGGCGACGACCCGGGCGAGGGCGGCCACGGTTGTGGTGAGCTGCGCGGGGTCGAGGGCAAGGGCAGTGGTGGGCCGGAGAAGGCATCCCACCGGGTCGAGGGCCCGGCCCAACACGTCGGCCACCTCCCGGGCCGCCCGGTATTCGCCCGCCGCCGCCGCGGTGCGTCGGGCCTCCGTCAAGGTCCACACGGACCCTTCCGCACCCATCCCGGCTTCGTCGGCGGCCTGCTCGACCAGTCGGACCGCGGCCGCCAACGCGGCCGCCGGCGCCGCCGCCCGGGCATATGCCTGGGCCAGGGCGAGAGCCCGCCGGACCCGGGCGTCGGCGAACGGGCCGTCGAAGCGGGCGACCCTCGCGTAAGCGAGTGCGACCCGCTGTCGGCTGTCGGCTTCCGGATCCGGCGTGCCTCCCCGGCCAAGGGAGGACACCTGGGCTTCCTGTCCGGCCATGATCTGCCACCCTCTCCGCACCGGCCCGCCCCCGCGT
>JAQGHQ010000243.1 GCA_028288765.1 Gemmataceae bacterium | reverse complement strand
CCGGATCTCGGGCAAGTCCCAGACCTGATGCCGGAGTGGGGTCGGGTCCGCGCCGGTGAGGGGCGCCCGGCAGGCGCGGCAGGTCGTGGGCACACACCGGACCACCTGCTCGCACGCGTCGACGGGGATCAGGGGGCGGGCATGTTTCGGATGGCCCGGCTGCCCACCCCGGGTCTTGCGCGACCGGGGCCGGTTCGGGGTCGGCTTGGCATGCGGGTGCTGGGTGCTGGGCGGGAGGGAGGAGTTCTGCGGGGTCGCTCGGGCCGGGGCCTGAGCGAGCTGCTGGCGGAGGTCCCGGACCTCGGCCGCGAGCTGATCGATCCGGGCGAACAAGGACGCGACGAACGCCCGCACGGCGGGGGTCATCTGGTCCGCGAGTTCCGGCGGGATGCGGCCGGTGGCGATTCGCGTCATGCCCCCAGCGATACCAAATCATCCCGACCGTACCAGGTCAACCGCGCGGGGTGTGAACGATTACGCGCTCCCGCATGCAAGGGTTCATGAACAAACTGCGATGGCTGCCCCGACACGTTCGGAACTACTTCAAACACCCATGTATGCTCTATGCAATGGCATCATAACGTGTGAGCTTATTACAGGCCGAGGTAATACCGGGGACGCCGCAGATCCAGAACCTCATCCCGACCACGTTCTTCGGAACCACCATCTATGCCGCGCCCGGGCTCGGGACCATCGGCTCGGCGTTCATCCTGGGTGCGGGCCTGCTCTACCTCGACTGGCGCCGCCGTCGGGCCCGGGCCGTGGGTGAGGGCTACGGCGCCAATCCGGTCAACGAACCGGAACCCTTCGACCGCGGCACGTTGTCCCACCCCCTGGTTGCCGTCCTCCCGCTCATCCTCGTCGGGGTCTTGAACAAGCTGTTCACCGCCGCCATCCCGGGGGTGTACGGTCCGTCCGTCTCCTTCACCCCGGCGGCCGCCGGCGCGGCCTCCCCGGGGGTGCAGGACGTCTCGAAGGTCGCGGCCATCTGGGCCGTGGAAGGGGCCCTGCTGGTCGGTATCCTGAGCACGCTCGTCCTGGCCTGGAGGCCCGTCACGAGCCGGTTCGCCGCGGGCTCCAGGTCGGCCGTCGCCGGGGCCCTGCTGGCCGCCCTGAACACGGCCTCGGAATACGGGTTCGGCGCGGTCGTGGCCACCCTGCCGGGGTTCCGGGCCCTCGCCGCTGCCCTGACGTCCATCCCCGGCCCGCTGGTCAACGAGGCGGTCACCGTCACGACGCTGGCCGGGATCACCGGGTCGGCCTCCGGCGGCCTGAGTATCGCCCTCGCCGGGGCTGTCGGACACGTTCATCGGGAACACCCACCGGGCGGGGATCCCGCTGGAGGTGTGCCACCGGGTGGCGTCCATGGCCAGCGGGGGGATGGACACGCTCCCGCACAACGGGGCGGTCATCACCCTACTCGCCATCACCGGGCTGACGCACCGGCAGGCCTACGGCGACGTTTTCGCCATCACCGTGATCAAGTCGGCCGCGGTGGCCGTGGTCATCGTCATCTTCCATCTGACCGGTATCGTCTAACCTGCCCCCGCGAAGCAAGTCCACCGGGGTCTGACAATGCCACGGTCCGACACCCCGCGGACGGTGTGACCGGAGCACGCAACTTCGTGTAACGCCTAGTCGTGGAATCGGCGCTGGCAGCTCGACGGTAATCATGTCCCGGCGTCTGCCCGAAGCAGGCACGCGATAACCTTCCCGTGAAAGTCCCGTATGGCGGCCCCGATCCCCCGGAGTGCGTCTCCAGGGCGAAGGACTTAAGGGAGCGGACCTCCGCGGGGGGGATGTCTCGCTTGGAGGCCTCGGCACCGGGTGGCAGGATGTGTGGATCGTTCTTGCCCCAGATAGCGAGTGGCGGCGGCGCGTGCTCGGAAGTACTGCTCAGCGAGGTTGACTGCCCTCCCACCGGAGGAGTTTGGAGTCGAGCCCGACCGTGATGACACTCGAGCCGTCGGGGGTGAACAGCGCCTGCAAGACGCCGCGACTGTGACCCCGCAATGAGATGGTCTCGCGGCCCGTCGCCGAATCCAGGATCTTCGCCGTCCGGTCCAGGCTCGCCGTCACGATCCGGTCGCCCCGCCGGGAGAAGGCGACGGACCGCACCGCGTCCGTGTGCGCTTCGGAACACCACACTTCCTTGCCCGAGCGAACATCCCACAGGTGAACGCGCGACCGGCCGTCGTCGCCGGCCACGGACGTGCCGTCCGGCGAGAACGCCAGCCGGGAGACCCGGCCGCCCGGCCCGGTCACGATCTCGGCCGATCGGCTCCCGTCGGGGCGGAGCAACTGGATCGTGCCGGCCTCGGTCGCGACAGCCAGGACCGGGTCGCCGCCGGGGCCGAACGCGAACGCCGTCACGTCGGCCGGGACCCGCACCTTGCGCGGCTCGCCCGGCCGGGTCAGGTCGTGGATGTGCAGCCACCGGGGGTGGTACTCGACCGCCAGCCAGCGCCCGTTCGCGGCCGCGGAGAGGCCCGTCCCCTCGGCCGCGTTCGCGAGCCCCGTCGGGACTTTCAAGCCGCTGAGGCTCCGGTAGGTGATCCTGCCGTCCCCGCGGACCAGTGCCAACGTGTCGCCGTCCGGGAGCATGGCGGCCGCGTGTACGAACTTCCACTCGCTCAGGCTGTCGGCGGACGTGATCAGTCGGCCGGTCGACACGTCCCGAAAGGTCGCTTGGCCGAACACCCTGACGCAATACAGTCCCGCGGGCTCCGTGGTCAGGAAGGCCGAGACCGGCTCCAGGATGTCGGTTCCGAGGACCGTATACTCCGGGTTCGTGCGGACGTCCCAGACGCGCGCGACGCCGTCGTCCGCGACCGACACGAGCTTGTCGTCGTTCGGCATGAAGCGGACGGCACGGACCGCGCCGACGTGCCCGCGGAAGTTCCGGAGTAGTTCGCCCGTTTCCGGGTTCCAGACGCGCACGGTGGCGTCCAACCCGCCGCTCGCCAAGGCCGACCCGTCGGCGCTGCACGCCAGCGAATTCACCCGGTCGGAGTGGGAGTGCAGCTCGCGCAGGAGCGTCCCGGACGCGAGGTCGCACACGGCGATCGGCCCGCGGTCGGAGCCCGCGACGAACCACTTCTTGCCCGGGTGGATTGCGACGGAGAGGAGCGGACGGGTCAACGCCACCCCGCGGAGGTGGGCACCGGTTTCGACGTCGTACAGGTGGACGAAGCCGTCGAACCCGCAGCTTGCGAGCAGCTTGCCGTCGCCCGAGAGTGAAATATCGTTGACGGCCGACTGGTGATTCCGGAGCGTGTGTTTCGGCCGCCCGCTCTCCAGGTCCCAGATGATGACCTCGCCGGGCTTCATCTCGCCGGAGTGGCGGCCGCCGCACGAGATCAGGGTGCGCCCGTCGGGCGTGTACGCGACGCCGAGGGCCTCATCGGCGTGCCCGCGCAGCGTCCGGACCACCTTCCCGGTCTCCGCGTCCCAGACGCGGACCGTCCCGTCGCAGCTCGCACTGGCGGTGTGGGCGGTCCGCGGGTTGCACGCCAGCGCGCTGACGGACTTCGTGTGGCCGCGGAATACGACCGGCAGGACCCCGCGCTCGGGGTCGGACGTGCCAAAGTCGTTGCCCCGCCCGAACGCGAACCGGCGGCCGTCCGGGAAGAACGCGAGGGCGCGCGTCTGGTCGGCGCCGAGCGGGATCGTCTGCAATTCCGACCGGCACAGCCGGTCGAGGTAGTACCACTCGAACCCGCGCAGGTCGGGGTCACCGGCGGCCTTGGGGGTGTAGCGTGCGAGGAACTGGCGCGGCCGCACCAGGTCGCCGGCCTCCCACGACTTCAGGGCCAGGTTGGCGTCCAGCGCGTAGCGCTCGCGGACGCCCCGCGCCTCGCGGGCGGTCGCCTGCTTCGCCAGTTCGGCGGCGACCCCCTTCTGCCGCGCCTCCTCCAACCGCGCCGCGTCCGCCGCGGCCGTCGCCCGGACCGCCTCGCCTTCTTTCGCCCGCGCGTCGCGGGCGCTCTCCTCGGCTTTCTTCTGCTGGTCCTGTGCCTCCCGGGCATTCTCGTCGGCCCGCACCGCGTACACCGCGGCCACGCTCGCCCCGGTCGCGAAGACGGCCAGGATGCCGGCGAGCAGACCCGCGACGACGGGGTTCCGGGCGCACCACCGCCACATCTGCTCGGCGGCCCCGACCCGCCGGGCCAAGATCGGCCGCCCCTCGCGGAACCGCCGGAGGTCGTCCGCCAGGTCGAGGGCCGTCGAGTAGCGGCGGGCCGGGGACTTCTCCAGGCACTTCAGGCAGATCGTTTCCAGGTCGCGCGGGATTCCCGGCACCAGGCGGCGGGGGGGGACCGGTGTTTCGAACAACACGTCGGACATCATCTGGATCGGACAGGCGGCGTGAAATGGCGGGCGGCCGGCGAGCATCTCGTAAAGAATGACCCCGATCGCCCAGATGTCCGCCGCCGGCCCGATCTGGCCGCGGTCGCCGCGCGCCTGTTCCGGGGCCATGTACGTGGGGGTGCCGGCCACCGTGCCGGTCTCGGTCAGGTGGTTGGTCGTGTCCAGGCGCTTGGCCAGCCCGAAGTCGGTGATCTTGGCCGCCGGGACCGGACCCGGGCTGCTTCCCGGGCGCGGCCCCCGTTCGGGCGGGACCGGGTCGGGGCTCGGCGGTTGTAGCAGGATGTTGGCCGGCTTCAGGTCGCGGTGCACGATGTGGATCGAGTGGACGACGTGAACCGCCCGGGCCACCGTCTCACAAATCTCGGTCGCGAACGCGGGCGCCTGGGGCCCGTCCTGAATCCGCTGGAGCAGGGTGCCGCCTTCCACGTACTCGAGCGAGAGGTACGGACGGCCGTCGTGCTCGCCGACTTCGTACACCTGGACGATGTTCGGGTGCCGGAGTGCCCCGATGGCTTCGGCTTCGTGAAAGAACCGGGCGACTTCCTCCCTGCCGGCCTGGTCCCCTGCCAGGATCAGCTTGAGCGCGACCAGCCGATTCAGGCCACGCTGCCGGGCCTTGTACACGATGCCCATGCCGCCCCGACCCAGCTCCTCCAGCAGCTCGTACCCCTGGATGAGTGGCAAGAACGGCTTCGGGGCGTGCGGCCAGTTGAGCCGTTCGATGTCCGCACCCGGCGCGTTTGCGATCGGATCGGGGACAAGGTGCGTGGCGATAAGGCCCATTTCGTCCGGGCAAGCGCTTGCGCGCAATTTCCGGGTGGGCGGGACGTTGGACGACGTGGCCATCGCGCGGGCCTCGTGGGTGGGGGGTCGTGCGGTGGGGGCTCGGAGGCGTTGCCCCGAACCGCCTCTGAACTGTAGCTCACGCTGGATGAGCGGGTAAGGATCACGATGAGAAGCGGCGCATAAGCTCGACTTGGGCAGCTCTTGGGGCCGCCGCGGGGGTAGCATGAGGGTGCTTTCGGTCCCCATGCCCCGCCCACGGACGCCAGCCGATCAACGGCAGAGACATCGCAGAACTCCCTTGCATGGCTCGGTCGGAAGACGATCTGTTCCGCGGACGTCGGTGGAACGACTGCAGCCCTGGCACCGTTCCCCAGAGCGCGTGGGTCCGACACACCGAATGAAACCCATCCGCGGCTAGATCCTCAACCGGACGCCTTGTGTCATTTCCTGAATCCCATCCGTCACTTCACAGCCCTACCGGGTAATTAACAGGTAGAGCGTTCCGCCAGACAGCCGCCGGTCGCGAGGCGAAGGTCGCTGTGGGCCACACCCCCGAGGTGCCCCACCGTGCCGCCTGACCCCGCCGCCCTTTCCCCGGACGACCGGACCCGCGAACTCGCCGCCCTCCTCGCCACGGCTCTGGCCCGTCTTCCCCGGCCTGTTCCGCCGGCCCAAAAAACTCTTTGCGAAAACTCTCCGAACGAGCTTGCTGTCCCGGGCGAGAAGAGCGTCACTGTCCACGCCGGTTGACTGCCCCCGAGACACGAGAGGACGAGGCATGGCCCTGAACGTCGCGAAGGAGGTCGCCGCCCTCGGGCGGATGACCGTCAAGCAACTCCGGGAGAGGTACGCCGAGGTGTTCGGCGAGGCCACCGCCGGGAACAACCGGACCTGGCTGGTCCGCCGGATCGCCTGGCGGCTCCAGGCCGCCGCCGAGGGCGACCTGACCGAACGGGCGAAGGCCCGGGCGGCCGAGTTGGCCCGGGATGCGGATCTCCGCCTGAGCCCGCCGGCGGAAAGGGCTGCGGCCCGAACGGCGACCGGCCCTGTCCCCCCCGAGTCGGACGCCCGACTGCCGCCGCCGGGGACGATCCTGACCCGCCCGTACAAGGGCAGGACCATCCAGGTCCGGGTGCTGGCCGACGGGTTCGAATACGCGGGCGAGGTGTACGCCTCGCTCAGCGCGGTCGCCAAGGCGGTCACCGGGTCCCACTGCAACGGGTTCCTGTTCTTCCGCCTGACCGGAGGTGCGGCATGAGGAAGCCGACCGCTACGAGCCCGCCCGCCCCGGCGAAGGTGGTCCGGTGCGCGGTCTATACCCGGAAGTCGACCGAGGAAGGCCTCGACCAGGCGTTCAACTCCCTCGACGCCCAGCGGGAGGCCGGGGAGGCGTACGTCCGGAGCCAGGCCGGCGAAGGGTGGGTCCTCCTCCCGACCCGGTACGACGACGGCGGGTTCACCGGCGGGAACACCGACCGCCCGGCCCTCCGCCGACTGATGGCCGACATCGCGGCCGGGAAGGTCGACTGCGTGGTGGTCTACAAGGTCGACCGCCTCAGCCGGTCCCTCCTGGACTTCGCCGGGATGATGCAGACCTTCGAGGCCCACACGATCTCCTTCGTTTCGGTCACCCAGCAGTTCAACACCGGGACGTCGATGGGCCGGCTGGTCCTCAACGTCCTCCTGTCGTTCGCCCAGTTCGAGCGGGAGATCATCTCCGAGCGGACCCGGGACAAGATCGCGGCCACCCGGCGGAAGGGGAAGTGGGCCGGCGGGCACCCGGTCCTCGGGTACGACGTCGACCCCCGGGGTCATCACCTGGTGGTCAACACGGCCGAGGCCGACCGGGTCCGGGCCATCTTCGACCTGTATTTGGAACACCAGTCCCTGCTCCCGGTGGTCCAGGAACTGGCCCGCCGGGGGTGGGCGAACAAGCGGTGGCGGACCCGGAAGGGGCCGGACCGGGGCGGGGCCGGGTTCACCCGGACGAACCTGTACAAGCTGCTGACGAACGTCGTCTACGTCGGGCAGGTCCGGTACAAGGCCGAGACCCACCCCGGGGAGCACCCGGGGATCGTCGACCCGGTGGTGTTCGACCGGGTCCAGGCCCTCCTCCGCCGGAACGGGGCGACCGGCGGGGTGCGGACCGAGTTCGGGGCCCTGCTGGCGGGGGTCCTCCGGTGCCGGCCGTGCGGGTGTGCGATGACACCGACGCACACGACCAAGGGGGGCACCCGGCGGTACCGGTACTACGTCTGCACGGCGGCCCAGAAGAAGGGGTGGGCGACCTGCCCGTCGAGGGCGGTCCCGGCCGGGGCGGTGGACGGGTTCGTGGTCGACCGGCTCCGGGGGCTCGGACGGGACCCGGGGCTGGTGAAGGAGATCCTGGCCGAGGTCCGGGAGAGAGATACCGCTCGGCAGGCCGGGCTGGCGGCCGAGGAGCGGGAGTTGGTCCGCGAACTGACCGGCTGGCACCGGGAAGTGGCTGCCCTCGCCAGCCGGGCGGGGGGCGACGGGACGATCCTCGGCAAGCTGGCAGACTTGCACGACCGGATCGGGCGGGCCGAGGGCCGGGTCCGGGAGGTCCGCGAGCAGATGCAGGCGGGTGGCGGCCCGTCCGTCGACGCGGACGCGGCGGCTTCGGCGCTGACACAGTTCGACCCGGTCTGGGCCGTCATGACCCCGAAGGAGCAGGGCCGGGTGGTCCGGCTGCTGGTCGACCGGGTGGAGTACGACGGGGCGGACGGGCGGGTGGCGGTGGTGTTCCGGCCGACCGGGATTCAGTCCCTGGCCGCCGACCTGATGGAGGACAAGGGACGATCGCGACCGATCGTGGCGGGGTGACGGTCGAGGGGACGATCCACTTCGCCCGGGCCGGGCGAGGCGGGCGGAAGGCGGTGGTCGAGGGGCTGGCACCGGCGGTCCCGGTGCCTGGCCGGGTACCGCGGGTATCGCGGCTGATGGCCCTGGCGATCCGGTTCGACGGATTGGTGCGGGAGAAGGTCGTGGCCGATTACGCCGAGTTAGCCCGGCTCGGGCATGTGACCCGGGCCCGGGTGACGCAGATCATGAACCTGCTCCTGCTGGCCCCGGCCATCCAGGAAGAGCTCCTGTTCCTGCCTCGAGTAGAGTGCGGCCGTGAGCCGTTGGTACTCCGCGACTTGCAGCCTATCGCGGCGACCGCCGACTGGGTGCGGCAGCGACGGTTGTGGCGTGAGCTCAAGGGGTGAATTCCGGTGAAAAAACGATCGGAACCGCCCCTACCGTCATCGTGATCCGGCGTTGCAAATGAAACGATGGGAGGGCTCGCCGTATCTGAACATCCGTCGACTCAACCTTATTCAAGAACCCAGGAGCCGCCGGCTATGGGGAACAACCGTCTCGGTCGACTGCCCGACACCAAACCCTGGCGGCAGGTCGTCGAACACATCGCGTCCGGGTCGAGCGCCGCGATCGTTGCCGCGGCCGCGTCTGCAGCCGCCGTCCGCGGCCTCCAGCGTAGCAAGGCCGACCCGGGCGTCGCTCGCGTCATCTACCTCCTCGCCCGGACCGCTGTCGCCGCCCGACAACCTCACTTCGCGGCCGGGCTCCGGGTCTTGCAGATTACGGTCCCTGCCGAGCCCAACCTGTTCGACCTCACCGCCGGATTCACGGCCGCAATCCAGGACTGGCACTCCGCCCACCCGGGCGGTCCGCACCGACCTGGGGGAGATGGCCGTCCTGGCGGCCGCCGAAGCGATCACCGCGTGCGTCGGCACTCGCAGCACCGGCCTGTTCCCGACCGGCGAGGAGGTCCACCGCGCGGTCCGAGACCTGTCGACCCAGAACGGGTTCGCCACCCTCGGGCACGATTACTACGCCCGGTTCATCCGCCGGTTCCTCCTCTACCACCTCGGACGGGAACTCTCCCAGCACGTCGGCGGGTGCGGGCGGTTCGCCGACCATGCCGCCCACACCACGTTCGTCGCCGACCTCGAGGCCCACTGCCGGGAGACCGCGGTGATCGTCCGCACGTTCGTGGGCGGGTGGTACGTCAAGGCCAAGTTCGAGCAGGGCATCACCGAACGCCAGGCCCGGGGGTTCTCCGCGTATTGCCTGGAGAAACTCCGGGGGGAACTCGCTCGCCGGGGGGAGCGCCGTGGCTGAGCCCTGCTTGATCCTGTGCGGCGGGGAACGCAGGACCGCGGCCCCGCGGGGGTGGTGGCGGGCGTGCCAGGTCTCGCTCGAGATCGGGTCCGGGGCGGACGTCCATCTCGCCCTCCGCCAGCTGACCGACCGCATGTGTAAGGAGGTCCCGGACGTCGCCCTCGACCTGTTGGAACTGGCGGCGTTCGTCTACGCGGCCGACCAGGCGATCACCCGGGGCGGGACGACCCGGGTCGACTACGGGGACGACTGGCGGCGCCGGTTCCGGTTCCAGGTCCCCGTCCGGCGGCCGGCGGTCTGGAACCGACCGGACGTCCGGGCCGCCCTGGCCGGGGCCCTGGAGTTCCTGACCGACGACGTGTACGAGTTCGGGTTCCGGCGGGCGGAGAACCCGCGGCGGTCGGACAGCTACTTGTTCCAGGGGAGCCCGGGCGGGACCGAGTTCGACGAGGTCGTCCTCTTTTCAGGCGGGTTGGACTCGCTCTGCGGCGCGGTCGAAGAAGTCCTGGTGTCCGGGCGGCGCGTCCTCCTGGTCAGCCACCGCTCGTCGACCCGGGTGTTCGCCCGCCAGCAGGCCCTGTTCGACGCGCTCCGCGGGCGGGTCCCGAAGGGCGGGGCCCGGCCGGTCCACGTCGCCGTCACGATCAACAAGGGGGAGGAACACAACCACGAGTTCACCCAGCGGAGCCGGTCGTTCGTGTTCGCCTCGGTCGCCGCGGTGGTCGCCCTCCTGGCCGGGCGGGAGCGGATCCGGTTCTACGAGAACGGGGTCACCAGCCTGAACCTCCCGGTCAGCCCCGAACTCGTCGGGGCGCGGGCGTCTCGGACGACCCACCCCCAGGTCTTGGCTCGGTTCCGGCGGTTCTTGTCCCTTCTCTTCGACACGGCCTTCGACGTCGAGAATCCCTTCCAGCCCGACACCAAGGCGGACATGCTCGTGCGCCTGAAGGACCGGGGGCACGCGGACCTCGCCGCCCTGACGTGCAGTTGCGGCCACGTCTGGGGCCAAGAAGAAAAGCACCCCCACTGCGGCCGGTGCTCGCAGTGCGTCGACCGGCGGCTGAGTGCGTTGGCCGCCGGCCTGTCGGCCGCGGAGGACCCGGAGGAACGGTACGAGAGTGACCCGCTGACGGGCGAACGGGAGGGGCCGGACCTGACGTTCGCCGAGCGGTACGTCGGGATGGCCCGGGAGATCGAGCGGATCGGGTCCCCGCAGACGTTCGCGACCCGGTACCCGGAGGTGAACGCCGCCCTGCCGTACCTGGGGTGTCCCCCCGAACAGGCCGTCGAGGCGTGTTTCAAGCTGTACCGGCGGCATGCCGCGGGCATGTGCCGGGCCATCCAGGAGGCGCTGGCCGCCCGCGCGGGGGAATTATTCTGGCAAGCGTTCCCCGCGCACTCGCTCCTGGGGGCCGTGCTCGGGCGGGCCGCTTCGGCCCCGTCCGGGCCGGACCCGACCCCCGGACCGGAGGCCGAGCGCGGGTTCGTCGTCGACCGCGCCCGGTTCGAGGTCCGGCTCGACGGCCGGCCCTGCCCGATGGGAAACACGATGGAGTTCCGGCTCGTGGAACGCCTCCATCGCGGGCGGGGCGTGTACCTGCCCATCGAGACGTTGGGCCGGGATGTCTGGGACGACGCGGGCGTCCCGAAAAACAACGTCCAGCGAGCGGCTTGTAGCGCACGGCGAAGGCTCCGGGAGCACGGTCTGAGCGGGGTGGAAATCGACGGCGACGCGAACGGACACCACCGCCTCGTCCTTCAGTCCGGCGAGTCCGACATCAGCGATTTATCAGCGCCGCCGCCAGCGCGGCATCAGCGCGTGGGTGCATCGTGATCGTACCCGCCCCACTCCGGGGCGGGCGACCACCGAGGCGACCCCATGATCCACTCTTCTATGGCGGGCGACACCGCCAAGCGATCCCTCTCGCCCGCGCGGCGGCAACTCGTCGAACTGTTCCAGCGGCTCAACTTCGGCCGGATCGAGGACCTGACCGTCCAGTCCGGTGAGCCCGTCCTCGACCCGATGCCCCGGGTCGTCCGCGAGCACAAGTTCGGGGGCGAGAACGGCCCCCGGCCCGAGGCCCGGCTCGGGGACTTCACCCTGAAGGCCCAGCACCTCGACCTGTTCCGCCTTCTCGACGACCTGGGTGACGGGTCGATCACCGTGCTGACCGTCAAGCACGGGCTCCCGTTCCACGCCGAGGTCGCCGGCTGAGCCGGGCCTCCTGCCAACCTCTTTACACCCTCACCCGACTATCAGCCGGCCGCTCAGCGGAGGCGATGTGGGCACCGCCATCTGGCGTCCCCGCATCGCCCCCGCCCGTGCGGCCGGCGTGCGTCGACCCGTCCCACGGCTGCCCACCCTCCGCTCCTCCCGGCCGGGAGGAGCCGTTCGTGCCGAATACCCTACCCGTCCCTCCGCCGGACGACCTCGACCCGGCAGAGACCGAGGTGATCCGCCGGAAGGCCCACGCGATGCACCGCCGGGGGTGGGTCCCCCGGGCCGACCTCGAGGACGTCCGGCAAGACCTCGCCCTCGCCGTCCTGGCCGCCCGGGGCCGCCTCGACGCCGCCCGGGGAGACCTCGGGACGTTGGCCGCTGCCGTTGTCCGCCGGGCCGGCGCGAAACTCGCCCGGGCCCGCCGCGCCGCCAAGCGCGACCCCCGCCGGGTCAACTCCCTGCACGCGCCTCGCCCGGACGGGATCGACCTGCCCGATCCCGACACCCTGCCCGGCGGCGACTTACGCCCCGAGTTGACCGACCTGCGCATCGACCTGGACCAGTTCCTGGCCCGGTTGCCGCCCACACTCCGGACGGTCGCCGACCTGCTCCGGACGAAGACCGTCACCGCGGCCGCCCGCGCCCTCGGCGTCCCCCGGTCCACCCTCGCCGACCGGGTCCGGGCCCTCCGCCGGCGGTTCGCGGCCGCCGGCCTGGCCGAATATTTTCCCGGCCCGTCCGTGAATCCGCCGGCCGACGGGTAACTGACTTAATAGATCCGTCGCCCTCACCCCCGAGGATGACCCGTGACCGACGTGTACCGCTACGCGTTCCGCCCCGAGGTCCCGATCACCGAGGTCGAGCAGACCCTGGTCCTGGCGATCATCGCGACCGAGGCCCTGCACGGCGAGAGCCAGGCCCGGCTCGACCTCGGGCATGCGTTCGATGCCGGCACCCGGGCGTGCGTGATCGACGCCCGGACCGGGGTCGGTCGGGACTTCAACCGGCTGTTCGTCGGGTTCGTGACCCGGGAGTTCGGCCCGGACGCGTTCACCGTCGAGCGACTCCCGGCCGCCCGCCCCGAGCCCGCCGTCGCCTGAGTCCGCCGTACCCCCCGTCGCCCCGAACGACCCGCCGTGTGGCGGGCCCGCCCCCGGTGCGCGCCACGAAAGGACCGCCCGTGTTCGCCCCACCCGACGATTACCTGACGGCCGACGACCTGCGGGCCCTCGGCTTCGACCCCGACGCGATCCTCACCTGGTGCCCGTGGGCCGTCGAGCTGACCGCCCTCGACGGCTCCCGGTGCTGGGCCGCCGCCGATCTCACCCCCCTGCCCGGAGAAGATGCGTGACCGCCGACGCCCTGCTCGCCCGGTACCACACCCGCCGGTGGAAGACCGTCCCGGTCCACCGCCCCGACCCGTCGACCGGGCGGTGCTCGTGCGGCAAGGACCCGTGTCCGAACCCGGGCAAGCACCCGGACGGCCGGGTCTGGCCCGGGGACACGGTCGACCCGGCCGAGTTCGCCGGGCGGAACGTCGGGGTCCACCTCGGCCCGGGGTCCGGGAACCTGGGCGACGTGGACAAGGACTGCCCCGAGGCCGTGTCCGCCGGCCGGTATCTCCTCCCGCCGACCGGGGCCGCGTTCGGCCGGGGCGGGCAGGTGACCCACAACGTCTACACCGTGACCGACGGGGCGGCCTCGTACGCCAAGCTCCTCGACCCGGTGTTGGCGGGTTCCGCGGCGACGATCGTCGAGTTCCGGTGGCCGGAGCGGGACCCCGAGACCGGGGCCGAAAAGGCCCTGATGACGGTCTTCCCGCCGTCGCTCCACTACACCGGGGCGCAGCTCGAATGGGTCCGGGACGGGGACCCCGCCCCGGTGCGTGGGGCGGACCTCGCCGCCGCCGTCCGGCAGGTCGGGGCGGCCGTCCTGCTCGCCCGGTACGCCAGGCCCAAGGAGCGGCACGCCCTGGTGTTGTTGATCGCCAACCTGCTGGTCCGGGCCGGGGTGGAGGACAACGCCCGGGTGGTGGCGTTCATGGCCGCCGTGTTCGCCGCCCGAAACGACGAGGACAAGGTCGCCAAGGTCCGGGACGGGGAGGGGCTCGGGGCGGTCACGGACGCCCGGAAGCGGCTGACGCACGGGAAGCCGATGACCGGGCTGCCGGCCCTCCGCGACATGTTGGACCCGGTCCTGTCGGCGAAGGACGCCGAGCACGTCGTGGCCCGGGTCAAAGATTGGTTGAACATCCCCGACCCGGGCGGGCCGAAGGTGAGTTGGGGACCGGCGGGGGGGCCCGGCCAACCACCCCGGTACACCCCGCTCCCGCCGTGGCGGCCGTTCCCGGTCGAACACCTCCCGGGCGACATCCGGCTGTTCACCGAGAGCGTCGCCGCGGCCATGCTGTGCGACCCGACTTACGTCGCCCTCCACGCCCTGGCCGCGTGCGCCGGGATGATCGGGACGACCCGGGTCATCCAGCTGAAGAAGCTCTGGACCGAGCCGGCCATGATCTGGGCGGCCACGATCGGCGATTCCGGGACCCTGAAGACGCCCCCGTTCAAGCAGGCCGTTGCCCCGGTCGTGTCCATGCAACGGAGTTATTTCAAGGCCCACGCGGAGGAGATGAAGGAATACCGGACCACGCTCCGGGAGTATGAGCGGGACAAACGGAAAATGAAGGACGACGACCCGGGCGACCCGCCCGAGCCCCCGAGATGCATCCGGGTCTACGCCCGCGACGTCACGATCGAGGCCCTGTCCGGAATCCTGAACGACAACCGGTGCCGGATGCTCGTCGCCCGTGACGAACTGAACGGGTGGCTTTCGTCGTTCAACCAGTACAAGGCCAAAGGCGGCGCCGACCAGGCGAATTGGTTGGAGCTTCATCACCGCGGGACGCTGTCCTACGACCGCAAGACGGGGGTTCCGCCGACCATCTTTATCGAGGGCATCGGCATTAGCCTGTGCGGCGGCATCCAGCCCGGCATCCTCCAAAAAGCCTTATCCCCCGAACACTTCAACGCGGGGGTCCCGGCCCGACTCCTGTTCGCCTACCCGCCTCGGCTACCGAAGAAGTGGACCGAGGTCGACATCGACGAGGAAGTTGAGGCCGCGTACCGGAAGCTGATCCACGGCCTCGCCGAACTGCTCCCCCATACTGACGACGACGGGGAACCCTACCCGGTCAAACTCCGAATGACCCCGGAGGCAAAAGCCTGGTGGATCAAATGGTACGACAAGTTCGGTGCCCGGCAGGCGAGCGTCGAGGGGGACTTGGCCGCCGCCTTCAGCAAACTCGAAGGGTACGCGGCAAGATTGGGCATGATCCACCACGTCTGTCAGTCGGTCAGTGCCGGCGAAGAGGCACTCGACCCGGTCGGCCTCCAGAGTGTCCGGGCGGGGATCGCCCTGGCCGAGTGGTTCTGTTACGAGGCCGAGCGGGTCTACCAGATGCTCGGTGAGAAGACCGAGGAGACGGAGCTCCGGATGCTGGTGGAGACGGTCCGTCGGCTGGCGGACCGCAACGGCGGGTGCGTCACCGCGACGATGGTCCAGCGGACCAACCAAAAGAAATACCGGTCGGCCGACCTCGCCACCCTCGCCCTCGACGGCCTGGTGCAGCTCGACCTCGGGCGGTGGGAAGACCGGCAGACCGGGGGCCGGCCGACACGTGTCTTCATTCCGAATAACCGGTGTGACGAAAGTGACGAAAGCCCCCCGATACCGACCACGGGGACGACGGCGGCGGGAGTGACGAAACCCCGCCCGGGGTGACGAATCCCCCCGGGCCGCAACCTGCTCCCGGTGCCGCAACCCCCGACGGGGCTGCGAATTCTGAGTCACCCAGTACCCCAGTCGAAAAAGATTCGTCACTTTCGTCACCCCCTGTTTCAAACGTCGGGCGGTCCCCAGACACCCCACCACCGTCACCCCCTCCCAAAGAGGCTTTCGTCACACCGGCGGAGGTCGACTCGTCACACCCGGGGGTCGTCCGGATCACGGGTCCCTCGGGGATCGGGATGGTGGTCGCCGCAATCGAGGACAGCGGCGGCCCTGTCGGGCTCGACACCGAGACCACGGGGCTGAACCCTCTCCAGGACCGGCTCCGGCTGATTCAGCTGGCGACCGACCGGGGGGTCTACGTCCTCGACCTGTTCGCCCTCACGGCTGCGTCGGCCGACCTCTCCCCCCTGATCGACGTCCTTGGGGCGGTCGAAGTGATCGCCCATAACGCAAAGTTCGACCTCCAGATGATGGCCCAGGTCGGGTTCGTCCCCGGCCGGGTGTTCTGCACCCAGCTCGCCAGTCAGGTGCTGCACGCCGGGGAACGGGCCCCGACCCGCGCCCGGCTCGGACACAAACTCCGCGACGTGGTCGCCCGGGAGCTGGGTCGGGAGGTCGACAAGACGGCACAGAAGTCGGACTGGTCGAAACCTCTCACCCCGGCCCAGTTGGCGTACGCGGCGGCCGACGCGACGGTGCTCTTGCCGCTGGCCGAGGCCCTAAAAGAGAAGCTGGCCGCAGCCAACCTGACGGAGACGGCCGAACGGGAGATGAAGGCGGTCCCCGGCATCGCGTGGGCCGCCCCGCTGCGGGTCGACGTGTCGGCGTGGGAGGCCCTCGCCTCGGCGGCGGAGCAGGACGTGGACCGGCTGACCAATGAGATGAACGATCTGGCCCCGAACAAGGGGGCCCTGTGGGGGGGCTGGAAGTGGAGCAGCCCCGAACAGGCGAAGCTCGCGTTCAAGTCGCTCGGGGTGGAGTTGGAGTCGACCGAGGACGCGGTCCTGGCGGCCGTCACCCACCCCCTCGGGGCGCTCTTCCGGCAGTTCCGTTCGGCGGCGAAGAAGGTCGGGACCTACGGCCGGGACTGGCTGATCGAGTACGCCCCGACCGGCCGGGTGATGGCATCCTGGCAGCAGCTGGGCCAGGACGACAAGTCGGTCGATACCGGGCGCATGAGCTGCACCGCGCCGAACTTGCAGCAGGTGCCCCGCGGCTCGGCATACCGGCAGTGCTTCGTTGCCGGTCCGGGTAACGTGCTCGTGAAGGCGGATTATTCTCAGATCGAACTCAGGATCGCGGCCCGGGTGTCCGGCGACACGGTGACCCGGGCTTCGAGTTCGGCCACACGCTGGAGGAGTTCCCGACAGCCGGGACACGCGGGCTCGTCCATGCCGCCATCGTACGGTTGGGGGCCTCGCTCGCGTGTCGGGTAGCTCGCCGGCGAGGGGCAGGGCTCGGAGGGGCAGTGAACGGGAGTTTAGCACTCGCGTTGGCGCAGCCCAAGATGCCGGTTAGAATGCCGGAATTCGCCCGAAAACGGGGGTGTCGATGAGGCAGAAGCTGTTTGCAGAGGCGGCCGCTCCCGGCCTGGAGGAGTACCGCGAGGTGGTGTTCGACGGGATTTGCCAGCACCTGGTCATGCTGGGGGTCCGGACGACCCGGCTGGACGAGCACGGGAACTCGGACGGTCTGGAACACTTGTCGCACTACACGTTCTTCGTGGCGTCGGTCGGCCAGCAGTGGTATCTCGTTACCGCGGGGCACGTGCTGGAAGCGCTCGATGAACTGTTCGCCGCCACCGATGAGCGAGTCGAACTCTCGTTCCTCGCCGACAACTTCGGGAGTCTGAAGAAGGAAAACAAACCGCTTCACTTCCCATACCGGCCGGGGATGGGGTGGCACGTCTATGACAAGGTGAACGGAATCGATTTCGGGTTCATTCCGCTTACCGACGAGCAGAAAGAAGATCTGCTGATCGGCGGGAATCAATCGCTTTCCGACGCACACTGGACGCGCACCGACGATCCGGAGTTACGTGCCTACTGGATGCTCGGGTTACCGGGCGATTTGAACCAGAGCTGCAACGAGCCGAACCGGTCCGGCGAACCTCGGAAGGGGGTCGCTGCGGTCGTGATGCTCTCCCTCAACCGAATCGACGAGGCCGACGTCACAGAAGACCCGCGGGGCTGGCAGACGGAACTTCCGCGGTTCATCGGCCGGATCAACGTCGATATTCCCTTCGGCATTGAGGGTATGTCCGGCGGGCCGATCTTCGGGCTGTGCCGCCTTCCGAACGGGAATCTGGGCTACACCGTTGTTGCCCTGCAGAGCGAGTGGTATCCCGACACAAAGACGATCTTCGCCTGCCCGGTCCACATGTTTGGCGAGTTGCTGGCAAGCCACGTGAAGGGGGAAATCCAGACTCCTGAAGAGAGCGGGTGAACCACCATGCCCACCGTGCTGCTGTTCTCGAAGAAGACCGGCTGCGGGGTCTTCCGGATCGAAACGGATCAGTCCACGTTCGACATCAAGTACGACATGCCGGGCCGCGTCTACGCCTTGCGGAACGACCGCCACGAGTCGTTCTGCAGGATGTCCGACGAGCCTTACGACCCCATCCGGGCGGTCGCCGAACACCGCACGGGCATCCCGGAGTGGGACGCCTCGCGCGAGAAGGTGTCGGATTACGCCCCGGATTGGGAGCGGCACCCCGACAAGCTGTTCCAGATGCGGCTGCTCGACGCCTACTTGACGAAGCGTCCGGACGACTCACTCCGGTCGATCGTGGACTACTTCAAGAGTCGGCATTCCTACGTGCTGGAGCGCATGGCCATCGACGAGCTGCTCACCGAACTCATCACCACCGGCCAGCTCGACAAGCTGCCGAGCATGCACATGGCACCGGCGGAGATGACCGAGTTAGCCAGGATCGCGGCCCACTGGCTGCGTACGACGGACACGACGGAGTGAACAGGCCGTGGAACCCTGAATCAGTTCTGAACCCACAGGGAGCATCGAGATGGCCACCGCACCGCGACCGTACACGCCGGAATGGTTCGCCATCATGGACGACCGAAACCCGCAGCAAGCGGAGATGTCCCGAGAGTTCCGGAGGCTGGTGGGGACAGACCAGTGCTGCATGGTCTGCGGCGACACGAGGAACGTGAAGGACTTCATGACCGACGAGGAAGTGGCGGTGCGAATCTGTGGCGACTGCAAGACGATCCAGGAGCAGATGTACGGGGCGGTTCACGTTCCGATGGACTGAGCGGCATCGCGCGAACTCGGGACGGTGTCGCCGGGTCTTTCCACATGCGCCACGACGGAGACGACCCGATGCAGATGACCGCAGACGACATCTTTCTGAAGCTGAGAAACGGGCTTGTGCGGCTCGACAAGGAGATCGTTGCTTTTGTCGAGAGTCAGGGGCTCGACCCAGCTCCCGGTTCGCAAGCCGAGACCGAGCGAGCGAACTACCCCAACCCCGAGTCGCTGTACACCGTCTCGGGAATCTGTTCGATTCTGCTCGAATCGGTCAGTGAGCACGTGAGCCTCCTGGTGCGGGCCATGCACGAGCCGATCACGCCGTTCGCGTGTTGGACGTGCGTGCGGTCGATGTTGGAATCGTCAGCAATCTCCGCGTGGCTGCACGACCCGAAGATCGACGCCCAGAAGCGCGTCAGCCGGGCATACGCCCACCGCTATCAGGGACTGGAGGAACAGGCGAAGTTCGTCCGGGCCGCAAACATGCCGGCCGGTGAGGTGAAGAAGCACGAGGATCTCCTGGACAAACTCGAACGGGACGCCGCCGCGCTCGGGTTGTCGGCGATCCGGAACCGGAAAGGGGATCGCATCGGACTCGCCGAGTCGATGCCCTCCGCGACCGACATCATCAAGCTGATGCTGAACGAGGAGATGGCGTACCGCGCGCTGTCGGCCGTCGCCCACGCTCACACGTGGGCGATGCTGCCGCTCGGCTTCAAGAAAAACTCAGGACCACAGGTTCAGCACCCGAACGGAGCAAAAACCACGCTGATGGAGAAGTCGGCCGGAAGCATCCAGATGCACGCATTCCACGCCGTGCGAGCGGCAAAAGCCCTCGTGCTGCCTGTGTTGAACCAGAGCCTTTATTTCGGCTGGGACAAGGACCGGCTCGTCTCGGTTCTGGAGTCTGTCTACGACGACATCGGAATGCAGCCCGTGACGCGGTTCTGGCGATGAGCAGCCTGCACTCAAGAGCCTTCGATGCACCGATTCGCGGGAGAGGAAGAACGGTCCGCGCAGGTCCAGGAAAGCCTAGCCGACCTTTTCTCGTTGGCCGAATCGCTGTACAACGCATGGCTGGATCTGGACCGGAATCGCTGGTTCGAGAACATCCCCAACGAGTCGGCGAACCTCGCACTTCTCCTTGATGTCCAGGCGTGCCGGCTATACCGCTCGGTGATCGAGACGTGCCAACGGTGCGAGGCATACTGTGCGAGCATTCTCGTCCGCACCCTGTTTGAGACGACGCTGGGCGTGGGTTTCCTGCTCAAGAAGGATGTCCGGATCATCGTCGATCCGGTTCTTCCGAAAGGTGCGCCGCCTGGCACCCCACCAGCGAAATACGCGGCCAAGATCAGCTCGAAGGCCAAGAATCGAACGCGGAAGCACCTCCTTTCACGGGAACTGCGAGCGAATCTGTACGCGGCACACGGCTACTTCGCGTTGGAGGGCAGGGAAACTGACAGCCTGGGCAAGTTTCCCGGAAGCTACCACGCAGCACGGCGGCTGAAGAAGGGGTTCGATCCTGCGATCGCCGCAGAGTACGAGAAGGAAATCGGTATCGAGTGGACGTACATTCTCCGGCACGACACGGGCTACTCGGGCCTTTCCGTGAAGGATTTGGCCCGCGCGATCGACAAGTCCTTCCTGCGTTGGTACGAGGCGATCTATTCGTCACAGTCCAGAGCTGTGCATGGGACCGACTTTCTGCGGCATCTGGATTCACGCGACGGCACGTCGCTGGAGGGACGGGCGCTATCCTCAGAGAACGAGGTACGTCAGAGCCTGTGGGCCGCGACGGGCCTCTTCCTGACGCACGCGCACATCGTTCACGGGAACATCGGCCTCGGAACCTCAGCGGACACGGTATTGCACCACCTAAAAGAGAAATTCATGGGGGTGGCGGGCAGCGATGCAAAGTGATGCAAGGTTCCGTGATGCCCGCAGCAGCAACCGGAAATCGATACGAGTGCAAAGGGCGTGTAAGCGTTGATCGAGAACCGCTGACAATACTCGATTATCGCAGCAGCGATCTCGTTGGGGGGAAAGCCCGGTGGATGAGCATCCCGTCGTCATGCATGCGCGGTCCGAGGCGAAGACGCTGTTCAAGAAGCTCGACGACAGGTTCGAGCCGCGGGTGTACTTCGTCTGCTTCCCGATTGATGAGAAGTCCAAACCTGGGGGTGTCGGACCAGCGGATACGCCGTACCACGCGCGGGACTTTCAGGGAGTCCTCGCCAAAGCGGACAAATACGCCGCGGAAGTTTCCGAGAACAACTTCCACTGGATGCCTGATCCGAACGTCGGGTGGACAGAGGCGCACGAGCGGCTGAATCAGTCGAAAGAACGGGGGATCAGGGGCCGTGCGATCATGAAGGCGATGACCGAAGCCGCCAACAGGGCTCCGGGCGGAAAGGGCTTCGCGTCCTACTGCAGCATGCCCGTCGATTACAACGGCCAGCGCAACGTCTTTATCCTTCAGTTACAGCGCGACATTCACGATTCGTATTACCAACTTCAACGCGCGACCGGCCGCAAGAGAGGCCGGCCCCGCGAGTACAGGATCGACCGCTCCCTGATCGACGCAGTCGCCGTCGATTACCTCGGCGAGACGATGCGTGAACTGACCAAGGAGAACCCAGGTGCCGGACTTGAAAACATCAAGGATCTCGATCACCTGCTCCTCAACGCGGCGAAGAGCCTCATGCACACGCCGGGCCTCGCACGCGGAAACGACGAGGGCCTGCAGGGACTGTTCGATGCGTGCAATAGCCTGTCAACGATGAAGTACGAGGGGAAGGAAGGCGTCGGACGGCTGATTCTGGCGCGTCCAGACCACCCGCATGTAAAGGCAAACATCGCGCTCGCGAGCGCCGTCCCGCTCCGGTCGCTCGGTGCGGTCAGGAAGATGCTACAGATGGCGGGGGGCGAGCTATCTCTCCTGTGCGACTCGTACGAGGTCTACGGACTCGGTCGCGTCCTCCCGAGCTACGACCCCTCAGCCGAGGACGTGTTCACGGTCCGCTTTACCAAGCAATTCGTCTGGTCGCTGCTTCACCACGGCGACACGCTCATGCACGTCCGGTACGGCGTGCCCGGCATCAGCCTGCCTGGGTTTCCTCGTGAGCGATTCGTCCACGATCTGCCGCGAGTCTTCCCGGGGATTGGAACGGAGAAGCTGGATCGCCTGACCGCACTCGCTTCCTGCGTTGCTGATCAGAAGCACGGCTGCATGCTGGTGATCTCGGGAAACGCGGCGGCTGAGGCCGAAAGGCTGAACAACCAAGGCACAAAGGTCGAGCCGTTCCTGCTGAGTGACGACGTGGTGCCGCTGGTCACGACCATCGACGGGTCCGTGCTCGTGGACACCGGTGGAATCTGCCACGCCATCGGGGTCATTCTCGACGGCATGGCATCACCAAAGTGCTCGCCGGAACGCGGCTCCCGTTACAACTCAGCGGTACGTTACGTATACGGACGAAGAGAAGGCGGGGGCCGGCTGGACGCGGTAGCAGTCGTGAAGTCAGAAGATGGGATGGTCAGCGTCTTCCCCGAGTTGAGACCGCAGATACGCCGATCCGAGTTCACGACCCGCCTTCAGGCTCTCCGAAAGGCGGTGGGCACCGACCCCGTCGATATGACGGAGCTATGGGAAATCCTGTCCTGGCTGTACGCTCACGATTTCTATCTGAGCGCGGACGAGGGCAAGGAGATCGAGCGGCTGCACGAAGAGGCGAAAGTAAAGCGCCCACCTGATTCGGCCTACATGGACTACGGGAAGCGGCTGCTTCCGTACCCAGACATGGACGAGTCGTACTTCCTGCCCGAGTAGCCCCACTTATCGAAGGTATGCGTCGTGAACTGTTTCCTCGAAGAGACGAAACCAGCAGTAACTGATCTGATCGCGCTACTCGGACGCGAGCGTCGGCGATTGGAGGATCAGTTGCGTGGTCAGAAGCAGATGAGCGACGAGGCAAAGCGATTGTTCGAGTTTGGCAAGCAAGATCGCTTCACTGCCGAACTGTGGGTCGACCTCGACGGCTTCGATACTGCGGCAAAACGCTTTGGAAGCGAAGCGGAAGAAACACGCAGGCTGCTGGACACGCTGAAAGCCACTTACGAGGTGATCGCAGGTGCGATCCTTCAGATTGGTAAGCAGGGATTGTCCCTGGCGTATGGGCCGCTGACGAACTGTCCCCCGGGGCGGGCGGTCGGCAGTCAGCCACTCTCAACCGTGATCTGGCAGGCTCGGAATCAGGCGATGCACTACGACGAGCCACCGTACCGCAATCCGGTCATCGCTTGTTTCGGAAGCCTCGAAGCAGACTTCGGGACGCAGTTCCGCCTCGGACCGTACAGCCTTGCCGCGAGAGTTGTGGGACTGCTCCGATGGGACGAATACGCCACCTACGAGGCAGACATGGCGTCGCTGCTGCCGCCTTGATCGCCGGATCGGTTGACAGCCAAGCCAGATCAACATAACCTCCCCCCGATGCCTGGCAGCACTCAGATCAGCAACGGCCCCGCGAACAAACGCTGCCAGGCTTTGCCGTGGGGCCTTTCTTGCTCTGACGGGGTGTTCCCCAGCCGGCAACGCGAGGCGATTTTGCTCGCGTTCTTCGCAACCTCGCTCTGGTTCCGGGAGAACTGCTATTTCGGATGGAACGCACAGCCCCTGTCGCCGCTCGAAGGCGTTGCGGATGACCGGCGAGATCACGACTGTTGCCAACGACGAGCGGTACACTCACGACGCGTTCAGCGAACGGCTGGCCAACGCCGGCCTGCTCCCGATGTTCGGCTTCCCCACCCGCGTCCGGCTGTTGCACACGAACTGGCCGCAGACGGCCTACCCGTGGCCGCCGGAGTACGGGACCATTGACCGCGACCTCGACATCGCGATCAGCCAGTTCGCGCCGAAATCCGAGACCGTTCGCGATAAGGCCGTACACACAGCTTGCGGCGTCTTCGCGCCGCAACCGGTCGGTAACTTCGTTCGCTTCGACGACGGATTCGCCCCACCCCTGCCGCAACCCAACACCTTCCCCGTCCGCCTCTGCCTGAGCTGCCAGGCGGTGATTCAGGGAGGGGCGAGCCTGCCGGCGTCCTCGCGCGACAGTCTCCCCGAGGCAGAGATCTGTCCCGTTTGCACCGAGCAGTCATTGCTCGTCGTGGACGCCCGCGAGCCGAAGGGGTTCTTCACCGACATGGCCCCGAGGGACTACGACGGAAGCTTCGAGTGGACGCCGCGCTCGACGCGGCCGTCGCTGAGCTTCGATTACCAGCCCGACACGGTGGAGGAGTACGGGAACGCCGTGGTAGCGGCTCTTCCGGGAAGGGACATCATCACGGTGAACGACAACGGCGGGGAGCGGGGGTTCGATTTCCAATCCGCGCGCGTCCGCCCCGATAACGCCAGCCCCGATTTCTCGGACATCGCCGGGGCGTTCGTGTCGATGGAAGACCCGACCGACCGGGTCATGCCCGTGGGCGCAAAATTCTGCGTGTCCCTCCTCTCCCGACGGCGAACGGACAGCTTGCTGGTGGACATCAAGACCTGGCCCAAGGGTGTCTACGCCGATCCCAAAACGGCCGTCGGGCGGGCGGGCTGGTACTCGTTCGCCTTCCTCCTTCGCGTCGCGGCGGCCGAACTGCTGGATGCCGATACGCTCGAACTCGACGCGGGGTTCCGCACACTACCCAAGGACGGACGGGCTGCTGCGCAGGCCTTCCTCTGCGACAAACTCGAAAACGGAGCCGGGTACTGCACGCGCCTGTCGGGCCTCACGGAGTTCCGCAAGCTCCTAGAGCAAGCCGACCCGGACGTGAAGGACAGCATCGCTGCGAAGTGGCTCGCCAACGGACACGCGGGCGACTGCGACACCTCCTGCAACCTCTGCCTGCGCGACTTTTACAACATGCCGTACCACGGCCTCCTCGACTGGCGGCTGGGCCTCGACATGGCGAGACTGGCGACGACCGGAGTAGCCCCCGACCTGACCTCGAAGTGGGGCAAGGCGGATAACGCCTGGGGCCGACTCACGGCTCAGTTACCGGAGCTTCTGCGGCGGCTCGAATACGACGTGGACCCACCGCGCTCGTTCGGCGGGATGACGGCAATCGTCCGCCCCCACACGCAGGCAGCACAAACGCGGGTCTTGCTGCTCTGCCACCCCCTCTGGACCGACGAGCATGACGTGTATCAGCAGGCGTTGGCCGCCGCGCGAGTGGACTACCCGAAGGCCGTCATCGAGCCGATCAACCCGTTCCTGGCAGTTCGTCGGCCGGCGCAGTACGCGTAATGGCTGAGTCCGAAGCGGGGCATCCCGAAGGGTGTCTCTCTGCTCCGCTTCTGTTAAACTTCCTAGCCCGGGCAGGTGCAGAGGCCGACATGGACAGCCCTTGATTCTGTAAGAAAAATAGACTAGTATTCCTTACATGAGCGGCAGGAAGAAGTCACCACAAGCCATTGATTCGAGGATAGTTGCGGCCATTCACGGCCGCGGACGCGGTTCCGTATTCGTTCCGGCCGACTTTCTGGACATCGGCAGCCGGGAAGCGGTTGACGTTGCCCTCCACCGGCTCGCCCGGCAGGGAACCATCCGCCGTCTCGCCCGCGGGGTATACGACTTCCCAAAAGAGCATCCCATGCTTGGGCCGCTCGCACCGTCCGCCGAGGACATTGCACGGGCACTGGCAGGACGCGACCGCACCCGCCTCCAGCCCGCCGGGGCGTATGCCGCGAACGCCCTGGGGCTATCCGAGCAGGTTCCGGCCAAGGCGGTGTTCCTGACGGACGGCCCGGCCCGGACGGTCAAGATCGGCCCGACCACCATCCAGCTTCGCCGGACGACGCCGAAGAACATGGAAGCGGCCGGACGGCTCAGCGGCCTGCTGATCCAGGCACTCCGCGAGTTGGGCCAGGAACATGTGACGCAGCAGCGGCGGGACCACCTGAAGCGGACGATCCCGGCCGACAAGCGGCGTGAGCTGCTTAAGGACTTGCGGCTGGCCCCGGCGTGGATGCACCCGATCTTCCGGGAACTTGCCGAGGAGGAAGCATGAAGCTCGGCTTTCTGGCGTTGCCCGAGGACGAACGCCGCCTGTACATCGAGCAGGCGGCCGTTCGCCGCAATCTGTCACCGGTGGTACTGGAAAAGGACTTCTGGGTCTGCTGGCTGCTCGGCATCCTCTTCGAGTCCGAATTCGCGGCAAGCCTTGTGTTCAAGGGCGGCACATCGCTGTCGAAAGTCTTCGGCGTCATAGACCGTTTCTCGGAAGACATCGACCTGTCGCTATCGCCCGACTTCCTGAAATTGCCGGAAGCAGGCACAAGCCGCAACCAGACCAACAAGTGGATGACCAGGGCCGAGGCCGCTTGCGGCGTCGCCGTGCGGAACCAGATCGCACCGGCGCTGGAAGCCGCCGTGGCGGGAATTCTCGGCCAGCGTGACCGCGCGTGGTTCGAGTTCCTGACCGATCCCGGCACGCATTCGCCGGTTTTGCTCTTCCACTACCCTTCGAGCCAATCGGCGGGGTTCGAGTACCTCAATCGCGCGGTCAAACTGGAGTTCGGCTCGCTGACCGACCAGCAGCCGGTCGGCCGCCATCCGGTGCGGCCGTGGGTCGCTGAGGTGCTACCCGCCGCCTTTCCCGACTGGAAATGCGAGGTCGTCGCCCTGGAAGTGGAGCGGAGCTTCTGGGAGAAGGCGACGATCCTCCACACCGAGTACCACCGGCCAACCGACAAGCCGACGCCGGACCGGTTCTCGCGGCACTATGCCGACACGGCGGCACTGGCAAAGCACCCGGCCGCGGGCAAGGCAGTGGACCAGCACGAGCTACGCAGCCGCGTCGTGCAGTGGAAGAGCCAGTTCTTCGGCAGTTCGTGGGCGAACTACGACCACGCAAAGCCCGGCACCTTTCGCCTTGTCCCGCCGCCCGAGCGGTTGCCCGCACTGCGGCGTGACTACCAAGCGATGCGGGATATGTACCTTTCCGAGCCTGCCAGTTTCGAGGTACTTGTTTAGCGGGGCGAACTCTGTCGGGCCTCGATTGCCGAACCGTCAACTCAATAGTCGCCATTCACACTTTGTTGAGCACCGCATCCACCACCCAGCAACCCTGCACGTGTGGCCCCTC
>JAQGHQ010000232.1 GCA_028288765.1 Gemmataceae bacterium | reverse complement strand
AAACCGACGGCCGACGCGCCGGCCCCGGACGGGTGGGTGGTGCCGATGCGGCCGGCGGCCGCCGGCCCGGGGGCGGTGGTGATGGTCGACGCCGACGAGTTCGCGCTCTCGGCCGCCGTGGTCGTCGTCGAACGGGAGACGGCCAGGCTCGTCGCCGCGGCGTGCTGGCCGCGGGTCGGGGCGAAGGTGTGGACGGACCGGCTCCTCGACGCCGTGTCCGACCGGTGCGTCCGCCTGTGCCGCCGCGACCCCCGGGACTCGGCCGACGCCGAACAGTCGCTGTTCGAACAGCTCGACGGCGCGCTCGACCGGGTGCGGGCCGGGCAGCGGGCGAGCCTGACCGTCCGGACCGCCCACTGGTACCAGGACCTGATCCTGCAGCCGGAGGAGTTCGACGGGTACTGCGTCGCGCTCGCCCGCGCGGCGGCGGACGCCGTTTGCGAGCTGATCGCCGGGGCCGGGCTCCCGCTCCCCCCGCGGGCCGTCTGGCTGACGCACGCCGCCGGCCGGCTGCCGGGCCTGGGGCTGGCGGTCCACCAGAACACGCCGGAGGGGACGGCGGTCGAGGTCCTCCCGCCCGCGGCCGTCGCCCACGCCGCCGCCGCCCTCGTCCCCCGGTGGCTCGCCGGCGAGCTGCCCCTGACGCACCTGGACACGGTCGTCCCGCTGTCGGCTATCGGTTCTCAGCCGGCGGCCGGGCAACCGAAGTCCACCACCCCGCGGTGACAACAGCTCCCCACGGGTGGCCTTCCTTGATAGTAACCCGCCACCCCGTGGCGGTCTTCGCACCCCCGGGGTGGTGCCTGGCGGTGTCTGAAGACGGCGCCGGTAAGGTCGACCAAGACCGCCGCGGAGCGGCGGGCTGCCCGCGGAGCGAGTCCCATGCGAGTCCGCCACAAGACGCCCACCCTGGTCAGCATGTGGATGCTGGACGTGTTCTGCTGCGCCCTGGGGTGCGTCACCCTCCTGTGGCTGCTGAACACCCGGCAGGCGGGGGATCAAACCGCCGCCGCGCAATCGGCCCTCACCGACCTCGCCCAGGTCCGGACGGACCTGAAACTCGCCCTCACCAGCCTCGATTCCACCAAGCTCCGGCTCAACTCTGAAGTCCAACAGTTCACCACGCAACTGGCCGCGATCCGGACCGAGAAGGACGACACGGCCCGGAAACTCGGGATCGCCCGGGCCGAGGCGAAGTCGGCCCAGGCCCAGCTCGACGCCACCAAGACCGCGCTGAACGCCGCCGAGGCGAAGGTCGACGCGACCGCGAAGGAGCTCGCCTCAGCCCGGGAGAAGGCCGACGACGCCGAGGACGTGCTCCGGAAGAAGCAGAAGGAGGCCGACACGCTGGCGAAGAAGGCGAAGGAGGCCGTGACCACGGCCGACGAGCTCCAACGGCTGATCCGCAAGAAGGACGAGGAGCGGGCGGCCCTGGACAAGCGGGCGACCGACCTCCAGAAGATGCTCGACGACGTCACCGCGAAGCTCGCGGCCTCGAAGAAGGACCTCGACGCGGCGGCCGCGACCGCCAAGACCACCTCGACCAAGGCCGCTGAAGACCTCACCACGACCCGCGGGCAGATCAAGGACCTGCAGAAGAAGATCGACGAGGCGAACACCACGATCATCGACCTCCAGGGGGAAAAGGCGAAGCTCGCGGACAAGGTTGATAAGGTCGTCCGGGAGACCGAGAACCGGTTCGCCGGGATCACCATCACCGGGAAATCGGTGGTCTTCCTGGTGGACATGTCCGGGAGCATGGACAAGATCGACCTCCAGACGGCGGCCCCGCACAAGTGGCCGGTGGTGTGCGAGACGGTGGCGAAGGTGATGCGGACCGTCCCGACCCTGGAGCGGTACCAGGTGGTGGTGTTCTCGTCGCAGGCCCGGTGGCTGGCGGGGACCGGCGGGCAGTGGGAGAAGTACGAGGGCGAGAAGTCGGCGGCGGCGGTCAAGGCCGCGCTGCTCAAGGTGAAGCCGGAAGGCGACACGAACCTGCACGCCGCGTTCGACCTGGCGTTCTCCCTGCGGACGAAGGGACTGGACACGGTCTACCTGTTCTCGGACGGGCTGCCGACGAGCGGCCCGGGACTGACCCCGGCGCAGGAGAACGTGACCCCGCCGCTGGAGGAGACGAAGCGGGGGGAGATCCTCGGCAAATACCTGCGGGACAAGCTGCGGGCGACCTGGAACCGGAAGCTGGTCGGGGACGACCGGGTGAAGATCCACGCGATCGGGTTCTTCTTCGAGAGCCCGGACGTGGGCGCGTTCCTGTGGGCCCTCGCCCGGGAGAACGACGGCAGCTTCGTCGGGATGTCGAGACCATGACCGCCCACGAAGGCCAGGATCGGGAAGTAACCGGAGATCGCACCCCGGTACGGGATCGAGATCAGGTCGCCGGGGGCAATATCACTTTCGCCGCTTCGCCTTCTTCCTGTGCCTCTCGACGCCTTCCAATTTGTCGGGGTTGTCGGTGGCCCACTCGCACAAGGCCGTCACCGGCTCCAAGAACGACCGACCCAGCGGGGTCAGGTCGTATTCCACCCTCGGCGGAACCTCGGCGTAAACCGTCCGGGTGAGCAACCCGTCTCCCTCCAGCGCCCGGAGGGTCTGCGTCAACATCTTCTTCGACACGTCGGGCAGGTGGCGTTGCAACTCGCCGTATCGCTTCGTTCCTTGTCCGAGAATGTACAACACGATGGGCGTCCACTTGTCCCCGACCAGCGTGAGTAGGCGGCGGGACGGGTAGTCCTCGCCGTACACCTTGATCTCGTCGCTCATGTCGCCCGTTGGTGCCTAAGGCACCGAAAAGTGCCTACTTGCGGTTCGGAGTCCAGGCCCCCTACCATGCTAACGAATTCGATAACCGGGTCCAAGCCTTGAACGGGGGGGCGGTCATGACCCTGACAGTGGACGTGATCTCGGACGTGATTTGCCCGTGGTGCTACATCGGCAAGCGGCGGCTGGAGGCCGCCGTTGCCTCCCGCCGTGGGCGGACGAACGTGCGGGCGCGGTGGCACCCGTTTCAACTCAACCCGCAGATGCCCGAAGCCGGGATGAACCGAAGGGAATACCGCACCGCCAAGTTCGGTAGCTGGGAACGGTCACTGGCCCTCGACGCCCAGGTGACGGCTGCGGGGCGGACCGAAGGGATTCCGTTCGCATTCGACCAGATCGAGCGGACGCCCAACACCCTCGACGCCCACCGGCTGATCTGGCTGGCCGGGGAGGACGGTGTGCAGGACGCCGTGGTGGAGGCGCTGTTCCGGGCGTACTTCACCGAGGGCCGGGACGTCTCGAACCGTCTCGTTCTTCTCGACGTGGTGACCGGGGCCGGACTCGACCGTGGCCGGGCCGGGGATTTGCTGACCGGCGACGGCGGGTTGCGAGCGGTGCGCTCGGGGGAGGAAAAGGCCCGGCGGGCCGGTGTCAGCGGTGTGCCGTTCTTCCTCGTCAACGACCAACCGGCCTTCTCCGGGGCCAGGGAACCCTCGGCCTTCCTCGCCGCCTTTGACCGTGCCCTGAAGGGTCCGCCTCCGGCCGGCGAGGGTGGCGTCTGTGCGGTCGGAGCGGGAGGAAGCCCGTCGTGTTAAACCCGAGCCGTCCGGCCCCGAAAGTTGTCGTCGTGGGCGGCTCCCTCGGCGGGCTGTCGAATGCCATCGCCCTCCGGTCCCTCGGCTGCGAGGTCGAGGTCTTCGAGAAGTCGTCCGGGCTGATGAAGGACCGGGGTGCGGGGATCGTCTTCCAGAGGGAGGTCGCCGACCTGCTGACCCGGTACGGCGTCGCCCGGCTCGATGAGGTCGTCGTTCCCGTCCGCACCCGCCGTTTCATCGGCCCGGACGGAGCGGTCCTTCAGGAAGCGCCGATGCCGCAGGCGATGACATCCTGGGACATGCTCTACAGGAAACTGCGTGCCGCCGTCCCCGACGAACGGTACCACTCCGGCGTGCGACTGGTCGAGTTCGAGGCGACGACGGACACGGTGACGGCCCGGTTCGAGGGCGGGCGGGAGGAAGTCTGCGACCTCCTGATCGGGGCGGACGGACCCGGCTCGACCGTGCGCCAGCAACTCCTCCCGGACGTGAGGTCGGACTACGCCGGGTACGTCGCCTGGCGGGGCGTGGTGGTCGAACACGACGCCCCGGACCTCGCCGCCGAGTTCGCTGATCGGTTCACCTTCTTTCAAGCCCCGCACACCCATATCCTCTGCTACCTGATCCCCGGCCCGGACGGATCGTCGCAACCCGGCGAGCGGCGGCTGAATTGGGTGTGGTACTTGAACGCCACCCCCGGCGCCGAACTGGACCGGGTGTTGACCGACAACGGCGGTCGGCGACGGCAGTTCTCGGTGCCGCAGGGTTACGTCGCTCCCCACATGATCCAGTGGTTGCACGGGCAGGCCCGCGGCATCCTGCCGCCGACGTTTCGGCGGCTGGTCGAGACGACGGCCGAGCCGTTCGTCCAGACCATCCACGACCTCGCCGTGCCGAGGATGGCGTTCGGGCGGGTGTGCCTGACCGGGGACGCCGCTTTCGTCCCCCGCCCGCACACGGCGGCAAGTACCGCCAAAGCCGCCGCCAACGCCCTCTCACTGGCCGACTGTCTGGACGCCAGTGGCGGGGACGTGGTGGAGGCATTACGGCGGTGGGAGCCGGATCAACTCGCCCTGGGCGAGCGGTTGAGGGGGTACGGCCAGCGGCTCGGCAACCGCTCGCAGTTCGGGCGGTGATCGGCCCGGGCGCTCGATTTCCGAAGGAGACGCGGATGGCGGACCTCAAGAACAAGGTCGGGGTCTTGACCGGGGGCGGGACCGGCATCGGCCGGGCGACCGCCCTGGCGATGGCGAGGGCGGGGGCGGCATTGGTGATCGGCAACCGAGACGCCGCCAAAGGCGAAGAGGTCGTGCAACTGATCCGTCAGGGCGGTGGCCGGGCCGTGTTCCAGAAGACGGACGTGAGCAAGCCCGCCGACGTTAAGGCGCTGATCGAGCGGGCGGTGGCCGAGTTCGGTCGGCTGGACGTGGCGTTCAACAACGCCGGGATGGACGGCGAGCAGGTGCCGCTCCACGAACAGGACATCGAGAGGGCGTCCGTCCTGTTCGACGTGAACATCAAGGGCGTGTTCTACTGCATGAAGTACGAGATCGAGCAGATGCTCAAGACGGGCGGCGGGGCCGTCGTGAACACGTCCTCGATCTTCGGGCTGAACGGCTACCCCGGCTGGAGCCTGTACGTCGCCACCAAGCACGCCGTTACCGGCATGACCAAGGCGGCGGCGTTGGACTACGCCAAGCGGAACGTCCGGGTGAATGCGGTCGGCCCCGGTCCGGTGGAGACGCCCCTCTTGGCGAAGGGGACGGGCGGCGACCCGCACAGCTACGCCGCCTTCGTCCCGATGGGGCGGATCGGCCAGCCGGACGACATCGCCGATCCGGTCGTCTGGCTGCTGTCCGACGAGGCCCGGTACGTCACCGGCCACACCCTCCCGGTCGATGGAGGGGTCTGCTCGCAGTAGCGATCTGCGGCGTGGTTTTCCCATCACCTTTCGTCCCGCGGCACGAGCAGGAGTAAGGTGGTACTACTCCTACGCCCGCTTCATCGGGGTGAGCCGGCCGTAGGATGGATCTCGAACCCGGTTTGATCCGCCCGGAGAACGGGTCGGGTGTACCGGACCGCATTTCTCCCGGCGGAAGTCGACATTACCCGGGTGAACGGTCCCGCATCGCTCCCGCCTTCCGCCGGTTCGACCCGTCTTGCAAAGTCATCGCGGATCGGCCCCCCGAGCCTGACGGCCGCGACGACCAGCGGGCGGACTCCTCGTCCCGATCCGCCGCCGTGAACACTCGGAGGTGTTCGGGCGGGTCGAGTCTTCGAGACCCACGTGGGACGTGTCACGGCTTGAGGTGCTGGTCCATGAATTCGTACGCGGTCTTCCGGGCGTCTTCCGGGAAGTCGTGCCCGGCGTCGGGATAGATCGCCTTGAGGTTGTCGGCCGCGTTCCGGTCCCGGTACGCCGGCCCGGCCGCCGCGATCACGTCCTTCACCCCGCTCACCTCGAAGTTGCCGTCCCGCACCGGCGCCACCGCCAGGAACGCCCGCGGGGCGAAGCCGCCCACCACGTCGGTGAAGTCGAACGGCATCTTCTTCGGGTCGGTCCCGAACTCGGCCGCGATCCGCGGCATGTACCGGTCGCTCGTCCACCCCTTCAGGTTTCCGCCGTAGTACTTGTGGAAGCTACAGAACCCACAGCTGCTCACGACCACGGTCAGCCGTTCGTCGAACGCGGCGGTGAACATCGCGTTGTGCCCGCCGAGCGAGTGCCCGATGACGCCGATCCGCCCGCCGTCCACCTCCGGGAGCGACTGCAACAGGTCGACCGCCCGCATGTTGTTCCAGATCGCCTTCATCGACCCGGACCGGTAGTCGCCCCGTTGGAACGCCGCCGGGAAGTCGTACGGGTACTCGCCGAAGCTCGGGTAGTCCGGGGCCAGGCACACGTACCCCCGCTTCACGAGATGGAGGGCGTACCAGAGGCTTTCCTTCTTCCCGAGCCCGACCGGCTCGTCCTTTCCGATCGCGATCGTCTGGTGCAGGCACAGGACGGCCGGCCGCTTGCCGGGCCTCTTCGTCGGGACCAGCAGCCACGCCGGGACGCGGTCGCCCTTCTCGGCCGCGAACGTCACCTTCTTCCGGACGTACCCGTCGAGTTCCTCCCTGCTCACCTCCTTCGGGTCGAGCGGGACCTTCCGCTCCGGGCCCGGCAGCGGCCCCATGACTCGCTCCATCTTTTTGCGGACCGCGGCCCGGTCGGGCTCGGCCGCGCCGCAGAGTGGCAGGGAAAGTGGGAGTGAGAGCGAGAGAACGAGTAAGACAGGGCGCATGGCTCATCCCGTGGCAACGGAGCAGAGTCACATCGGAGACAGGATACCAAGGGCGATGCTTTGGGCGATGTTGTCCCAGCGATTCGAGGCTGAAATCCCACCCCCCTCCCGGGTATTTCCACCGAGTAACGTGAGCCACGAGACTTGCCGGCCTGTCATCCCGGGCCGAGGACCCGGTCCACCTCGGCCGGGGTCGTCTGACCGGCGGCGACCGCGTCGGCGGCCCGGTCGCGGACCGTCGTCCAGCCGGACCGCACGGCGACCGCCTGGAGGGTGTCCGTATCGGCCTTCCCGAGGACGGCCGCCCGGAACTCGGGGCCCGGGGTCAGGAGTTCCGTCACCATGAGCCGGCCGCGGTAGCCGGTTCCGCCGCACCGGTCGCACCCGACCGCCTGCCAGACCGCCCCGGCCGGCCGCTTGCACTCGTCGCACAGCCGGCGGAGGAGCCGCTGGTTCAAGATCCCCTTGATGCCCCCGGTCAGCAGGTACGGCTCGACCCCCATCTCCAGCAGCCGGCCGACCACCCCGCAGGCCGACCCCGCGTGCAGCGTGCTGAAGACGAGATGACCCGTGAGGGCCGCCTCGATCGCGACCGCCGCCGTCTCCCGGTCCCGCACCTCGCCGACCATGATCACCTCCGGGTCCTGGCGGAGCAGGCTGCGGAGGCCGCGGGCGAAGTCGAACTCGGTCCCCGGGCGGGCCTGTGACTGGCTCACCCCGTCGAGCATCCGCTCGACCGGGTCCTCAATGGTGACGATGTGCCGGGCGACCGTCTCGCCCGCCAGCCGGCGGAGGCAGGCGTAAATCGTGGTGGTCTTTCCGCTCCCGCTCGGGCCGGTGAGGAACACGGCGCCGGCCCGTTCCCGGAGCAGCGCGTCCAGGGTCGCGAGGACGGGCGGCGGGAGCCCGAGCTGGTCCAGGTCCAGTAACCCGGCGGCCGGGTTGAAGACCCGGACGACCGCGTTCTCCCCGTGGACGGTCGGGAAGGTGCTCACCCGGCGCTCGGGCGCTCGGGCGCCGGGGGCGGCCCGGATGCTCCCCTCCTGCGGGATGTCGGTCCGGTAGGTCAACAGCTCGGCCATCACCTTCAGCCTGGCGATCACGTTCGGGGCCAGTTCGCGGGGGAGGGTGGCGACCGGCTGGAGGACCCCGTCGAGCCGGAACCGGACCTCGAGCCCCCGGGCCGTCGGCTGGAAGTGGACGTCGCTGGCCGCCAGCTGATCGGCCTCGGCCAGGACCAGGTCCACCGCGCGGACGACGCCCTCCGGGCCGGATCGACCGGCCGCGGCGAGCTGGGACTGCAGGGCTGTTGCGGGGGGGTCGGGCACGGGCCGGGTTCCGGTGGTCGGGACGAGCCGGCGCCGGCGGGGCGGCACCTTCCACCAAGGTACTCTGGCTCGCGCGAAGCGGAAACGGCACGGGGCTGGAAGGGCGCCGCGGTGTTCGTGTGGTGCGTTCCCACGCCGCCCGTCAGAGGGCCTCATCCGGCAGCCGGGCGACCGCCTCTTCCAGGAGTTGCGCGGCCAGTTGCATCGGGCTGACCCGCCGGCCGGCCTCGCCGATCTGAGCTGCCAACCGCGTGAGCTTCGCCATCGTGACTTCGCTCATCGGCACCTTCGGCACGTAGACCCAAATCGGGTCCGTCGGTCGACCCGGTCGCTTGCCCTGGCCCGGAACGAGCCGGGCCTTTAACGCAACTACCACCTGAGCCACTTTCGCCGCGCCGAATGCCCCGCCGCCGGTTTCCGGTACCGGGCCGATCACTGTGGCTCCCAGTTTCTTGGCGATCGTGTCGATGTTCTTAGCCATTGCCGCCCTTCCGCTTCCGGCAAGGCGAAGCCGATCTCCAGGTAATCCCGGTCGATCACAAGACCGACCGCTCCTTGCCTCGTTTCCGTCCCCATCCGAATCAAGAAGTCACGCAGGCGATCCGCCTGCTGCTCGATCAGCGCCTCGCCGGTGCGCTTCCTCGACCCGCACGTCCTGATCGACCGACTGGCCGACCCGGACCACGCCCGGGATGAAGGGAGCCAACAATGTCGAGGCCGACTTGGCGGCCCCGAGCCGGGCAGCGGTATCGGACATGAGCGAGACTCCTTTCTCACCTCTTACCCTCGCACTTTCTGGGCAGAAAGCCAAGCGAAATGAGATGTCCGGCGCTACCGCCGGCCATTGGTCTTGGCCCCCACATCCGTTCCTCTCCTTCTTGATCGCTCAGCTCACCTCGGCCTCACCCGGCGGCCGGCTTCGGGATCAGGTCGGCGGCCTTGAGCCCGTTGAGGATGAACTGCACCGCGATTCCGGCGAGCACCAGCCCGAGGACCCGGTCGAGGACGTGGACCCCGGTCGTCCCGAGCCGCCGCTGGATCGGCTCGGCGAGCCGGAGGGTGATGTAGCACACCACACCGGTCAGTCCGATCGAGAGGAACACGATCGCCACCTCGACCAGGTCCTTTGCCTGGGCCATGAGGACGGTCACGGTCGAGAGGGCGGCCGGGCCGGCGAGCATCGGGATGGCGAGCGGGGCGATCGCGACGTCGGTCGCGGTCGACCCCTCCGTCATCTCGGCCGGGTCTTCCTGGGTCGACCGCCGGGCCCGGATCATGTCGAGGGCGACCACGAACAGGACCAGCCCGCCGGCGATCTGGAAGGCCGGGAGGGTCAGCCCCAGGACGCGGAAAATGACGTTCCCGACCGCGGCGAACCCCATGAGGATCACGGTGGCGGCCAGGCTGGCGACGAGCGCCGTCTTCCGCCGCTTCTCCGGCGGGTACCGGCTGGTCAGGGCGATGAACGCCGGGACCGTCCCGGGCGGATCGACGAGGAACAGGATCGAGACGAACGCGGTCGTGGCGAAGTCGAGCATGACCGTGTTGTAGGACGGGCGACGGCCGTGTGCCCCGGGCGGCCCGCTTCACCCGGTCCCGGGTCACATCGGGTATCATGTCCGAAGAGCTCGGCTTCATGTTCGGGTGTCGGTTGCCCGCGAGGTGCCCATGTCTGGCCTCTACCTGATCGTCTTTCTGACCAGCCTGTTCGCACACGACTGCACCGCACCTCGACCGGCACCGCCGGAATTGAAAGCACTCACGGACCTCGCCGCCCGCCATCACGTCCCGATGCCGCCGAACGACGCCCGCCTCGTGCTGGCACACACCGAGTGTCATTATCAGCTTGACATCCCCTCGACCGGCGGCGACCCCGGCGTTTATTCACCCGCCTTTCTCCTGGAGGAAAAGCCGGACGGGACCGCGGTCGTCCTCCGGGGCACGGAGCGCTGTACCATCTCGGTTCGGAAATGGGAACCGCTCTGGCGGAAGTTCTCGCTCGACCGCGTAAAGGGTACTCGGCGGGGGTATGCGACACGCTTCGACGACCTGGCCACCTTCGTTTGTGCCGTGCAGGTCGCCGGCCGGGGGGACTTCGACACCGTCCAGGCCCTCCTGAACCGGTTTGCCGAAGACCATCCCGATCGACTCAAGAACGCCCCGCTACTCCTTGCCGGTTGCGCGTACGACTACCAGTGGAACCAGATCTTGCAGGGGCCGGCGAACTGGCGGGAGGTCCACGTCCGGATGACCGCGCTGTTCGACGAGTTTCCGGAGTTGAAGACCGACGAGCGGCGCGACCTCCTGGCCGACCTGACGACCACACTCGCTGCCAGGCCCCCGAAAGCGGGGTCGGTGGAGGCACTTCTGCTCGACTGGGCGGGCCGGCCCCACCACGGCTATTACCTCGGGCTGTTCCACGAGGCCGACGGGAGCGACGCGAATGCCCCCGCCCTCACGATCGTGTTCCGCGGCTTTGAGGTCGTCCCAGACCTGATCGCACTTCTCGACGACCGACGGGTCACGGCCCACATGCAGCCGGGGATTAATAATGTCCCGCCGAGTATCCTGCGGACCGGCGTGCTGGCCGCATGCCTGCTCCACGAAATTGCCGGAAATGGGACGCCATCTCCGCCGGACGACGCCGACCCGAAAGCCTGGCGGACGTGGTGGGAAGAGGCCCGGCGGGGCCCGGAACAGAACTACTTCACCTCGGCCGTCTTCCTCAAGAACGGAAAGCGGATCACCCGGGTCAACGAGTCGGTCGCCCACGTCATCGCCCGGAAGTGGCCGGAGGTACTGGTGGGGCTGTGCGAGCAATACACGGAGCTGGCCGAACCCAGCGACGCCCCATTCGGCCTGGCGGATGCGGTGGCCGTCTCGTGCCTGCCGAAGGACGAACGGGTGAAGGTGCTGACGGCGTTCGCCGGCCGCGGCCCGCTCCCTCACCGCCGCTGGGTGCTTCAGGTCCTGGCCCGGCTCGACGCCAAGAAGGCCGCGGAGATCCTCCGCCCGTTGCTCGACAAGATCCCCAGGGACACGCGCATCAAGTACGGGGGCTGCCCCGAGGCGTACTTCGCCCAGGTGGTCATCGAGATCGACGACGACGCTATCTGGAGGGAATATCTTCGGGTGGCGAAGCGGAGCAGCGTTGGGCTGCAGATGGAGGTGATGGACCAGATGACTTACACGCGCCTCGGGACCAAGAACCGGGCGCGGCGGCTCGCGTTCCTCTCGGCCTTCCTCGCCGACGAAACCGTCCGAGACATGTCCTCGGACCGCATCATGTTTTCCAGCCACTGCGCTGCCTCCCACTTTCCCAGGATCGCCGTGCGGGACTTCGCGGCGATGGAAATCGCGTCGATCCTCGGGTTCGACGACGACCCGGACGCCCTCTGGAAATCCGGGCAATGGGCGGAGTTGCGGGAGAATGTGGGAGCGAAGCTCGGCACCGAACGGCTTCCGGACCTCGGACTGAACCGGTAGCCCGAGGCGCCAGCGGTCGATCACCGATCTCTGCACCGTAATCAATGCCGCTCGCCGCGGCTTCTCACCCCCCCACCCGGACCCCGTGATGCCCGAACCCGTTCCCGGCCGGTACCGCCACTTCAAGGGCGGCGAGTACGAGGTCGTCGGCGTCGCCCGGCACAGTGAGACGCACGAGCAAATGGTCGTGTACCGCCCGCTCTACAACGACACCGGGCTCTGGGTCCGCCCGGTCGAGATGTTCCTCGAACCCGTCGCGTACCAGGGGCAAACCGTCCCGCGGTTCACCTACCTCGGCCCGATGGGAGCGCCATGACCGGCGAGACGGGCGTGCTCGTCGGTACGAGCCCGGGGCTCGACGCGGTCCGCCGGGCCGTCGCGCGGGTCGCCCCGACGGACGCCACGGTCCTCGTCCTGGGCGAAACCGGGACGGGCAAGGAACTGATCGCCCGGTCGGTCCACGAGCGGAGCCCGCGACGGGGCCGGGCGTTCGTGCCGGTCAGTTGCGCGGGCCTCGCCCCGGGGCTGATCACGAGCGAGCTGTTCGGGCACGAGGCCGGGGCGTTCACGGGGGCGGTCAAGCGGCGGGCGGGGCGGTTCGAGCAGGCCCACGGCGGGACGCTGTTCCTCGACGAGGTCGGCGAGCTGCCGCCGGACGCACAAGCGATCCTCTTGCGGGTACTCCAGGAGCGGGTGGTCGAGCGGGTCGGGGGCGGCGAGCCTATTGCGGTCGACATCCGGGTCGTCGCGGCCACGAACCGGGATCTCTTCGCCGAGGTGACGGCCGGCCGGTTCCGGGCCGACCTGTTCTACCGGCTGAACGTCTTCCCGGTCACCGTCCCCCCGCTCCGCGACCGGCCGTCGGACATCCCCGACCTCGCGGCCCACTTCATCCATCACTTCGCCGCGAAGCACGACCGGTTGGTGTCCCGCGTCCGCCCCGCGACGTTGACGGTCCTCGCGGATCACGACTGGCCGGGGAACGTCCGGGAGCTCCAGAACCTGATCGAGAGGGCGGTGATCGTGAGCGACGGGGCCGACCTGGAACTCGACCCGGCGTGGCTGGTCGGGTCGTCGGTGGCGGAGACGGCGAAGACGTGGGCGGCCCAGGAGCGCCAGCGGATTCTGGACGCGCTGCGGGCGGCCGGCGGGCGGGTGTACGGCCCCGGCGGGGCGGCCCACCGGCTCGGGCTCAAGCCGACCACCCTGTACGGCAAGATGCGGAAGCACGGGATCGGGCGGGCCGGGGCGGAGTGGGCGTGAGCGACGGAGTACCGGGCCAGCCATCTCGGGGATTTCAGCCTGAAAGGCTGGGAGCGCATAGCCCCGGGCAACGCCCCGGGCGGGGGAACGCCCCTCGATCGGGTCGGACGGCGGGCGCAACTGCGTTCCCCGCCCGGGGCGTTGCCCGGGGCTATGCGCTCCCACCCCGTTGGGGTGAAAACCCCGCCCGCCCGCCCGGCCCCTACGCCCGACCACCATTCGTCACGCGACCACATCGCGTCATCGCCCCCGCAACGAAACTCTTCAATTCCAGGCATTTTCACCCGGCACGCGGACTGCCTTGGGGGAGGGCGTTTCCCTTCCCAACCGAAAGGCGGTGTGCCGGTGGCTCATGTCGTGACCGAACCGTGCGTGAACTGCAAGTACACGGACTGCGTCGTCGTCTGCCCGATGGAGTGCTTCTACGGCGACGACCGCCAGCTCTACATCGACCCCGACGACTGCATCGACTGTGGGGCGTGCGTCCCCGAGTGCCCGGTCGAGGCGATCTTCCTGGACGCCGAGGTGCCCGACCGCTGGGCCGGGTACGTCCAGCTCAACGCCGACCGGGCGACTGTACTCAAGCCCGGCGGCGCCCGGGTGACGGAGAAGCAGCCGCGGGCGTGACGCGCGGCGGAGTCGACCCGGCTTTCCCTGGTTTTCCTCGATGCGGCGGGTTACCTTCGGTGTGTTCCCACCCACCGGAGGTTCCCGCCGTGCACACCCGCCGTGAGTTCAACGCCCGAATGCTCGGGTCGCTCGTCGCGTTCGGCCTCGTCGAGACCCTGTGGTCCCGCGACCTGTTCGCCGACCAGGTCAAGCCGACCATCCACAAGTGGCTCCGCGAGCTGGTCGAGATGACCCAGGACCTCCGCGGGCGGAAGCTCACGGACCTCGAATTCCAGACCAAGATGGAAGACCTGTACAAGCGGGTCGACCTGACGGCCCTGTGCGCCCTGATCAAGCTCGACGAGGTCGAGAAGAAGAAGCTCCCGGACAGCGGGGCGGCCAACGTCGGGATCGACCTCGGCAAGGTCGAGGGGCTGCCGGCCAACCTCGGGTTCGGGAAGCAGATCTTCGGGTGCGGGAAGGGCCGGTCGGTCGTCCCGCACGGGCACGCGAACATGTGTACCGGGTTCATCGTCCTGAAGGGGAAGTGGCACGGCCGGCACTACGACCGGGTCGAGACGCTCAAGGACCACTACGTGATCAAGTCGACCATCGACCGCGAGTTCGGCCCCGGCGACCTGTCCACCATCTCCGACCACAAGGACAACGTCCACTGGTTCAAGGCCGTGTCCGAGGCGGCATACATCTTCAACGTCCACGTGATCGGGTACGACGCCGGGATCAAGGAGACGAGCGGCCGGCTGTACCTCGACCCGGAGGGGGAGAAGCTGGCCGGCGGGCTGGTCAAGGCCCCGAAGATGAGCTCCGCCGACTGCCACAAGAAGTACGGGTGATCTTCCCCAAGAAAAATGGAGACGAGGTTAACGGTGTTTCTGGTTGTACGTCCGTTCAAACTCGACCGGGGATAAGAACCCCAAGGAGGAGTGCAAGCGGACGCGGTTGTAGAACACTTCCAGGTACTCGAACAGTTCGGCCCGCGCCTGGTCACGGGTCGCGAACACCTCACCCGACGCGAGTTCGCACTTCAGTCGCCCGAAGAACGACTCCACCGGGGCGTTATCCCAGCACTGGCCGACCTCGCTCATGCTGCACGTGGTCCCCTCGGAGGCCAGCACCCGCTGGTAGTGGTCACTGGCGTACTGGCTCCCACGGTCCGAGTGGGCCAGCAACCCCGCACCCGGGCGGCGGCGAGCCAACGCCATGGCGAGCGCATCGACGACCAGCCGGCTCTCCATCGTCTCGTCCATCGACCAGCCCACGATCATCCGGCTGAACAGGTCCTCGACCACCGCCAGGTACAGCCACCCCTCGCCCGTCGGAATATATGTGATATCCGCACACCACGACTGGTTCGGGCCGGCCGGCTCGAAGTCCCGCGCCAGGATGTTCTCGGCCACCGGCAGCCGGTGGTTGGAGTCCGTCGTGCGGACGAACCGTCTCGGTGCCTTCGCACGAATCCCGTGTTCCCGCATGAGTTCGGCCACGGTGTTCTCCGTACACGCGTGTCCCCGGGCGTTCAATTCCTTGGTCATCCGCGGGCTCCCGTACCGGGCCTTCACATCCGCGTGAACCTGGCGGATCACGGCGACCAGCGTGTCCCGCCGCTGCTCGGCCGCCGACGGGGACCGGGAGGCCCAGGCGTAGTACCCGGACTCGGACACCTCCAGGGCATCGCACATCCACGAGACCGGGCACTCGTCCGGGTCACTGTCGGGGATGAGCCGGAACACTACGTCGGGTGACTGGCGAAGTAGGCGGCGGCTTTTTTTAGGAGATCCCGCTCGGCCCGGAGCCTCCGGACCTCGGCCCGGAGTCGATGGAGTTCGTCATCCGCCGGGGACAACTTCCCCTGACCCGGGAAGGCCGCGTCCCCCTGTTCCTCGGCCGCCTTCTTCCAGTTCCGCAAGCAACCCTCGGTCACCCCCAACTGACGGGAGACGTCGGCGATCGACAGACCCTTGTCGGTGATCATCCGGAGAGCTTGGAGCTTGAACTCCCGGGTGTAAACCTTGCGGGCCATTGGTGTCCTCCTCGGGGGGAGTTTACACCCTTAACTCCGACTCCACCAACCTTGGGGAACCTCACGGCATCGCGGGTCACGGAAACGGGATTCTCCTTGGCGTGCCGCACAAGCCAATCGCGCACGAGGAATTCGGCCTCTGCTCGGGGAATTCGTTTTGGCTTATCTCCCGCGCTCGCTCTGGTCTCGTCGGTCAGCGGCACAGAATCGGTGGGGGCGTCGAGTATGGGTCGGCGAATACCAACGAGTCGGTGACGGCCGACCGGCAAATTCAGACGGGCGATGCAATAATGGGGCGAATCGTTTGGGTCGTCCGTTTGCCGGATGTCAACCATCATGTCTGCGATCCAACCCGCGTTCTTCCAGTTGTCCAGGTTCGGTAGTAGCTCGAAACCGGCGTGGAGCAGGTACTCCGCAAACGTACCGTATTGCACAAGTACGATGGGTTCGAGGTCGGCTTCCTTTGTTAGCCGCAATTGACCTGGAGTGGGGTCGGAGAGGTAGCGTGCGATGAGCCAGTTACGGACGACAGCAGGTATGGCGGTTTCATTACCACGTCGGGGACGTACAGCCATGCTTTGCGCTCGATCGTGGGTGGAGTCTCGGAGTTCGGTAAACGCTTCGGGCGGTGTCCCCCCTTCGCTCTTTTCGGGCCCGGTGGGCGGGGGCGGATCGGAATTCGATCCGAACTTGCCAGACGGTTGGGTCTGCTCTTGGGTCGACGGAACGGGCCCAGTATCGGTAGTCACAGGCGGAATGAAACACCACTTGGGGATGTTGCTATCTCCGAACTCTTTCCATGCGATCCAGTTCGAAACAGCCTCTTGAGCTCGGGCGTTCATCGCGTTCCAGATCAGTCGATTCCGGAGGATATCGAACGGTTCGCCGATTTCATCAACGACAGCTTTTGCTCGTTCGAGAAATTCATGGTTAAGACGCTCCAGCATCTTTGAACACAAATACCCTGCAATCTCCCGGAACACTGCTGGAACTTGTCCTAACCCTTCTGGGTCCCCGAATAGTTGGCCGGAACGGATCTGAAACTGCTGAAAATCCTCTTTGACTGCCAAATCGAGCAAGTCGGATACTACCCAACCGGCACGTGCCCATCCTTCATCTGGTGGTTTGTAATTCCATCTTCTGGAATCTCGCACAGTCGCTGGGGCATTCGTCAAGCCATCTGCTCGGATCGCCGAGCCTGTACCGAAGACACACCGTTCCCATTGAGCCCGATCGTTCAAGGGAGCGTTAACCGCAACAGAGAGGGATGCATGAAGCGGCTCGAAACGCGACCAGTATTCACGAGCTAGATCCTCGACCCGCGGGGCCACAACCTGAAGGCGGTATAAACGTTCATAAGGATTGGACGTGCCACTCCCCGAATGGTTACTGGTCGGGGGCACGGCACTCGTCTGCGTGGATCGTTCATCTCGGATGCGGGTCAGAGCCCGTTGCTCGCCCGAAGTCTCTCCTTGAGGAACAGGCGAAGCGATCGCAAGCTGTCGTTTAACCGCTTCACGGGCTTTCAGACACCAGCCTTGGACGCATCCGACAAGGACCGGAAACGATGTGTCGATGTCTTCGATCCGAGGGTCGTGCTCGACACCTAATAGGAGCGAAAGCCGAGGGACGGCATCGGGGAAAATTCGCCTAGCCCAAGACTCATCCGGAGATTCGCCTTCATCGAGTTCGGGCGGGTCGACTTCATAAGCCAGCCGCTCTAGCCAGTCCCAATCCGCTTCGGTTGGTTCGTTGAGCAAGAAACTGACTCGATCGAGGAACTGCTGAGCATCCAAGCGAGCACCACCTGGTGACTCACCAGAAACGACTCGGTGATGGAATTCAGGATGGTGCTGCCGTACCTGCTGGAGAGTTGGAAAGTGGGGAAATCCGACGCGTCCCGGGTAAACTTGAACCCAAAACCTTCCAGTCCGCACACGATTTCCTCGGGGCATAACGCCCCGAAGGGCCTCAATGCCTGCGCAAACGTCCTCGACTGCCGACGCGATCTGCGATGGTGGAAGACGATCCCCTGATTGGATGAAGCCGAGGAAAAGGTCGCGGACCCAAAGCGAACGCCAGTTCTCCCAGACTTCGTCAGGAATGCGAAATCCTGGAAGGCGAGCATTTAGCGATTTGGCGGCGTCCCATGAGTATCTAGTGAAAGTTTCGGCGTCTGCTCGTTTCACTGGCCATCGGAGGGCGAAGTGCTCTAGGGGACTAGGTTGAAGGCGGTTGGGTGATGGGAACTGGCGAGATGTAATCGTGGGAGGACAGTTCTCCACGGGATACGTAGAGCCTGACATGGCGTGTTGCCCAAGGGCCGGCGGACCGAGGCCGAGGGTAAGGGTGCAACACGATCCCAGCCGCCCTGGCCCCGGCTTTCAGCGGGTAATTACTCCGCTGTTCCGGCTAATGACATTTTACGAGATGCTCTGTGCAGACCAAACAACAGCGAGTGGTGCGACCGTAGACATCAGCGGATGACTACCTTTCCCAGAGAAAAGTGTCTAACTAGGCGAAGCCGCTATGACGACCGGTCTATAACGCCCGGGTATTTCCCGCGGTCGATACACAGCGCGGTCGCAGTTCGCCCACCCGGAGGGCTTCGTGGTCGGCCGCGGGCACTGGTTCGGAAGGGCCAGTGCGTTTCAATCGCCTCCGCGCCGCCCGCGCCTGCCAGATCGCGTCCGCGACGAAGATCAGCACGCCCGCCCACACGCAGACGAATGTCGTGACCCGGTCGGCCGTCAGCGTTTCGCCGAGCACGGCGACGGCGAGCACCATTTGGACCGTGGGCGAGACGAACTGGATGAAACTGACCGCGAGAAGCGGCAACCGGCGGATCGACAGGGTAAAGGTGAGCAGCGGGACGACGGTGACGATCCCGCTGAACGTGATCAGGCCGTTCCGGCCCCAGTCCGCGCCGAGATGGTTCGCGCCCGTGGCGCCGAGGTAGAGCAGGTAGGGGAGTGCCAGCGGCAGCATCAGCAGCGATTCGACCGTCAACCCAGTCATGCTCTCGACCGGGGCTTTCTTCCGCACCAGCCCGTAGAGCCCGAACGAGACCGTGAGGGACACGGCGAGCCACGGGAAATAGCCTTCGGCCACACACGGGACCAGCACCCCGATCGCCACGAGGGCGAGGGCGGGGTAGTGCAGGGGCCGGAGCCGTTCGCCCAGGAACGTGGTCGCCAGCGCCGCATTCACCAGCGGCATCATGTAGTAGCCGAGGCTCGCTTCCGTCACGCGGCCGGTGACCGTGGCGTAGATGTAGAGCAGCCAGTTGGCGGCGAGAAACAACGACGACGCCAGCAGGGTGAGCACGAGCCGGCGGTCCCGGAAGACGCGGAATACGTCGGCCCACCCGTCGACGATTGCGGTCAGCCCGAGGAGGACCGGGACCGACCAGGCGACCCGCTGGGCGAGGATCTCCACTGCCGGGACACCAGCGTGTTTCAGGGCCGAGAAGTAGAGGGGGACCATCCCCCACCACGAGTACGCGATCAGCCCGAACACCAGCCCGGATCGGAACCTCGCCCCGGTCGTATCGCCCACCGAAGACCCTCCCGGTTCAACCACGGCGTACCAGATCGCACGCCCGCCGCGGAACAAAACACGGGCGGGGAAGCCGCCCGTGATACCCAAACCCGTTTCCCGTGCCCGCGCCAGGTGGCGCTATCCGGTGCCTTCCCGCAAAGCCCGCCCGAGCAGCTGGTGGAAGTAATACGCCCCGTTTTCCCGCTTCACGCTGAACCGGCCGGTCGTGTACGACCGGCTGTTCAGCCCGCGCTGGACCTCTTCGCAGATCCCCACGTCCTCGGCCTGGACCTGGTCCGTCACCGCCACGCTGTCGCGGACGAACGCCTCGTCGGTGCCGGCGGCGAAGTAGTAGTCGAACACCACCCGGCACCGGTCCACCCCGAGGGGGAGGACGAGGTTCGTGTCCATCAGCCCCGCGTACAGGTTGAGCATGACGTTCGGGAACACCCACCAGTACGCCGCCCGGTCGCCGGTCCGCGTGCGGCCGGTTTGGCCTTCGGCCGGCTTCATCGGGCTGCTCTGGAGGACCGTCTTCCCCTCGCACGCCGTCCGGTATTCGCGGTAGTCGAGCACCCCCGCGAGTCCGGGGTGGACGGTGTTCACGTGGTACCCGCCGTCCAGGTAGTTGTCGACGTACACCTTCCAGTTACACGCCAGGTCGTAGGTCCTTGTGGCATACCACTTCAGATCGCCCAGCCCGCCCCGCGATTCGACCCACGACGCTAAGGGACCCAAATACCCGGTCAGCGGTTCGCGCGGTTTTGTGAGGTGGACCCAGACGAACGACCCCCACTCGGCCACGGCGACCGGCGGGAGCCCGTTATCCTCCTTGCGGAACTCCTCGACCCCGTCGAACTCCGGCGTGCCTCGCAGCCGCCCGGCGAGGTCGTAGGTCCACCCGTGGTAGCGGCAGCGGAGCTTCGTCGCGCTGCCGCACGGCTCCGCCAGGATTGGGGCGGCCCGGTGGCGGCAGATATTGAAGAACCCCCGCAACACCCCGTCGTCGCCGCGGACGACCAGGATGGGCTCCCCGGCGAGATCGGCGGTGATAAACGACCCTGGGGTCACGACTTGCTCACCCCGCCCGACCATCTGCCACGACCGCGCGAACACCGCGTCCCGCTCCGCCGCGTGGACCTCGGTCGAGGTGTACCAGGTATTCGGAATGGTCCTGGCGCGTTCGAGCGGGAGGTCCGGATCGAACCCGGCGAGCAGGCTTTGAAGGGTACCGTCCGACATGGTGATGCCTTACGAGGTCGACGAAAAAGCCGATCCGGCCAGTCCGGGTGCCGGCACAGCCGCCTCTTTCATGATACCTCAAGCAGCAAGTCGCAAGTCGCAAGTCGTAAAGTCATAACGTCGTGAAGTATTAAATTGATATTATATAGTGAATATATATGATATATTTATCAATTAATTAACTGATGATTTACGACGTCATGACTTTATGACTTATATCGTGACTGACGAGAACCCGCCGTCCACGACGATGTTCTGGCCGGTGACGAACGACGCGGCCCGCGGCGACGCCAGCCAGACCACCGCACCGGCGAGCTCGTGCGCCTCGCCGAACCGGGCCATCGGCGTGTGGCCGACGATCGCCTGCCCGCGCTCGGTGTAGGCGCCGTCGTCCTTCAAGAGCATCCGCCGGTTTTGTTCGGCCGGGAAGAACCCCGGGCTGATCGCGTTGACCCGCACGCCCTTCGTCGCCCACTCCCGGGCGAGCCACAGGGTCAGGTTCAGGACCGCCGCCTTCGATGCCGAGTACGAAACCACCCGCGACAGCGGCAGGATCGACGACATCGACGCGATGTTGATGATGCTGCCCTTCCGGGCCGCGACCATCGTTTCCCCGAACACCTGCGACGGGAGCAGGGCCCCGCCCACGAGGTTCAGGTCGAATACCGCTTCCCATCCGTCGAGCGACATCTTGCAGAAGTCGCCGCCGGGCGGGACCGTCCCTTCCGGCTTGTTCCCGCCGGCCCCGTTCACCAGCACCGTGACCGTGCCCCACGTCTTTTCGATCGAGTCCCGCGCCCTGGTCAGGGAGTCCCGACTCATCGCGTCGGCCTGCTGGAACATCGCCTTCCCGCCGGCGGCCTCGATCCGGCGGACGCAGTCCAGGCCGCGGTCCTCGCTCCGCCCGACGACAGCCACCTGGGCCCCGGCCCCGGCCAGCGCCTCGGCCATCGCGCCCCCGAGCACGCCCGTTCCGCCGAGCACGGCGGCGACTTCGCCGTCCAGGTTGAACAAGTCGTTCTTCATCGCTACCCCGCAAAAAAGCGGGATTAACCACAGAGTCACAGAGCCAATCTCCGGACAGTCGGACCGAGAGAAAGAATTTGAATCTTTCGCCGGACTTTTCCCTCTCTGTGCTCTCTGTGACTCTGTGGTTAATCCCTCTGTCAGATGAAAAGTGGCTTCAGGTGGCGGTCGTAAAGGTTCCCGGTCACGTTCCGCGCGATGGTCGGCTCGCACGCCTCGAGCATCTTCAAGTAGCGGTCGCCCATCTGGGCCGCGACCTTGAAACCCACGTGGATCAGCTGCCGGAGGTGTGGGTTGAACCACGGGTTCGTCGTGTCGTGTCGCAGGGCCGAAACGAACTGCTCCGAGGTCCACCCTTGCACCACCTCCACGGGCGGCAGCTTGTTCGCGTCGATGTCGATGACCGTCGCGTACGGGGCGCAGAGTTCGTCCTTCTTCACGAGCGCCTTCGCGTAAATCTCCTTCGCCAGCGCCAGTCCGTCCCCGCCCGCCTCGGCCAGCCCGATCACTTCTTCGAGCCATGTCGTGCCCGCTGTCTTCAGGTGCAGGCCGGCGTCGTGTTCGCGGATCGCCCGACGAATCGGCCCGTAGATCGAGAACTTGTCGCTGCCCGAATGGACGCTGAGCTTGAGGTTCGCGGGCAGGCCGAACTTGCGGACTGCGAACGCGATCACGGCCAGGTCCTGACGGAATTCCTTCTCGAACTGGTTGAGATTGCCGACGTAATCGACCCCCTTGTTGAAGCGGCCGGTGAATTTCGGGGCAATCGTCTGGACCGGCACTCCCTCGTCGGCGAGGGCGGCGAGGATCAGGAGCAGCTCGGGCGGGGTTTGCGGGCTGTCGGTCTCGTCTATCGAGACTTCGGTGATGAAGTGGCTCGCCCCTTTTGCCGCCGCGATCTTCCGGTAGATCGCCCCCGCGTCCTGCACCGCCTTCAGGTACTTTCCCGCGGTGCGCTCGATGTCGGCCCGGCGTATCGTGAATGCTTCGCCGATCCCCGGGATTTCAACGAGGCCGGTGAGGCCGGCGTGCTTGTCCGCGAACGCCGCGACGGCGGCCGGGTCGGCGGGGTGGCCGATCGAGTCGGCCACATCGATGGTGAAGAAGTCGCACGGGCCAAGGAACCGATCGACCGTGTCGAGTCGGATGTGATCGGCGTCGAGGTGGTACGGATTCTTCCACCCGAGATCCCGCACCGCGGCATCGGCCGCGGCCCGCACGCTCGCGGGTTCCGACCCGACGATCAGGTGCTCGCGGTTCGACTTGTTCCACACCGGGACGACGTCCGCCCCGTGTTCCGCCGCGAGGAGACACGCCCGCAGCTGCGCCCTCGCCTGGTGGGCGAACCGATCCCCGACGCCGATGGAGTACTTCGCCAGGGTCAACATGCGGTCGGAACCTCTACGGGTTGGAGACGGGCGGTAGGGATCTTCTCGCGCCCGGTTGTTCTATGCCGCCCGCCGCGCGGTTCCCACTCCGGCCGGTCACCCCGCTGGGCCCGGCTCGGCTTCTGGAGGTTCGGTCTTTTCCCCTTCAACCAGATAGAAGTATTCGATCACCAGGGCGGTCGCGATCGCCCCGAAGGTGTGCCAGAGCCAGTGGCTGCCCATCGGCATGTACGGGCCCGCCTGCTGATCCCATAGCCGGAAGAACCAGGCGATCACGAAGCTGATCAGGCCGGCCACCACCCACTGCCCGTGCCGGAACCGGCTCCGCAACTGGACGAGTACGATCGGGGTGAGAACGACCAGGGCGAGCGAGGCGTAAGACAGGTTCACGCTGAGCTGGATGTTCGTCGGCCCGACCGCCGCGAACAGGAGCCGATTCACCCCGACGTAGAACACCGCCACCGCCGGAATGAACCACCACCCCCGACCGCCCCAGTACCGGATCGCCATGAAGACCGCGCCGGCGAGCCCGAGGACCGAGATCGGAATTACGTCGAGCAGAAAGTAGGCCCGGGAGGTGCGGAGGGCGTGGTAGAAGGTCCCGCCTACCCCGCCAGCCAGGAGGATCGGCAGACAGCAGCAGAGGAATGGGTATTGTCCGTACCTTCCACGCAGTCGCCAGACCCATACCGCCACGATCACGATGAAGAACGAGGCCGTCACCGCGTTCCAGGGTTCGGCCACCGGGAACGCGCCTGGGGCCGACGGGTCGACCGGGGTCTCGGTGTACCGCGGGCCGCCGTCCGGCATACGCCCGTTTGTCACCAGAGCCCAGTCGGGTTGGGAGGCGGGTTCGTTCCCCTCGTGCTCTGCGGCCATTCGGGTCCTCCTCTGAACGGTCCGGGTAAGCGACCAGAGTATTTCTAGATTTCCACCCCGGGTGGGCACAAGGGCTGAACTGGTTATAGTTTGCGGAATCTCCGAAAACCTCGTTCGACTGCTTGACACCCGCCCCCGAG
>JAQGHQ010000212.1 GCA_028288765.1 Gemmataceae bacterium | reverse complement strand
TGCTCGGTGATCGCGGCGAAGAACCGCTCGACCTGGTTGAGCCAGGACGCACTGGTCGGGGTGAAGTGGACCACGAACCGCGGGTGCCGGGTCAGCCACCGCTTCACGGCCGGGGTCTTGTGGGTGGCGTAGTTGTCCATCACCAGGTGGATCGTCACCCCGTCCTCGACCGGGATCATCGCATCGCTCGCGGCCAGGAACTTGAGGAACTCCTGGTGCCGGTGCCGGCGGTAGCACGTGCCGATCACCTGCCCGGTCGCGACGTTCAGGGCGGCGAACAGCGAGGTCGTCCCGTTCCGGACGTCGTCGTGGGTGCCCCGCTCGGCTTGACCCGTGGTCATGGGCCGGATCGGTTGGGTCCGGTCGAGAGCTTGGACCTGGGACTTCTCGTCCACGCTCAGGACGATCGCCCGGTCCGGTGGGCGCAGGTACAGCCCGACCACGTCCCGGACCTTCTCGACGAAGTACGGGTCGGTCGAGAACTTGAACGTCTCGTGGAGGTGGGGCTTGAGCCCGAACGCCCGCCAGATCCGGCTGATCGCGGTCTGGGACAGGCCGAGGGCGTCGGCCATCCCCCGGGTACTCCAGTGGGTGGCGTTCGTGGGCTTGGTTTCCAGGGTTTTGGTGACCACCTGCTCGGCCCGGGCGTCGGTGATCGTCCGCGGGGCACCGGGTCGGGGCTCGTCGGTCAACCCGTCGAGCCGGCGGTCGAGGAACCGTTGCCGCCACTTCCCGACCGTCGGGAGGGTGATCCGCAGGTCGGCCGCGATCGCGGTGTTGGACCGGCCATCGGCCGCGGCCCGGACGATCTTGGCCCGGAGCGCGAGCCGCTGGGCGGTCTTGGGGCGACGAGCCCAGGCGTCCAATTTGGCGCGCTCGTCGTCGCTCAGGGTGACGGGTTTGGTGGGTCGTCCGAGGGGCATAACTACCTCCTCCGAGGACCCTAACACGGAGGCACCGATCGCGCAAGGAGATCTTCAACGTTTTTCTAACTCAGGACACTAGCCCCGGCCGGGGGATGAAGGATTGTCGGGCTCTGGGGAGGATGAGGTCGGGGATTGTCCTCGTCGGCGGAGGCCGTCGATGAGCTGGGCCATCCGACGCAGCCCGCCGAGGTCGAGCAGGTGCGAGGCGGGGGCGGGAGGGACGGACGTCGCGGGAGCCGGCGCGGAGTCGGTCGCACCGACGGCGATGGCGGCGTGGCTACCGTCCGGCAGCCGCACGATGACGTCCGGGCTCTCGCCGTGGCGGATGCAAACGATGGGCAGTTGCTGTCCGCGAAGTGGGTGATGGGGGTGGGTGATCGTCACGAATCCCGAAGGGGATAGGGACGACGGGGTAGTGCGCTCGGGGTGTGCCGACGGTCGGCGACCGCGTGGTTCAGCAGGCGATCAAGTCCGTCCTGGAGCCGTACGCCGACCCGCAGTTCAGCAAGTACAGCTTCGGGTTCCGGCCGGGCCTGGGTTGCCACCACGCGCTCCGCGAGGTCACCACCTGGAGAGGAACCAAGTGGTTCATCGAGGGCGACATCGAGGGGTGCTTCGACACGGTGGACCACGCCGTGCTGATGCAGATCCTCGGGGAGAAGCTTCAGGACGACCGCCTGCTCAAGCTGATCCGCACGATGCTCGAAGCCGGGCACATGGAAGACTGGCACTTCGGGAGGACGTACAGCGGCACCCCGCAAGGGGGCATCTGTTCGCCGCTCCTGGCCAACATCTACCTGGACCGGCTGGATCAGTTCTTCGAGCAGGAACTCGCCCCCGCCTACAACCGGGGGAAGGACCGCAAGGTGAGCCCGGAGTACTCGCGGGTCAGTGGACTGATCCAGAACCACCGGGACGGGATGGCGGGGGAGGAGTACCAGCGGTTGGTGCGACTGCGAAGGTCGCTCCCGTCGCGGGACACCCACGACCCCGGCTACCGACGCCTGCGGTACGTGCGGTACGCCGACGATTTCCTGCTGGGGTTCATCGGGCCGCGCGCCGAAGCGGACGAGATCCGGGACCGCATCCGCGACTACCTCGGCAACACACTGAAGCTGAGGCTGTCGGCGGAGAAGACCCTGATCACCCACGCCTCGGAACAGCGCGCCCGGTTCCTCGGCTACGAGATCGCCGTCCGACGCAGTGACGCCAAACTGGGTCCGGCCCTCAACGGCGGAACCCGGCGGAGCGTGAACGGGATTGTCGGCCTGTTCGTGCCCCGGACGGTCGTCACGACCCGCCTCGAACGGTACATGCGGAAGGGGAAGCCGGCACCGGTCACCGCCCTGGTGGGCCTGAGCGATTACCACATCGTCTCACACTACCAGGCGACCTACCGGGGTCTGGTCAACGTAACCGTTCACGCCCCGGGAAGGAGTGACGGGGCGGGTCGTCCGGCGAGGCGGTCTTGAACCGCCTGGGTGAGCCAGGCAAAGACGTCGCGGCCCTGCCGCCGGCCGGTCTCGATGACGGTCAGCATCCGCTCGACGAACCGGCTCCCGGCCGCGGACTGGGTCCCGAACGACAACTTCCGCCAGATGACCGCGTGCCGGAGGGCCTGCTCGGCCGGGTTGTTCGTCGGTTCGACCCCGTCGGTGTCGACGAACACCCACAACCGCGCGGTGCTCATACAGGTCGGTGCAGAACCCCCGGACCCGGGCATCGAAGTACCCGCGCCGCAGGACGTTCTCGACCCGCTGCCGGACGGGACCCATCCGGGCCCGGAAGTCGTCCCGGGAGAGGGTCCCGTCCCGGACCTTCTGCCACAGGGCGAACATCTCCCGGGTCGGGCGGAGGAGGTCCTGGCCGGGCCGGCGGGTGACCCCGCACGGACTCCCGGTCAGGCTCTTGAAATCCCGGATCAGGTGAGCCCAGCAGTACTGCAGCCGGCCGAACGCCCAGTACATCCGGGCCCGGTCGCACGGGATCACCCCGTCGAACGCGGGACCGAGCAGGTCCTGGGGAACCTCGGCCGCCCGGCTGGCCCGGCAGGCGAACAGGGTGAACGCCCCGGGCCACGAATGTCCACACCCAGGCCTTGGCCGGGCCCTGCTTGGTCGGGGGCTCGTCGACGTGGAGGACCGGCTCGGCCGGGAGGGCGGCGGCCAGCTCGTCGTACGCCGGCTCGACGGCCGCGGCCGCCCGGTCCTGGAGGACGACCAGCCACCCGGGGCTGGCCGGCTGGTTCAGGATCATCCCCAGGAACCGGGCGGCCCGCCGCTTGGACTGGCGGAAGCAGGCCATGAGCAGCCCGCTGAACGCGATCACGCGGGGGCCGGCTTGGCCGGTCGGGACCCCGGCCGGGAGCGGCCCGCAGGTCGAGCACCCGCACCCGCAGACGAGCCGGTGCCGCTGGTACTCGGTGACGGTCGGCCGGATCTCGGGCAGTTCCCAGACCTGGTGGCGGAGGGGTTCGGGGTCGTCACCCGACAGCCCGTCCCCACACCGGCGACAGGTCGTCGGCCGGCAGGTCACGACCTGGTGGCACTGGTCGGCCGGGATCAGGGCCCGCTCGTGCTTCGGGTGGCCGGGCTGACCCCCGGCTCGGCGGCGGGATTTCGGGGTGGCCCGAGCCGGTTTGGCGTGCGGGTGCTCGGTCGAGGGGGGCTCGGACGAGTTGGTCGAGTTCTTGCCCAGTCGGGTCTCCAGCTCGGCCACCCGCTGGCGGAGCCGGGCGTTTTCTTCGACGAGGGCCTGGATGAACTGGGCGACGCCCGGGGGTAAGCCGGCGAGGAGTTCAGGGGCAAGTGCCGCGGCATCCATGCGAGGGCGGAGTAAGCCACAAAATCACGAACGAGGCTACCCCGGCCCGTGAACGGTTACCCAGGGGATAGTCGCGACGCAGTCCCCACAGCTGCTGGATCATTTCGACGTGTCCGAGGTGATCGTGGTGGACCGGCCGGGGGATGAAACCACGTTTAGCCGGCTCAATGAAGGAGAATTGGCGGGCTGGCTGGAGGAATACGACCTCGGACGGTTGTGGGAGAAGAACGTACTGGGCGGGGGCCCGCACTGATGTGCCACCTGTACCTGTACGTCGAGGGCCAGACCGAGCAGACGTTCGCGGACACAGTACTCAAGCCCCACCTGGCGCAGTTCGGGGTGTACCTGATGGGGGCCGTGCTGGCCGAATTCGGTCGGAAGAAAGGGAAAGTGTACCGGGGCGGGGTCACCCCCTATGACCCCTTCCGCCGCGGGCTGGCGAACATGCTGAAGCAGCATGATCGGTCGGGTGTTGTCATATCGACGATGGTCGATCTGTATGCCCTGCTGAAAGACTTCCCGGGATGGGAGGAGGCGGACGGGCTTCGTCAGGACCCCCGCCTTCGGGTTGCTCGGCTCGAAGAGCGGTTCGCGGCGGATGTCGGGAATCCACGGTTCGTGCCGTACATCCAGCTGCACGAGTTCGAAGCGATGCTGTTCGCTGACCCCGGGCAGTTGGCTCTTTTTTACCACGACAAGCCGCGCGAACTCGCGGCCCTTCAGATGATCGCCGATGCCCACACCTCCCCGGAACTGATCGACGACGGGAAGACGACCGCCCCATCCGAGCGGATCATCGCCCAGTTACCCGACTACGAAGGGGCGAAACCGGTCGGCGGCCCCCAGGTGGCGGAATTGATCGGTCTCGACGTACTCCGGGCAAAGTGCCAACACTTCAGCCAGTGGGTCGAGCGACTCGAAGAGTTGGGTCAAGCCCCTGCCCCACCGGACCCGACCCAGGCGTGACCCGCCTACGGCTTCACCCCCATCGTCCGGCGGATGAAATCCAGCTGAAGCCGGAGGTAGTGCGGGCTACCGATTCCGTGCCGGGACCGGGGGTAGAACATCATCTCGAACTCCTTCCCCGCCGCCTGGAGGGCGTCCGCCAGCTGGGCGCTGTTCTGCACGTGGACGTTGTCGTCCATCATCCCGTGGAGGATGAGCAGCCGGCCGTGCAGGTCCTTCGCCGCCTTCACCACCGACGACTTGTCGTACCCCTCCGGGTTCTCCTTCGGGGTGAGCATGTACCGCTCCGTGTAGATCGTGTCGTACAGCCGCCAGTCGGTGACCGGGCCGGACGCGATCCCGGCGGTGAACGTCTTGCCGTGCGTCAGCGCGTAGGCCGCCATAAACCCGCCGTAACTGTGCCCGCTGATCCCGACCCGTGATGCGTCCGCCCACGGGTTCTTGCACAGCCAGGCCACCGCCTGTTCGAGGTCCTTCAGCTCCTGCACGCCGAGTTGTTTGTAACACGCCCACGCGGACGCCGCCCCCTTCCCGCTCGCACTCCGCGGGTCGACCCGGAACGCGATGATGCCGCTCGCCGCCAGCGCCTGCTCGAAGATCCGCCCGCCGCCCCAGCCCTCCCGGACCGTCGGCATGTGCGGCCCGGCGTACGTCAGCACCCATACGGGATACTTCTTCTTCGGGTCGAAGTCCGGCGGGTAGACGAGGGTGCCTTCCAGGGTGAACCCGTCCGCCATCGGGACCGACACCGGCTCGAACTTCCCGAACCGGTACTCCTCCCGCTCGTACACCGGGTTCGTGTCGAGTGCCCGGAGGCGGTCCTTGCCCTCCTCGCAGAGGTAGACCTGTGTCGGCGTGGCGTCGTCGGTATACCGGTCGACGAACAGCGGCCCGGCCGGGGCGAGCGAGACCTGATGACTGCCCCCGGCCCCGGTTACCCGCTCGACCCCGGAGCCGTCGAGTCTTGCCCGGTAGAGATGGGCCCGCGTGGGCCCGTCCTTCGTCCCGGTGAAGTACACCAGCCCGTCCTTCGCGTCGACCCGCGGCACCTCCTTCACCTCCCACTCGCCGGCCGTGACCGGCCGGAGCAACTTTCCGTCCGCGGCATAGTGGTACAGGTGTTTCCAGCCGCTCCGCTCGCTCGGGAACAGGAACGAACTGTCCGGCAGGAAGTGCGGTTCGCCCGGGTCGTCCACCCACGCTTTCGTCGTCTCACGGAACAGCGTATTCGGCTTTGTTTCGGGCGCCTCCCAGGCGACGACATCGAGCCACGTCTGGGTGCGGTTCTGCACGTAGGCGAACACGCCCTTCGCGTCCGGCAGCCAGCCGACGCGGGAGGTCACGATCCCGTCGGCGGGGTATTCGCCGAAGTCGAGGAATACCGGTTTCCCGCCGGAGGCCGGGACGACGCCGATCTTGACCGCCGGGTTCGGGTCGCCGGCCTTCGGGTAGGGGTAGGTTTCGAGAAGCCCCCGCGCCGGTTGCAGGTTGACGATGTTGAATTTCCGCACCGGCGCGTCGTCGAAGCGAAGGAACGCGAGCTGGGTGCCGTCCGGGCTCCACCAGTATGTCTTCCCGTCGCGGTTGAAGATCTCCTCCTCGTACACCCAGTCCCCGCGGGCGTTCAACACGTCGCCCCCGCCGTCGGTCGTCAATTGTTTTTCGCCCGGGTCGGCGATCGTGACCGCGAACAGGTTCCCGCCGCGGACGAACGCGACCCGCTTCCCGTCCGGCGAGAACGTTACGAACTCTCTCGGTCCGGCCGTCTTGGTGAGCCGGACCGCCGGGCGGCCGTCGAAGTACGCGACGGCGAGGTCCGGGCCGGCGTCCACGAGCATGGCGGTGCGGTCCGGGTTCATCCGCGACGGGATGCCCTTGCTGATCCGCTCCGCGTCCTTGATCTCGGGAACCGCGGCGAGCGACTTCCGGAGCAAGTCGGGGTCGACAAACGGTTCGGCCCGGCCGCTCCGGGCGTGGACCTTCCAGAGCTTGCCTTCCTTGGGTTGCAGGAAGTGCTCGCCGTCGGCCAGCCACTGGAACCCGCCGGCCGGGCTCCCGGCGAACCCGAACGTGAACCCGCGGCCGGCGCCGCCGAACAGCAGCGCCTCCGTGACCGGTTTGTTCGTGCCGCGGTCTTCGGTGAGCGGGCGGACCGGGCCGGTCGTGAGCGGGGCCGACTTCAAAAGGCGCACCACGGGGAAATCCTTGCCCGGGAGCAGGTCCTTGTCGAAGAAGTTCCAGGTGGTGAGCCCGTCCTCGGCCTGCGGTTCGAGCAGGTAGGCGGCAAGGGTGCCGAGCGGTTGCGGGGTGCGGACCAGAACGGTGCCGGCCGGCACCCGCCGGGTTTCGGTCCGTTTCTTGACCTCGGCGGACAGGAGATGGTGGTTCTGGAACGGCCGGCCGGTCGTCTCGATCGCCTGGATCTGGTAGACCTCGACCGGCAAATCGATGTCCTCGCGGATCTCCTCGACCTTCACCCCGTGCCGCCGCAGGACGTCGACCGCGGTGGCCCGGTCGGGCGGGACGAGGTAACCCGCGCGGGGCCGCGGGGCGAACTGTGTCGGCCTCACCCGGCCGACGAAGTCGAGCGCGTAGTCCTTCGGCCGGTCCGTCGGCACCCGCTTCCCGTCTTTCTCTTCCTCCTCGAACCCGGGCACCTTCCACTTGCCCGGGAAGGTCGTGGTCTCCGTCCGCACCGGGATCAGGGCCGGCCACGGCGGGCCCTGGTCGATAACCTTTCGGACCTCGTCCTTCCTGGCCGCCGCGCTCTCGAAGCACGCCTTGACGAACGCCCGGCTCGCCGCCACCCGGTCGCGGAACGGGGCGTAGCTGTACGACTCGGAGAGGATGCCGATCCGCCCGCGGAGGGCGATGTATTGGACGCCGAACCGGGGGGTGGTCGGGTACGTTTCCCACTTCGTCCGGTCGGCCGAGAAGTTGCCGTACGGGCCGATGTCGAACCCGGTGGCCTTTTTCACCCGCTGCCCGACGTCGGGGAACAACTTGTCGAGGGCCCACGTGCTCATCGTCGAGTCGGCCGACGGGTACCGCGGGCCGTCGTAGGTGAGCGTGTAGCGGTGTTTGCTGCCGTTGGTCGTGTGGCAGTCGATCACGACGGCCGGGTCCCATGCGGTGATGAGCTTGACGAGTGCCCGCACCTCGGGGCTTTCGAGCTTCACGAAGTCGCGATTCAGGTCGAGCCCCTGGGCGTTTTCGCGAACCCCGACCCCGCCGGCCGGACCATTCTGCTCCGGCCGGTTCTTCGGGTCGATCCGCTCGTTCCCGTCGGCGTTCAGGATCGGTACGAGCAGGATGACGAGATCCTTGAGCAGCGGGTGGCCCTTCTCGGCGGTCAGCTCGCGGGCGAGGGCGAGGAGGGCTTCTTTCCCGTCGACCTCACCGGCGTGGATGTTGGCGAACGCCATCACGACCAGCTTCCCGGCCTTCTCCGCCTCGGCGGCCGAACTCACCGGCGGGTCCGAGACCACGAGCAGGGGGAGTTTGCGGCCCTCGTGGCTGGTGCCGAACGTGCTCACCTTCACCGCCGGCGACTGCTTCCCCAGCTCGTCACAGAACGCGACCACGTCCCCGTGTCGAGAGGTGGCCGCGTAGTCGGAATGCTCGGCAACGGTGCGGAGGGGTTCGGCCGCGACCTGTGAGGGGGTTGCGACCCCGAAGATCAGGAGGGCGGCGACCAGCGGAATGACTCGACGGGGCACGGATGAACTCCAGCGTGAATACGGGCCACGAACACGGAGGTTTCGGGGCAAGACGAGGTTCCGCCCTGGCGCCCGGGGCGGGTCAACGCCCAAGACGGGGGCCCGCCGGGCCGTCACTTCTTCGCCGGGGCGAGCAGCCCCTTGATCTGCTCCTTCTCCTTTTCCCGGTCCACGAACGGGACGCCCTTCACCATCCATTCGGGGGCCGGCTTGCCCTTCAGGTGGTGCTCGAAGAACTGGAACATCCTCACCGCGAAGTCCCGGGCGTTCGCCTTCTTCGCCAGGTTGTGCGGCTCCCCGTTGTAGTTCAACAGGTAGCACTCCTTGCCGAGCCGGCGGAGGGCCAGGAAGTACTCGATCCCCTGGTACCACGGGACCGCGTCGTCCTGGTCGTTGTGAATCATCAGCAGCGGGGTCTCCACCCGGTCGGCCATGAAGATCGGCGAGTTCTCGATGTACCGCATCGGGGCCTTCCACAACGTCTCCCCGATCCGGCTCTGGGACCGCTCGTACTGGAACTGCCGGGGCAGCCCGGTCCCCCACCGGATGCCGCCGTACGCGCTCACCATGTCCGACACCGGGGCCCCGGCCGCCGCGGCCTTGAACCGGTTCGTCTGCGTCACCATGTACGCGATCTGGTACCCGCCCCACGACTGGCCGTTGATCCCGATCGCCTTCTCGTCCACGTACCCCTTGTCCGCCACCGCCTGCACCGCCGGGAGGACGCACTTCAGGGCACTCTGCCCCGGCGCCCCGACCTTGTACGCGATGTCCGGCATCAGCACCAGGTATCCGTTGCTCGCGTAGAACGTCGGGTTGATCACCTGGCCGCGGGTGACGTTCGGGACGCGGAACTGGTGCAGATTCTCCGACAGCCGTTCGTAGATGTACACGACCATCGGGTACTTCTTCGCCGGGTCGAAGTTCTCCGGCTTGATGAGGATCCCGCTCAGGGGCACCCCGTCGGCGCTCTTGTAGTGCATCAGTTCGGCCCGGCCCCAGTTGTACTCGCGGGCCTTCGGGTTGACGGCGGTCACCCGCTTCAACTCGTGGAAGTCCGGGCCGGTGGCGAAATAGTCCGGGTAGTCGGAGAACGTCTGCACGGTCAGCAGGTAGGTGTCGGCGTTCTTCGCCCGCACCGGCGGCCCGTACCGCCGGGCGCCCATCACCAACAGCCGTGGGGTACCGCCCGGGTCGAGCCGGTAGAACCCGGTGTCGCGGGTGTGGAGGTTCTCGGCCGACAGGAGCAGCGGCTTCGACAGGTCGATGCCCTTGCGGTCGTCGTCGTCCGTGTCGCCCTCCGCCCGGACGTTCAGGTACCGGAACCGGACCTGCTGCGGCCGGCCGATCCGGGTCAAGTTCTCGTTCTCGGTAGTGGTCCCATCCGCGGCGAGCTTCCAGATGTCGTACCGGTCGTAGACCAGGACGAACTTGCCGTCCGAACTCCACCCCGCGAGCCCGTAGGCCGGCGGTTCACTCGGGTGGTCGTCCTCCTCGTCGAAGAACTTCACCTTGAGCCCGGCGGTGAGGTTCGTCTTCTTCCCGTCCGGAACGGAAACGGTGCTCCAGTCTTTCCCGTCGAACGTGAGCAGGTACTTGCCGGTCGGGGAAAGGGCGGCGAGCCCGCCGAATGCCGTGAGGGCGGGCTTCCGTTCGCCGGTCCGGACGTTCACCAGCGAGTAATCGCGCGGCACCGGGTAGGCGTACCCGGTCAGGTGCAGGTACTTCCGGTCGTCCGACCCGACCGCCCAGTCCCCGACGGCCGGCAAGCCCACCTGAAGCCCTTCGTCCGCGACCTGGCGGAACTCCCGGGTGTCGAGGAATACGACGGCCGAATACGTGCGGTTCCGCTCAACGTCCCCGCGGATCTTCTGCATCGGCTGGACGTACCCGTCCTTCCAGTGCCAGAGATCGAGCTCGACCTTGTCGGGGCTCGGACTGGTCGAGGCGGGCACGGGCGGCGTCGGGTCGCGGACCGGCGCGGTCGCGACGAACACCCGATTCCCGTCGGCCGAGAAGGTGAGGGCATTCCCGCTTACGCCCCAACCGGCCCGCTGGCCGGCGGTGTCCGGCCCGAGGACTTCGGCCGCGGGGCTCAGCGTGGTTGACTTTGCGGCGACCCCGGCCGCCAGCACCGCCGACAGTCCGCCGCCCGACCCGAGGGGCACGGATGCGATCGGCTTGCCCAGCGATTTCGAGCTCCGGTCCCACACGAAGACGTGCCACTTCGGCGGAAGTTCGGGAACGGCTGTCGGCGGCGTCCCGACGGGGCGTGGCGGCGGCGCGATCCGGGGGTCGGTGGTCACGCCGGCACTGTCGTAGAAGAAGGCAAGTCTGGTCTGCTTCTCGTCCCAGACCAGCCTGGTGTACCGCCCGGACCCGGCTTTCAACGCCGCCGGTTCGGCCGCCGACGTGGGATCGAACACATACACGCCGTTGGTGTCCTCTTTCTTCGACGCCACTGCGTAGACGAGCAGCTTGCCGTCCTTGGTGAGAGAATAGTCGGTCACGTCCGCGACGACCCGTTCGCCCCCCGTCGCGAGGTCGCGGACCACGAGGTCGGTGCCGAAGGTCCGGACCGGGCGCGGGGCGGGGGCGGTCGTCACACCACCGCCGGGCTCGGTCCGCTTCCCCATCGGGGAGCGCGGGCCCTTGACGCCCGGGGGAGTCTCGGTCTTGCCGTCGGGCGTGTCGGTCTTCGGCTCGACCTTCCCGGGCTTGTGATAGATCAGGAACCCGGCCCCATCACCCCCGACGACGAACGCCTTTTCGTACGGCAGCCGGGCCGTGATCTCGCCCGACGGCAGGTCCATGACCGCCAGGACCGGCCGCGGCATCTCGTCCGGCTTCGCCTTCGCCGCCTTCGCCTTCTCGACCTCGGCCTTCGTCGGTGAGAGCGGGAAGACGACCTTCGCCGTGTTCGGGCTGAACTGCGGGCTGCCCGTGGCCGCGAACCGCCCCGGCACGGTCGGGGTGTCTTCCGCCGGCCGGCCGCCCCGGATGACCCTCGTCTCTTTCCCGCTCGGCAGGTGGCGGACGACCACCTCCCCGTCGCCGGTCCCGTCCATCGGGGCGACCGTGTAGGCCGCGTACGTCCCGTCGCGGGAGAGCGTCATGCCGGACGCGCTCCGCCAGACGTCGTAGTCGGCGTGGGTGAGGACCCTTTTCGGGGGCGGGGGCTGGGCAGCAAGGCGATCGGCGGCCAGGGCCAGCAGGGCGAGCAGCGCAGCCCCGGTGGCCGCCCGGCAGCGGGGCAGCGGAAGACGCACGACGAGTCTCCGAGGTGTCGGATCAGTGGAGAGTTGATAGTGCATTATCCCGACGAGGCCGACCGGGTCCAATCGTTTTCCTCTTCCTCTCGGTTTTGCCGATTCGCGATTTCCTGATCCCCCGTTCCGGTGAACTGCGGCATCATAACCGGTGGGGGTTCGCTGCCCGCCGCCGCGCCGCGGCCGGCGGGAGGTGAGAGGCATACCGGGGGACTGAGAGATGAGGGCGATACCGGCAGCCGACGTGTCCCGACGGGACGTTCACTCCAAAGCGCTGGCGATCAACCTGGACCCGGTCTCGTACGGGACGATCGCGGAGATCGGGGCCGGGCAGGAGGTCGCCCGGTGGTTCCTGACCGTCGGCGCGGCCTCCGGGACCGTCGCCCAGGCCATCTCGGCCTACGACAAGACGTTCAGCGACGCCACCTACGGGGCCGGCACCCGGTACGTCTCCCGGGAGCGGCTGCGCGCGATGCTCGACCGGGAGTACCAACTCCTGATCGAGCGCCTGGCCCCGACCCGCGGCGAGACCACCCGGTTCTTCGTGTTCGCCGACACCGCGTCCGCCCGGAATTACAAGGGGGACAACGAGCAGCACGCGTGGGTCGGGCTCCGGTTCCAAACCGCCCCGGGCGCCGAGCCGAGCGAGGTGTTCCTGCACGTCAACCTGACGGACCCGACCGCCCTCCTCCAGCAACAGGCCCTCGGCGTCATCGGGGTCAATCTGATCTACGCCACCTTCTTCCGCTGGGACGCACCGACCGGAGACTTGCTGGACGTGCTCTGGGACGAACTCGACCTCGACCGCCTGGAGATCGACGTGGTCGAACTCCGCGGCCCGGCGTTCGCCGACACAGACGCCCGTGCGGTGTGCCTCCACCTCATCCGCAAGCGCATGGCCCGGGTGGTGGTGTTCGACACCGCGGGGCAGGTGACCGAACCGTCGGCCGTCCTCCGGAAGCGGCCGCTGGTCGTCGACCGCCAGATGTCTCCCGCCGTCGATCCCGACCCCGAGAAGATACTCCGGGCGGCGGAGCGTCAGCTCCGGTCCGAGGGCGTCCCGCTCGGCCGCGACCCGCTCGGCGTGCTGGAGCTGTCCCTCGGCCCGCCGGACGGCCCCGCCCCCGACGACGCGGAAGTCCTCGACCGGGTCGGCCGGCTGGCCGCGCTCGCCCCGGTCCTGGTGACGGGGTTCCGGGAGGCATACGAGCTCTCGGCCTATCTCGCCCGGTATACCGCCGAGCCGATCCGCTTCCTCGTCCGGGTCTCCCACCTCGCCCGGCTGCTGGAAGACCGGTTCTACCACGCCCTGCCCGGCCAGCTGCTCGAAGGACTCGGGAAACTACTCGCCGAGAATATCAAGCTGTACGCCTACCCGGTGCCGCGGGCCGCCGTGGTGGCGGCGGTCGGCCCGGCCCTCGACCAGTACCGGATCGCCGAAGCCGACGGGGACCTGGTCACGGCCGACGACTTCTACCCCCTCCCGCCGGTCGCCTTCCTGTACCGCTACCTCCGGAACGCCGGGAAGATCGTGCCGGTCGCCCCCGGGTGAAGGGGCACCGGGTTTCTCTGGCCCGGGCACCCCGCCGGGATCCGCCCGGTCACGCCCCCGGGACCGACCGGGCACGGGGCGGAGGGTCCCGGCCGCCTCGGGCCCGCCCGGAAAGACCGGCTCCAGCCGGGCGGCCGGACGTTCGAGCCGCACCGCGAGCCGGTCGAGATTCACCCGCCCTCGCGGTCCGTCCAGCTCCTGCCCACGGACCGCCCGGTGCCGCCAGGGTATCCGCCGCCGACCAGCGCCCGCACGGGTGGCGTCTCTTTGTCTCACGACATTTTACCGATGTTCCGGGCGAGGCCGATCGGTTCCCCCTTCCCCGATTCGCCTGTCCCGGAAATCCGACCGGGCTCATACTGACAGACCCGGCCCGGCCGGTCGTCCGTATTATGGAAGAAGGAAACTTCTCGGACTCTACCGAGTCGAACGGGACAGACAGCCCTCTTCCTCACCAGTAGAAGGGCGTTCAGGATTCTATTCCCCGGCCGAGGGCGGCATGAGCGACAACGGGAACGTGACGCCGCACACCGCCGACCGGCTGCGGGCACGGCTGGACCCGTTCTACCAGGCGGTGGAAGGGGTGCTCATCGGCCAGCGGCGGTTGCTCGACCGGCTGCTGATCGGGCTCCTCACCGACGGCCACATCCTGCTCGAAGGCGTCCCGGGGCTGGCGAAGACGCTCGCCGTCCGCACCGTCGCCCGGGCGCTGCACCTGAAGTTCCAGCGGATCCAGTTCACCCCGGACCTGCTCCCGGCGGACGTGATCGGGACGCAAATCTACAACCCGCGGACCGGCGAGTTCACGGTCAAGCACGGCCCGGTGTTCGCCAACGTGGTACTCGCGGACGAGATCAACCGCGCCCCCGCGAAGGTGCAGAGCGCCCTGCTCGAAGCGATGGCCGAGCGGCAGGCGACGATCGGCGAGGGGACCTACCTCCTGCCCCGCCCGTTCTTCGTGCTCGCGACGCAAAACCCGATCGAGCAGGAGGGCACCTACCCCCTCCCCGAGGCCCAGGTCGACCGGTTCATGCTCAAGGTCGTCATCGACTACCCGACCCGGGCGGACGAGCTGGCCGTCCTCGACCGGATGGGCGGGCTGAACGCCTCCACCGACATCCCCCCGGTGCTGGAGGCGGACGAGCTGGAAGGGCTCCGGCAGGCGGCCGACGCGGTGTACGTGGACGGGAAGGTCAAGGGCTACCTGGTGGACGTGATCCGCGCGACCCGGCACCCCGGGGAATACGGGATGGACCTCGGGGGTCTCATCCAGCTGGGGGCCAGCACCCGGGCCACGATCGCCCTGCACCGGGCGGCGAAGGCCCACGCCTTCCTCGCCGGCCGCGGGTACGTCACCCCGGAAGACGTGAAGGCGATGGCCCCGGACGTCCTCCGCCACCGGCTCGTGATCTCGTTCGAGGCCGAGGCCGAAGACCTCCGCCCGGACCACCTGGTCAAGCAGGTCCTCGACAGGCTACCCGTGCCCTGACGGGAGAGTCGAAATCCGGAGTGCGAAATTCGCACAAGAGACAGCGTGCGTTGTTGAAACCCTGGGTCGCTGGCGGGCCGCCACGTAGGTCGGCCCCTACGAACCTTGGTCCGGTCGGTGCCGCCCTCCGTGGCGGCCCGAGCCTTTCAACAAAGCAAAGACAGCGTTCAAGCACGGTCGTTCGTCGGGATCGGGATTTCGGATTTCTTACTTCGGGTTTTGGATTTCGAGTTTCGAGTTTATGACCGGAGATCGTTGATGCATCAGGTCCTCTTCACCATCCCGATCCTGAAGGAATGGTTCCCGCCGGACGGGATTCCGGTCTACGGGTTCGGGGCGATGCTTTTCATCACCTTCATCGTCTGCACCGCCTGGGGCGTGCGGCGGGCGAAGGTGGTGGGGATGTCTCCCGAGCGGTTCCAGGACCTGACCATCTGGCTGTTCGTGTCCGGGATCGTCGGGGCCCGGGTGTTGTACATGGTGCAGTACGCGAACCAGTTTCCGGACAAGAGCTTGGGGGCGCTGGTCGTCGCGTTCTTCCAGATCTGGAAGGGCGGGATCATCTTCTACGGGTCGGCCCTCGGTGGGGCGATCGGGTACGGGTTCTTCTACTGGTTCGTGCTCCGGCGACTGAAGGTGTCCGGCTGGCAACTGGCCGACGCGGTCGCCCCGCTCCTGGCCCTCGGGCTGGCGATCGGCCGGATCGGGTGCTACCTGAACGGGTGCTGCTGGGGGCAGGTTGCCATCGAGGAAGCATGCCCGGTCCCGCTCGGCGGGGCGCACTTCCCGCTCCTCCCGGCCCACGCCCGCGAACAGCTGGTCCGCGACCAGGCCCTCCAGACGTCGACCGGGTTTACCGTCGAGTCCCGCGGCCGGGGGCTGCGGGGCGCCGACCCGCGGACGGTCGTCCAGGCGGTCGAGCCGGGGTCCGCCGCGGCCGCGGCCGGGCTGAAGAAGGGCGACCGCATCGTGGAGGTCAACGGGCAGCCGAACGTGGTGGTCGAAGTCCTCGAGACCGGGGCGACTGCCGATAAGGCGGTGGAGGAGCTGCGGAAGCTCGAGAAGCACGGCGTGCGGGTGGAGACGGGTGCGCCCGACCGGACCGCCCGGGCGTTCTTCAACGCCTACGACACGTACGAGCAGGCCGTCCTCGCCGTACGGTCCGCCGTCCCCGAGGTCAGACTGATCGAGACCGATCTGCTGGGGGAAATGGTCCGCGACTGGCCGCGGGGCAAGCACGCCCTCACCCTGACGGTCCAGCGGGATGGTGAGAAGGTTGACCTCGCGTCCTTCGTCCCCCGGACGGTCGGCCTCTACCCCACCCAGCTTTACGAGACGATCAGCATGGTCCTGCTGATCTTCCTCCTGATCGCGTACTACCCGTTCCGCCACCACGACGGGGAGTTGATGGTGCTGTGCATGATCGGGTACGCGGTTCACCGGTTCGTCAACGAGTCGTTGCGGATCGAGCCGACGGTCGGGATGGGGCTGACGCTCTCGCAATGGGGGAGCGTGGTGATCTTCGTCGCGGCGGTCGGGATGGAGGTCTACCTCTGGCGGGTGATGCCGTCGCGGTGGCGGGCTACCCCGGACGGGGCACCGGCGGGAGGAAAAAAGTGAGTTCGATCCCGGCGGGGTATTCCGGTACTCCGCTGCCGAAGAAGCTCGGCATCCAGGAGGGCATACGGGTTCTCCTTGTAAATGAGCCGACCGGGTTCCGGGCCATCCTGACCTCTCTGCCCGACGGTGCCGATCTCGTCACCGCCGCCGACCCGCCGCTGGGGTTCGTTCATCTCTTCGTCACCACGGCCGCCGTCCTCACCGAGCAGCTCGCATCACTTCGTCCCAAGCTCGCACCGGATGGGGTGCTCTGGGTGTCGTGGCCGAAGAAGACGTCCGGCGTGAAGACGGACGTGACCGAGGACACCATCCGCGCGGTGGCCTTGCCGCTCGGTCTCGTGGACGTGAAGGTGTGCGCTCGACGCCACGTGGTCGGGATTGAAGCTGATGGTCCGGGTGGCGAACCGGCCGAAAAAGAAGTAAGGACCGGCGAACACAACTCCCGACAGAAAGCCGGTTTCATCTCCTCCGTCCCGGTATTTCACCTCACTCCTTACCTCGACTCCCGATCGCGACCGTCCTTGATGACCTGCGACCCGTCGCCCGTCTCCCCCAATTTCTCGCCACCGGCCGCGGTGAGCATCGCCCGGAGTGCGGCCGGACTGAGTGACGGGTGAAGCGTGCGGATCGAATAGTCTGCCATCACGACGCCCGGGGTCTTGTACCGGCTGCTGACCCCGCCCGGGCTTTGCAGTTCGAAGTCCATCCCCGAAAAGACCAGATCACGGGGCTCCATCCAGGGAATGTCGAGCCCGTCGTTCTCGACGAGCAGGATAGTGGATGACGGACCGTCCTTCGGCAGGCCCCGGAACGGCGTTCCGCCCGGCCACATCGTTTCGGTCCCCACCACGGCCAGGTAATTCGCGACATGCCTGCCTTCGCCGGGGCTGCCCGGGAAGCCGAACAATCGCGGCATCTCGCCGGCCAGTTGGCTGTTGTTCGGCCCGTCCCAGGGCTCGGAGAAGTTGTACCGCTTGAAGAGCGGGTCTTGTTCGATGTACGGCAGGATGAGAATCCGCCAGCTGTGCCACGGCCGCCCGTCCGGGCCGGGGACGAAGGCCGGCGGATAGTGCCCCTTCGTGTCCGCGTAGTTGGCGACCGCCAACCCGAGCTGTTTGAGGTTTCACTGACTGGTTGAACGCCCCGCGGCGTCGCGGATCCGGCGGATTCCTTTCCACAGGCCGGCCCCCGCCCCACCGAGAGCCGCGACCGACCCCGTGAAGTACAGGAACCGCCGACGGGTGAGGCGCGGAATCATAACGCGACCCTCTGGAAGAATTGAGCGGTCATGAGTCTCGATCAACCGAGCAATTCCCGAACCACCCGGCCGTGGACGTCGGTGAGCCGGTGGTCCCGGCCGCCGAACCGGAACGTCAGCTTGGTATGGTCGAACCCGAGTTGGTGCAGGATCGTGGCGTGGACGTCGTGGACGGCGAGCTGGTTCTCGACCACCGCGTTCCCGAATTCGTCCGTCGCACCGTAAGTCGTCCCGCCCTTGAATCCGCCGCCCGCCAGGACCAGCGAGTACCCGTTGACGTGGTGATCCCGGCCGGCCTCGGGGGAGATCCGCGGGGTGTGCGGCGTGCGGCCCATCTCCCCGGCCCACAGCACCACTGTCGAGTCGAGTAGCCCGCGGCGCTTGAGGTCGGTGATCAGGGCGGCGACCGCCCGGTCGGTGATTAGCGCGTTCTCCTCGTGGTATTTCTTCAGCTGCCCGTGTTGGTCCCACGGCGAGTTGTTCGGGTGCGTGAGCGGGCAGGTGATCTCCACGAACCGCACCCCGGACTCGACCAGGCGCCGGGCCCGGAGGCACTGGAGCCCGTAGTGCTTCTGGTAATCGTTCTTCGAATCGAGCCCGTAAAGTGCCTGGGTCTCGGCCGTTTCCCGGCTCACGTCGGCCACGTCCGGGATCGCCGTCTGCATGCGGAACGCGGCCTCGTAATTCCTGATCGCGCCCTCGACGACATCCGCCCCCGCACCGCCGGCCGCGAACGCGGCGTCCTGGTCGCGGAGGAGGTCGAGCTTCCGCCGCTGGACGGCGGCCCGGTCGGACGGGGCGATATTGTCGAGCGGCGTCCCCTTCGCCCGGAGGACGGTCGCCTGGGTGTCGGCGGGGAGGTAGGCCGCCGCGAAGTTCTCCAGCCCGCCGTTCGGGACCCAGTCGTTGTTGAGCAGCACGTACCCGGGCAGGTTCTTCGACCCCGAACCCAGTCCGTAGGTCACCCACGACCCGAAGCTCGGTGCCCCGCCCGTCACCCGACCGGTGTGCAAGAGCAGGTTCTGCTGGCCGTGCAGCGGCTGCTCGCCGACCATCGAGCGGACCACGCAGAGCTCGTCCGCCACGCCCGCGATGTGCGGCAGGAGGGTGCTTACCGGGAGCCCACTCCGCCCGCGCTTCTCGAACGCCCACGGGGACGGCATCCACACCCGGGTCGCATCACTCTGCGACCGCTTCGACACCGCCGACTGCCCGATCGGCTTGCCCGAGTGGGTGGCGAGAGCCGGTTTCGGGTCGAACGTGTCGACGTGGCTCGGGCCGCCGTCCATGAAACAGAAGATCACGCCCCGCGCCTTCGCCGGCCGGGGTGCCGGAGCCACTTCCGCCCCGAAGGCCGGGTCGCCCAGCAGCCCGCGCAGGGCGAGCATCCCGAACCCGGCGGACGACCGACGGAGCCAGTCACGACGGGAGACGAGCGCGGAATGCGGAGTGCGGAACGCGGAACGAAAAGCCGAAAGCATGTCTACCTCACCGGTCGGGGCTATCGGGCGGGTGCCTTTCACTCCGCGTTCCGCATTCCGTGCTCCGCGCTCAAATCAGCGGATGTAGATGAACTCTTTCGTGTTGAACAGGGCGTGCGCGACGTCCTTCCACACGGCCGGGGATGCCAGCACTTTGGCCGTGGGAACGGCGTGCGATTCGGCCAGATCGGCGACCAACGTCGCCCACCGCTGGACCTCAACATCGGTGGGGAACCGGCCGAACGCCCGGCGGAACATCTCGCGGAGACGATTCTCGATCGACCGGTGCGATGCGTTCGCCAATGCCCGGCCCCAGAAGTCCGCTTGCCCGGTCACAAACGGGTCGTTGAGCAGGGCGAGCGCCTGGGCCGGCACGTTGGTCACGTCCCGCTTGCCGGTCGGGATCTTCGGCGGCGGCTGGTTGAACGCCGCCAGGAACTTCGGCGGCTCCATGATCGTCACCTTCGTGTAAATCGACCGCCGCCCGGCCCCGTCGAGCGGCCCGGAAAACAGCCGCTTCTCCTTGTCCTCGTGAGTGCGGTAGGGGTTTACGGGCGGGCCGTAGGGACGGGGGTCGAGCCGGCCGGACGCGGCCAGGATCGAATCGCGAATCGGCTCCGCTTCGAGCCGGCGGAGGGGGTAGTGGTGCAGCAACCGGTTCCGCGGATCGACTCTCAAAGCCTCTCCGGACGCCTGGCCGGACTGGCAGAACGTCCGGGATGTGACCAGCAGCCAGATCAGCTTCTTGGTCGACCACCCATTCTGGACGAACCAAGACGTGAGATAGTCGAGCAGCTCCGGGTGCGACGGCGCCTCGCCGAGTTTGCCGAAGTCGTCCGGAGTGGCCACCAGCCCGGTCCCGAAGACCCAGTGCCAGATCCGGTTCACGTACACCCGGGCGGTGAGCGGGTTCTCCGCGCTCGCGACGAACTCCGCGAGCTCCCGCCGGCCGGTGGCCTGGCCTGTTACGGCCGGCCGGGCGAACACCTCGAGATAGCCGCGCGGGACCAGCCTGGTCGGGCGATCGAAGTCGCCGCGGGCGTTCAGCCGGTAGTCCTCGGCCGGATCAAGATCCGCAAGCCCGTTCACCGTTTGCGGGTCGAGGAGCTGCTTCTCGGTCTCGCGGTAGGCGGCGACCAGATCGTATACCGGCTTCGGCGGGGCCGTTCCCTCACCGTTCGGGAGTAGGTTCTGTTGGAGCAGCCAGTTCAGCAGCTTCACCTGCTCGTCGTCGGCAGTGTCGTCGGCCCACGCCTTGAGGGCGGCACGGAACCACGCGGCGTACCGGGCCGCGGCCTCGTCGAGAGTCTTCGGCGCGTCGCCCGCGAACAGGGCGCGAAACCGGACCAGCTCGTCGGCCGGCGTCCCGGGGACATTCTGAGCGACGACGCGGGTGATCCCGAACCAGCTCCGGGGGTCGGCGGCTTGCTCCTCGGAACACGCCCCACCGAGCCCGACGCGGGGCGGAAAGTTCGGATTGCTCGTCTTGGTGGCGTACTCGATATAGACGCGGCGGTCCTTCATCTCCCGGAACGTGGACGTGGTCCGCCAGGCCGGGTCGGTGCCCGTGAGGTACGTTTGTCGCTCGGCGAGGAACGCGTTGTCGATCACGACCCGCTCCGCGCTGAAGTCGCCGCCGGCGACCTGCACCCCCAGGAACGGCCGGTCGAACTGGCGCAGGAATGGGGTGCGAACGACGCCATTGAGTCGCGGCGAGATCGCGTCGGTGAACAGTCCGGCGGGCAATACCCGGCCGACGAGTCGACTGCCGGTCAGCGCCACGGTGAAGTCGCCCGGGCGGACCGGCCCGTCCCGCAGGCCGACCCCGTCCACCGACCAGCCCGGAGGAACTCCCTTGGCGAAGTCGGCGATCACAGGGAAGTTGCCGACGTTTGACCCCGCTCGATCTGTCGTCAGCTTCGAATACGCCGCAGACAGTTCATTCCACTTCGTGGTTATCGGCTTCTTGTCTCGACCAGCCCGGGTGATCGCCTGCCAGGCATGGAGCGGGTGTTCGACCGGCAACGTCATGTCGGGCTGCACGCCCGGCAACGTCTTCCACCCCTCCACTACTCCCGCCGTCAGCCACCACTGACCGACCTCCCGGCGGAGGTGTCGCTTCAGCTCCCGTAGCCGGGCGATCGTCTCGTGGTTCCGGTCGAGGGTGTCGACGGTGTTGGTCACCCACCGGCCGCTCATGAGGATACCGCCGAGGGCGTAGTAGTCCCGCTGCGAGACGGCGTCGAGCTTGTGGTCGTGGCACCGGGCACAGCCCACGGTGAGGGCCTGGAACGCCTTCGAGAATGCGTCGATCTTGTCGTGCAGCATCTCCTGGTGGATGCCGTTGAACATCGCGCTGTCGCCGTGCCGCTTCTCGCCCATCTGGAAGAACATCGGCCCGATCAGCGATTCGTTGATACCCTCCGCGGCATTCACCCGCGGGCGCGCCAGGAGGTCGCCGGCGACCTGCTCGCGGACGAATTGGTCGTACGGCACGTCGGCGTTGAACGTCCGGATCAGGTAGTCGCGGTACCGCCACGCCCCCTTGGCCGGGATGTCCCACTCGTAGCCGTATGTGTCCGCATAGCGGACCACGTCCATCCAGTGTCGAGCCCAGCGCTCGCCGAAGTGCGGGGACGCGAGGAGAGATTTGGCAAACGTCTCGACCGCCCGCGGTGAGGGATCGGTCTCGAACGTGGCGAGTTGGTCGGGAGTGGGAGGCAGGCCGAGCAGGACGAAGCTGAGCCGGCGCGCGAGAGTAGTGCGATCGGCGGGCGGGGCGTGGGTAAGGCCGGCGGCGTTGAGCTTGGCGAGAATGAACCCGTCGACCGGATTCGCGGCCAGGTCGAGGCCCGGCACTCGCGGGGGTGCTTGGCTGCGGACCGGCTGGAGGCTCCACCACGCCTTCCGCTCGCGAAGGACGGCCGCCCATTCGGAGGTGTCTCCTCCCGTTCCGGGTCCGGTCTTTCGCGGGTCCGCGGCGCCGAGCTCGACCCACTTCTCCAGCGCAGCGACCTGCTCCGGTTTGAGCTGCTTGTCCGGCGGCATCTTCAGGTCGGCGTCGGTGTACCGCACGGCGCGGACGAGCTTGCTGTCGGCGGGTTTTCCGGGCACGACGGTCGGGCCGGAATCCCCGCCCGCCCGGACGCCGTCGGGGGTGTCGAGCCGAAGCCCACCCTTCTGCTTGGTCGGCCCGTGACAGGAGTAACAGTGTTCCACGAGCACGGGCCGGACCTTCGCCTCGAAGAAGGCCTCGTCGGCCGCCGTATCGGCCCGAGCGGCAGCGCACGAGCCGGCGGCCAGCGCGATAGACGCGATCCAGGGGAGACAACGTGTCACCACTACCCCGCCTCCGTGGGAATAGTCGATCGATTCTTGTCACCTGAGTCTACCGCCCGACCCCGTCGGGTGGTGGAGAAAATGGGGACCGGGGCGCCTGGCGGGCTGGCGGCGACAGAGGCAGGTTGACAGACTTTGGGGAACCCGGTGCGATTTCGCCGCCAGCGCGGGGTGGTCGCCCCGTGGCGGCGAACCGAGGGAGGAGGCAGGTCACGGGTTGGAGACAGGATCCATCAGGCCGGGCAACCGGGCGAAAAACAGTGCCCTTCAAAACCGGTCGCGCCCGACCGGCTACGCCCATCGGAATTCCGCGGTCCGCATTTCTTCCGTCACTGTTCCATCACTTCCTTTTCCTTTTTCGCGCTCAGGTCGTCGATCTTGGCCTCGTAGGCTTTGAGCAGGTCCTGCATCTTCTCCTTGCCCTTGTCCCGGTCGTCCTCGGTGATGGTCTTCGCCTTCTCGGCGTCTTCGAAGTGCTTGTTCCCGTCCCGCCGGATGTTCCGGGACGACACTTTCGCCGCCTCGGCCTGCTTCTTGATCTGCTGGGCGATCTTCTTCCGCTGGTCCCCGCTCATCGCCGGGATGGTCAGCCGGATCACCTTCCCGTCGTTGTTCGGGGCGAGACCGAGGTCACTCCCCCGGATCGCCTTCTCGATCTCCTTCAGGTCGTTCGCCTGGTACGGCTTGATCACGATCGACTGGGCGTCCGGACAGGTAACGCTGGCGATGTTCTTGATCGGGGTCGGGCTCCCGTAGTACTCGACCCGCAGCGCGTCGAGCATCCCGGGCGATGCCCGCCCGGTCCGTAGACCCTTGAGGTCGTTCCGGAACACGTCCAGCGCCTTCTCCATCCGCTCTTCGGAGTCCTTCAAGATTTGCGTACTGTTCATGGCGAACCTCGTCACTGGTCTCTGGTCACTCGTCCTTAGTTTATCGCATTGTCGCAGCCGAAAGGGGGTCGGGAAAGGTGATCGGACCCGGAACCGGCCCCGCCGGGGAGTGGCAAAGCTGCCCACAACCCGGCATTTCGGAGCGAACCGGGTTAGGCCGGGTTAGGCCGTCTTGTCGCCTGCGACGAGCGGTCCGTAATACTGCTGGGCCAGCGGGCCGACATCCTCGGGGTAGCCCATGTACTCGTGGGATAACTCATACACCCGCGCGAGCACCGCCTGGGGCAGCACCGACCCGGCCTCCTTGACCGTCCGACCCTCTCGGTCGAGGATCGGGTTCGGGAGTAACTGCCGTATCTCACCGGTTGGCCTCCCCTTGGTGGGGAAGTGTTCGTCCACCAGCGCCTGACACCGGTCGATGATACCGGCCATCTTATGGGCACCGATGGCTCGCAGCGCACGGCTGGCGTAGACGTAGACTTCCCGGCCGTGGTTGGCCAGAAACTGGAGGTAGGCCCCGTTGTTTACATCGCGTTGGACGAGCATCAGGGCCACCAACTCCCGCTGCCACTCGGCCGAGAGCAACGGCAGACCACCGTCGCCTGGGGTCCGGCGGTGGTACTCGACGGCGACATCGTACCAGTCCTTCATGGCGAGCGCCCTTGTGCGGCTTAACTAATGATGACGACTAACAACTATCGATTATCCCGCCACGATCGTCCCGATCGGCTGCCCGGCGATGGCCTTCTCGATCGCCCCTTCCTGCTTGTAGTTGAACACCAGGATCGGGAGCTTCGCCCGCCGGCACATCTCGAACGCGCCGAGGTCCATCACCTGGAGCTGCCGCTGGATCACCTGGTCGTAGGTCAGCCGGTCGTACTTCTCGGCGAAGGCATTCTTCTCCGGGTCGGCGTTGTACACCCCGTCCACACGGGTCGCCTTGAACACCACCTGGACCTCCAGCTCGGTCCCGCGGAGGGCGGCGGCGGTGTCGGTGGTGACGAACGGGTTGCCCGTCCCGCCGGCCAGGATCACCACCCGGCCCTTCTCCAGGTGCCGGATCGCCCGCCGGCGGATGTACGGCTCGGCCACCGTCTCCATCCGGACCGCGCTCTGGAGCCGGGTCTCGACCCCCATGCTCTCCAGCGTGTCCTGCAGGGCCAGCCCGTTCATCACGGTCCCGAGCATTCCCATGTAGTCGGCGGTCGCCGGTTTGATCGTCTCGCCCCCGGCGGTGAACTGGGCCCCGCGGAGCAGGTTCCCCCCGCCGACCACGATCGCCAGCTGCACCCCCCGGGCGACCACCCGCCGGAGCTGGTCGGCGATCGCGCGGGTCTCGTCGAGGTTGATCCCGAGCTTCCCGCCGCCGTACCCGAACGCATCCCCGCTGAGCTTGAGCAGGACGCGGGTGTACTTCGGGGTCGTCGGGCCGGGGTGGGGGGTGTTCAAGTCGGGCATGGCAAAACCACAACGAAAACCCCGCCGGCGGGGCGGGGCGGGACCGGGGCACGGGGGGATTATACGAGGGCGGGCCGCAACGGCCGAGTCAGCCGACGCCGACCGCCGCGCCGATCCCCGCCCCGGCCCCGACCGCCGCCTTGAACAGGGCCAGGATCATGGACACCAGGATGATCGCGGCGACGATCCGCAGGAGGAGGGTGTGGGTGGCCAGGAGGTACCCGAGCGACCCGAAGGCGACCAGAAGGAACCCGAACATCATGTAATACTTGTCGATGTACCCCGACCGCTTGTTCGCCACCTCGGCCGCCTTCTTGTCTTCTTCCAGCTCCTTCTTCCTTTTCTCCCAATTCTCCCGGAGGGTCGTGATGTTCTTCTCGTCCTCCGGTTTCTTCTCCTTCTTGTCGTCGTACCGCCGCTGGGCGGCGTCCATGTCGGCCTGACCCTCGTCGATGGCGGCCTGCCGCCGGTCGAGCTTGGCCTTCCCGATCGCGTCCTGGAATCCGGTGAACACGACCAGGAAGACCCCCAACGCGAACAGGATGGTCGATACCCCGCCGATCTTCGCCAGCATCTCGCCCGGGTTGAAACCCGCCCGGCCGCCCCGCCGGTCCCGATCCCGGCCTTTTCGCGAGGTTTCCTCGACGTCATCCTCGTCTTCGAAGTCCTCCGCCACGGCCCGGGCCGCGGCCGGGCGCGGCGGGGCGTCCGGGTCATCCACCTCCAGGCCCGCGTCGGTCACGACCAGCGCGGTGCCGCACTTCTTGCACTTGATGCGCCGGCCCACGTCTTTGGCCGCGACGTTATAGATGGCTCCGCAACTCGGGCACGAATTGTTCACGGCGTACCTGGGTGATGAATGACCGAGAATTCGGCCACGGCTCCGCCGCCGTGGGAGGGATGGAACACCGGCTGTCCGGTCCGTGGCGCGGTACCACTCGGTCCGGCCCGGTCGGCAGACCCTGGAGGTTGCCCCGGCCGGCTCGGCTACCGGGCGGATTTTAAAAGCCGGCGGGAAGGGGTGCAAGCGGCGACGACGGAAGTTTGTCACCGGTTCGGCCGGGCGGGGTGGGCGACCCGCCGCTTGAGTTCATCAATGTCGTCCTGGGGGGGTATCAGACTGGTTAGCACCCGCGGGACCACGTCGGCGACCGCGACCGGGACGGGCGCGGCCGGTTCGGTCCCGTTCCCGGAGGCGTCGAGGGCGAACCCCCGCACCCGGGCCGCCGCCTTCAACACGTCCACCCCGCGCGGCGACAATCGGTTCCCGGCCACGTCGAGGGCCCGCAGTTTCGGCAGCCCCGCCGCGATCAGCGCGACCGCCCCGGCGTCGGCCAGCTGGTTCCGGGCGAGCCGAAGGGTGCGGACGTTCCCGAGCCGGCCGGACTCGGCGAGGATCGTCACCCCGCGGTCGCCGAGGTAATTCTCCCCCAGATCCAGGTTGACGACCCGGACCAGCTCCGGGTGCGACGCGAGGGCGTCCGCCCCGGCCGGGCCGATCGTGTTCTTTCGGAGGTCGAGGTGCGAGTTGCGGGCGAGCACCCGGCGGAAGATCTCGGACCGCACAAGGGCCGCGATCCCGGGGTCGCCGACGTGGCACCCGGCCAGCTTCAGGGTGTGCAGCCGGGCCATCGCCCGGCCCCGCACGACCACCCGCACCCCGGCCTCGCCCACGTCATTCCCGGACAGGTCGAGTTCGAGTAGGCCCGCGAAAAAGGGCGAATCGGCGAGGACCGCGACCCCGTCCCCCGTGATCTGACGGTTGTCGTTCAGGGTGAGCGATTGTAACCGCGGGAGGGTGGCGGCCCGGGCGAGGACGCCCATCCCGGCGTCGTCGAGGCCGTTGGACCCGAGGTCGAGGACCCGGATCGCCTGGAGGTACGGGGACCGGACGAGCAGGGTCAGCCCGTCATTCCCGAGGTCCCCGAGGCACAGGTCGAGTTCTTCCACCCGGGCCAGGAACGGGCAGGCGGCGAGTTCGGCGGCGACGCGGCCCGGCTCGCGGAGCCGGACCCGGCGGACGAACGACCGGCCGATACCGAGCTGGGTGTTGTCGAACAGTTCCTCGCCGCGGCGGAGGAAGGTGGCGGCGTCGATCGCGACGGCGTCCGGCACGCCGCGGCGGAACTCGAACTCGGCGCCGAGGTGGACGAGGTGAGCGGTCCAGGTCCGGCGGTGGCGCTGGAGGAGATCCGTCCGCCGGTCGGCGAGTTCGGGCCGGCGGGGGTGGTCGGACGGGAGCCGGGAAAGGGCAACCTGGACGCGGACGAGTTCCGCCCGGGCGGCGTTGAGCGGGTCCCCGGTCTCGTCGAGGAAGTCGGCGTACACGAGCCGCGGCCCGTCGTCGGACGGACGGGCCAGGATTGCGTCGAGGAAGGGGTGTTCGTCAGCCGGGAACATGCACCAGGATTCTACCCGACGGTGGCCCGGGATGCGACCCGATCCGCTGACATTCAGGGTGTCCCGGGGTGTCTGGGTGTTTCCCAGTCCCGGGTCGCTTTGGCCATCGCCCGCCAGCCCGTGGCGAGCTTCCCAAATAACGCATGGCGGGAACAGAGGGCGCACGCCCCGGCCGGCCTACATGAATGCCGCGCACAGCCTCAGATGCTGGTCGATGTCGAGCGCTTCCGACCGGACCGTCCCGTCGATCCCGAGGGCAGCCAGCTTGGCGTCCACCTCGTCCTTGTCCTTCCGCCCGGACGGCCAGCCGGTCAGCGCCTGACGCAGGTTCTTCCGCCGGTGGACGTACAGGTCCCGCAGGAACGCCCGGAACTTCGGCACGTCCCCGACCTTCGCCCGCTTTTCCGCGTTCGGGGTGATCTTGACGATCGCCGAATCCACCTTCGGCCGGGGGTAGAAGTTCGTCGGCAGCACCTTCCGCACGACTTCCACGTCGGCGACCGCCTGCACCAGTACGCTCATCGCGTTGTAGTCCTTCGTCCCGACCTGAGCCCGCATCCGCTCCGCGATCTCCCACTGTACCATCACCACCATCCGCTCGACCGGCAGCCCGGCGATGAGGATGTTGCTCACGATCGGGGTGGCGATCACGTAGGGCAGGTTGGCGACCAGCTTCCGGCGGGCGCAGTGGTGCGCGACGGCCTCCTCCTCCCACGCCGCGAGCATCTCCGGGCTCAGCTCGTTCTTCTTGGCCAGCGCGTCGCCGAAGACGAACCGGACGTTCGGCCGGGGGCCGATGACCTGCTGGGCGACCGGCTGGAGCGACCTGTCAATCTCGACGGTGCAAACGGCCCCGGCGTGGTCGGCGAGGCGGCCGGTCAGAGCCCCGGTCCCGGTACCGACTTCGAGCACCGCGTCGGACCGATCGAGTTCGGCGGTCCGGACGATCAAGTCGAGCAGGTTCAGGTCGATGAGGAAGTTCTGCCCGAGTTTGCTCTTCGCCTCCAGCCCGTGGCCTTCGAACAGGCGGCGGAGGAACGAGAGCGTCTGCCGTTGGGAGGGGACGTTCGGGGCGGGGTCGGCGGGCGGGGTCGGGTTGCCGGTGTCGCTCATGAGATGGATCGGAGCAAGAGGTTCATACCGGGTCACGGAATCAGACAGGATAGTGAGACGGACCAGATTCATCGCGACATCTTGTCAACTTCTTCGCTCGTCATCCCCTTACAGCTTCCGGATCAGCTTCCGGATGTGTTTGGCGAGGAGATCGAATTCCAGATTCACCGCCGCGCCGGGGGGCCTCGACCCGAGCGTCGTGTTCAGGCGGGTGTGCGGGATCAGCATCACGCTGAACCGGTCAGGCTCGACGCCGACGACGGTCAGGCTCACCCCGTCCACCGCGACCGACCCCTTTTCCACCAGGAGCTCGCCGAACTCGGGCGGGAACCCGACCCAGACGGTTTCCCAGTCGCCCTCCGGGATGCGGTCGAGGACATGTCCGGTACTGTCCACGTGGCCGGAGACGAAGTGCCCGCCGAGCAGGTCGCCCGCCCGCAGCGACCGTTCCAGATTCACGCGGTCCCCGGGGACCAGCTGCCCGAGGGTGGTCCGGGCGAGACTCTCCGGACCGGCCTCGAAGACGAACCAGTCGGCGTCCTGGGCGACGACCGTCATGCATGCCCCGTTCACCGCGACGCTCTCGCCGACGCCGAGGCGTGGGGCGACGGCCGGTTCGGCGACCCCGAACCGCCGGCCGCCGTGCCCGTCGTCCTCGGCCGCCCGCACCGTGCCCATCGCCTGGACCAGTCCTGTGAACATGGGGGTATTGTACCGGACCGGGCGGGGGAGGGAGGTCACTCGCTCCCGGACCGGCAAAACCCGATTTATTAGCCGGATCTGAATGACTCACCGGGTCTGCCGGGTATAGACGATATCAGCCCTATACCGCGAGGACCCGTAGAGATGGGGATGTTGGATCACTGGCACCCGGTATTGAGGGCCGGGGAGCTGGGGCGTAAACCCGTTGCGGTGAAGGTCGCCGGGCAACCGATCGCGGTCTTCCGGACCACGTCGGGCGGGCTCGGGGCGGTGGCAGATGCGTGCCCGCACCGGCGGTTGAAGCTGAGCGCCGGGGACGTGGCCGGCGACCGAATCCGGTGCCGATACCACGGGTGGACGTTCGACACCTGCGGGAACGGCGAGAGCCCCAGCACCCCGAAACTCTCGGCCTGCACCACCAGCTTCGACGTGCGGGAAGAGTACGGCTTGATCTGGGTGAAATCCCGCGGCTCCGACGCGCCCTTCCCGGACGTCCGGATGCCCGGCTACCTCCACATCTGCACCCTCCGCCACACGATCCCCGCCCCCCTCGAGCTGGTGGTCGACAACTTCAACGAGATCGAACACAGCGGGACCGTCCACCAGACGTTCGGATACGACCTCGACCGGATGCACGAGGTGAAGGTCCGGTTCGAGCCGACCGAGAGGAGTGTCCGGGTGGTGAACGTCGGCCCGACCAAGCGGATCAACCCGGTCTTCGGCCTCCTCCTGAACGTCCGCTCGGGCGACCTGTTCCACGACGACTGGACCACGTATTTCTCACCCGTCTACTCCGTGTTCGACCACTGGTGGACCTCGCCGGACGGGGCCCGCGAGTCGATGGTCCGGTGGCGGCTGTACATCTTCTTCGTCCCGGTCGACGAGAGGACCACGCAGGTGGTGTCGGTGACGTACGCGAAGTCGCGGTACCCGGGCCCGGCCGGGTGTCTGAGGCTGTTCCGCAGGCTGCTCAGCCGGAAGATCGACGAGGAGATCCGGGCCGACGTGGAAATGCTCGCCCACCTCGCCGACTTCGACCCCGGGATCGAAGGACTGAAACTGAGTCGGTTCGATCGGGTCCTGGGCCTCACCCGGGAGCGGATCGCCCGCCTCTACCGGGGCGAATCAGTTCAGAGTGAGAAGTGAAAAGTGGAAGACGAGACCCGGCTGCGTTGCTCCGCGTCTCGTCTTCCACTTTTCACTTTGAACTTTTCATTTTGAACTTTTAACCGGTCCTCACGTCCCGTGTTCCCACGAGGTGCTGTACTTCTTCTGGTCGGCGGTCATGGTGTCGATCATGATCCCCATGCTCGCCAGCTTGGCCGTCGAGATGTACTCCTCGATCTCCCGCGGGACGGCGATCACCTGGTTCGGCAACTTACCCTTGTTCTTCACGCAGTACTCGGTGGCGAGCGCCTGGGTGGCGAAGCTCATGTCCATCACGCTCGCCGGGTGCCCCTCGGCCGCGGCCAGGTTCACGAGCCGGCCGGACCCGATCACGTAGAGCTTCTTCCCGCTCTTCAGTTTGTACTCGTCCACCTCGTGCCGCACGTCCGGGGTGTGCTGGGCGGTCAGGTCTTTCAGCGCGACGAGGTCGATCTCGATGTCGAAGTGGCCGCTGTTGCAGACCATCGCTCCCTCCTTCATCACCTCGAAATGCTGCTTGGCGATGATGTGCTTGTTGCCGGTCACGGTGATGAACAGGTCGCCGACCTTGGCGGCCTCGGCCATCGGCATCACCCCGAACCCGTCCATCGCGGCCTCCAGGGCCGCGATCGGGTTGACCTCGGTCACGATCACCTGGGCCCCGAGCCCGCGGGCCCGGGACGCGACCCCCTTCCCGCAATACCCGTACCCGCAGACTACCACCTTCTTGCCGGCCATCAGGATGTTGGTCGCCCGGATCACCCCATCGAGGGTGCTCTGGCCGGTCCCATACCGGTTGTCGAACAGGTGCTTGGTGTCCGCGTCGTTGACCGCGATGACCGGGAATTTCAGGACCCCGTCCTTTTCCATCGCCCGGAGCCGGATGACGCCGGTGGTCGTCTCCTCCATGCTCCCGATGACCCGGCTGAACAACGCCTTCCGCTGCTCCGCGCTGAACGACTCGGCCCAATCGCGGACCGGCTTCTGGTTGCCGGAGAGCATGGTCAGCCGGTCAATCGCGATGAACACCATCGCCGAGACGAGGTCGGCCCCGTCGTCCATCGTCACGTGGGGCTCGTGCGCCAGGGCCATCGCGACATGCTTGTAGTAGCTGTTCCCGTCCTCCCCGTGGATCGCCCCGACGGTGGTCCCGAAGTCGCGGACGAGGCTGGCGGCGACGTCATCCTGGGTGGACAGCGGGTTCGACGCGATGAGGACGAGATCCGCCCCGCCGGCCTTGAGGGTCCGGGCGAGGTTGGCCGTCTCGGCGGTCACGTGGAGGCAGGCCGACATCTTCAGCCCGGCGAGCGGCTTTTCCTTCTCGAACCGGGCCCGGATCTGCTGCAGGACGGGCATGTCCTGGTCGGCCCAGAGGATACGCTTCTTGCCCTTGTCCGCGAGTTCGGGCTTGGCGATGTCGCTGCTGACGGCGAATGTGGTAGCCATGCGGATTCCTTCGCTCCGGGGTGAGTCTGGGGCTCGCGGCCCGGTCCGGTCGGCCACCTGCCACCCGCGAACCAAGGCCCATTGGGGACGATTTTTACGGATACGACCGGCCATTTCCAGACCAAAGGGCCGACGGTCCCCTGATCGGCCGACGAAGGACAAAGGACTAACACCGACGGACGTCTTAAGATAGGTTCCATGCAGCCCCCGGTCCTCGAAGTCGTCGGCGTCCGCAAGCGGTACGGGAGGACCATCGCCCTCGACGGCGTGTCCCTCGCGGTGGGCGCGGGCGAAATGTTCGGGCTGTTAGGACCGAACGGGGCCGGGAAGACCACCCTCATCTCGATCCTGTGCGCGCTGACCGACACGGACGCCGGGGAAGTCCGGCTGTTCGGGCGGCCGTTCCGGCGAAGCGACCGCGAGGCCCGCCGGCTCATCGGCATCGGTACCCAGGACCTGTCGATCTACCCGGATCTGTCGGCCCGCGAGAACCTCCGGTTCTTCGGCAAGCTCTACGGGCTCCGAGGGGGGGAGCTGGAGAAGCGGGTCGACGAACTCCTTTCCTCGGTCGGGCTGTCGGACCGGGCGGGGGACCGGGCGGGCACCTTCTCCGGCGGGATGAAACGGCGACTGAACCTCGCCGCGGCGGTCGTCCACCGGCCGAAGCTCCTCTTCCTCGACGAGCCGACGACGGGCGTGGACCCGCAGTCGCGGAACCACATCTTCGAGCAGGTGAAGGCCCTGAACACCGCCGGGGTCACGGTGGTGTACACCAGTCACTACATGGAAGAGGTGCAGAAGCTCTGCCGGCGGATCGCGATCCTGGAGGGGGGGAAGGTGCTCGCCTGCGATACCCTCCCGGTCCTCCTCAAGCTGCTCGACGCGACCGTCCGGGTGGCGGTGGCGGGTGCCCCGCCCGGGTTCGCCGATCAGCTCGCCGCCATCCCCGGGGTGAAGAGCATCAAACCGGCCGCGGACGGGTTCCAGTTGGTGGTCGACGACGCGGCCCCTGTATTGGCGAAGGTCGCGATGACGTGCGCCGCAACCGGGACCGAGTTAACCGCCGTCTCGACCCGGGAACCCACCCTGGAACGAGTCTTCCTGCATCTGACGGGTCGGGAATTGAGAGACTGAAAAATATTCACCACAGAGTCACAGAGGGCACAGAGAGAAGACCAGAAATGCGAATCAGGCATCTTGTACGTGAACCCGTTGGCGGAGTTGCTTGTTGCAAGCCGCGACCGCCTGGGAGCGGTTCCGTGGCCTGCTCCCTGACGGTCGCGGCTCGTCGGACCATACGTGACACTACCAGCGGGTTCATGGATTGGAACCATAATATTCTTCTCGGCCTTCGTCTGACTCTGTGCCCTCTGTGACTCTGTGGTGAATCTCCCCTCGGAGAAGCCCGCGTGCCCGTCCTCATCCTCGCGCTCAAGGATCTCCGCCTGCTCCTCCGCGACCCGCGGTCGGCGGTGATCCTGCTGCTCATGCCGCTGGTGCTCGTCCTCGTCCTCGGGCTGGCACTGGGCGAAGGGTTCGGGCAGAAGCCGGACGACCGACTTCGTATCTCCGTCGTCAACCTCGACCGCGGGCTCGCGAAGTACCCGGCCTTTCCGTCCAAACCGTGGTCCGAGGTCGTGATGGACGACCTGAGTGGGACCGCCGACATCCGCCTGGAGGTGATCCCCGACCGGGCCGAGGCCGAACGGCTGATCGCCCGGAACAAGCGGGCGACGGTCATCGTATTCGAGCCCGATTTCAGTGAGCGGATGGACCGGTGTTCGTTCCTCACCCACGCCGACCCGCCCCCCCTCAACCCGCTCGGCCGCGACGGGGTCCGGCTCGGCGATGTCGGGGTCATTCTCCTGGCCGACCCGACCCAGCCGGTCGCGGCGTCCGTCATCGAGCAGGTGGCCCAGGTGACAATGCTCCGGGTGGTGGTGCCGTGGATGATCGGCCGCGCCTTCGATCGCGTCGGGGACGAGGCGTTCATGGGGATGCTCGCCGCCCAGCTCGAAAAGGTGAAGCCAATCCCGCCGGCCGTTCTGACGGAACTCGACCCGGTCGTACAGAAGCTCCTCGCCGCCCTTTTCGCCGACCCGGACTTCGGCCAGATGCTCCGGAAGGAGTTCGGCGCGTTCGGGGCCGAGGCGATCAAGACCCAGATGCCGCAGTTCCGCAAGCTGATCCAGCAGGCGTTCCGGAACGAAGCCCTCATGGCCCGGGTCGGCACGAACATCTCGTTCGGCGAGGTGATGACCCCGGCGGTCCGGAAGCAGGTCGGGCCCCGGGTTCAGGACGAGATCCAGGAGACGTTCTCGAACTATAATTTCCGGGCGAAAACATGGGCCGGGCTGACCAAGAGCGAGGCCCGGGAGGGGGCCGAGAAGAACCGGACGACCTACGCCGCCGACGCCGAAGGGACCGGGCTCCTGAAGCGCGGGGCGGTGCGGTACCAGATCCTGGTCCCGTCGTACACGGTCATGTTCGCGTTCTTCCTGGTGTTGACCGTCGGCTGGCTGTTCGTCGTCGAGCGGAAACACGGGACGCTCACCCGGCTCCGGGCGGCCCCGCTCTCCCGCGGGCAGATCCTCCTCGGGAAGCTCTTGCCGTGCCTCGCCGTGTCGCTGTTCCAGGGGTTCTTCCTGCTGCTGGCCGGGCGGCTCGTGTTCGGGATGAGCTGGGGCTCGCACCCGTGGCTGCTGATCCCGGTGGTGGCGTGCACGTCCGCGGCCGCCGTCGGCCTGGCGATGCTCGTGGCGAGCGTGGCCCGGACCGAAACCCAGGTCGCGGTCTACGGGACGCTCCTGGTCCTGGTCCTCGGCGGGGTGAGTGGGTCGCTCATGCCGCGGGAACTGATGCCCGAGCCGATGAAGCAGGCCAGCCTCGTCACCCCGCACGCCTGGGCGCTCGACGCCTACTCCCAGCTGCTCGGCAACCCGCACCCGGAGCTGACCGTCGTCACCACCGCCTGTCTTGTCCTTCTCGGGTTCGGGGCTGTGTTCCTGGCCCTCGCGTGGTGGAGACTCGATCTGGAGTAAGACAAATGCGGAGTTGGAATGCGGAATGAAACCAGGTTTGTTTGGTTTCATTCCGCATTCAAAAAGGGCTTTGCTCCGAAAGTTCGTTTTGAAACAATACTGCCAAAATGAAACGAAAACCCCACCATGCAGGCTCAAGTCAACTGCTCGCGAGCGCGGGCTAGAAACTGCATGTGACCGCCTTGTGGTTGACCAGCCTGTTCCCAGAGGTCAACCGCGAGTTTTTCCACTTGCTCTTGGAACAGCCGCTTCCGTCGATCTTCTTCCTTCTCTTCAGCACCCAATCCTCGAAGGTCGCGGTGCAACGAGTTCAGGACATCGGGAGTGACGCCGTGGTGATCGCAGTAAGCCTTGAACCACCCCGCGATGATCCGACCCACGTTCCCGATTTCGAGGGTGCATGTCCAAATCTTGGTCAAGAACATCCAGGTAAGGACATCGGCCTTGCCGTGAACTTCGCGGAGGCAGTCGTTGTACTGCCTTTGCCGCTGCTCATCGGGTTGGTGAGCGTAGCTGGTGTAGAGGAACACGTCGATGAGCCGCTTGGTGGTGAAGGTACACGTTCCGGGCTGAATGAACGGTCGATGATCTGGAACTGAGGCCAAGTGGTTCTTGTACTCGGCGGCGACCGCATCGGCCCATTTCCCTTGATGATGATTGCCCATCGCCCTTACGAATACTTCTCCCGCCTTCTGGAAGTTGGCTGGCTCGTTGGGCATGTAAAGGCGCCGGAAGATTGTCACGAACGAGCGGATTTCCTCGTCGGTTGCAGGAGTTTTCAGGGTCGGTTTACTGTTCGGGGACAGCAGCGGAGAATCCCCTGAGAAGTTGATCGAGCCGGGGCGGTCCTTCATGAAAGCCGAGTCGCTGAGTTCGCGCAGATCGCGGACGAAATAGCCCAAGAGCCGGACATCGTCGGGAGTAAGAGCGACTTCGGCAACAGGAAGTGGCTTGCGTTCGGCGAACATCAGGTCGATGTCGTGCTGCCTTGCGCCACACGGAATGAGCCGCGCCGTTGGACTTCCGGATAAGATTTGAGCCACTTCGTCTCCGGTGATCTCCTTGCCGGTTTCGTCTTCGTAGTACACTTCGGGATCAAGGCCGACGAATCGGAACTCGTCGCAATCGATTGGCGCGTTCAGGTCTGACTCCAAGTCATCCTCTTTGAAGAGATGCCGGTATTTCAGAATCTCCCGATTTGTCCGCGAAGAATCACTCTTGGCGATGAGTTCGATCTTCGCCCGCGTGAGCGGGTCGAGTGTCTTCGTGGTGAGCGACAGGCAGCGATCCTTGAACTGCCTATCGGAGCGGTCGAGGTAGTGAATCTTCCAGAGCAGCATCATGGGCATGGATGGCCCTCCCAAACGTAATCGTATCTACCCTGAAGAGAGTGCCGAAAGCAGAAAAGTTCACTCTCTTGAAACGAAAGGTGGTGAAGTGAAACGAAACCCGCCTCCAATCGCGGGTTTTGGAGCAAAGCCTTCAAAGAGAAGAGCCTCCGCCTTGGGGGAAGGCGGAGGCAGGGGGAAGGATGTCGGAGTGACTGGGGTTCGGACGTGTTATCAGACAGGTCCGGGAGAGGGGGGAACTCTCTCCCGCGGCCACGGCCCCTGGGGGAAGGGGCTCTCGGCCTCCGTTCATTCGGCGCCGGGTCGCCAGTTGGGGGGATGGCTCACCTTGGGGGAAGGCTCGCCGTTGCGACCCGGCACCGATCCGCGACTTCGCATGGGGGTTGCTTGCCGCGGACGAGAATGAGTTAAGCACCACCCGTGCCAAAATCCGGAGAAGGGTCGGAAGGCCGAGCCAAAATCAGACGCAACTCACTGGTTCTACATCTCTTCTGTTAAACTACATGATGGGGATTTTCCGCCGAATCGTCGATCTGGACCCTTCCACCGCCTCGTGGTTTGTAATTTCTGCAGGCCGTTGTAAGACGTATCGAAGGAAGAATTGACACAATCCGCCCCGGGGGCACACTCATGCCGGCCGATACCCTCGTCCGCGACCTCACAGCTGCCCTGGCCGAGATCCCGCTCATCGACCCGCACTCGCACATCGACCCCCTCAGCCCCACCTCTCGCTCGCTCGACGACATCCTCGGCTACCACTACTACACCGAACTCGCCCATTCGGCCGGGATGAGCCAGGCCCCGCTGGCGGAGGAGGTCCCGGCCCGCGACCGGGTCCGCGAGATCGTCCGCCACATGGACCGGTACGACAACACCGCACAGTACAGCTGGTTCATCGACATCGCCCGGACGTTCCTCGGGTTCCAGGGCACTCGCCTCACCCCTGCCGACGCCGACCGGCTATTCGACGTCGCCGAGAAGACCTTCGCCCAGAAAGACTGGGAGAAACAGGTCTTCGAGAAGACCAAGCTCGAGAAGATCTTCCTCACGAACGAGTTCGACGACCCGCTCATGGACTTCGACACGTCGAGGTACGTCCCGTGTCTTCGCACCGACACGCTCGTTTTTCACCTCGACCGCCCGGACACCCGTGAGCGGGTGTTGAAGGCGACGGGAATCAAGGTGGTCGACGCGGCTACGCTTCGCATGGCGATCGCCACGCTGTTCCTGCATTTCACCCGTAAAGGGGCGAAGGCGTGCGCGATCTCGCTCCCGCCGGACTTCGAGCCGGCACACTACGACGACGAATACATCTACGAGCAGATCCGGTTCCACGACTGCCGCGACATCGCCCCCGGGGTGTTCTGGATCGTGGCCGAGTTCTGTCGCGAATTCCGGATGCCGTTCGACCTGATGATCGGGGTGAACCGGAAGGTGTATGCGAACGGCGTGTACCAGGGGCAGGACCTGTTCGACCAGCGGACGAGCTTGCTCCAGTACCGCCGGGTGTTCAACGCCTTTCCCGAGGTGACGTTCCCGGTCTCCGTGCTGACGAGCGGGCAGAACCAGGAGCTGGTGGCGTACTCGTGGATCTTCCCGAACGTGGTCCCGAACGGCCACTGGTGGTACTCGAACATCCCGGCGTACATCCGCAAGGACCTCTCCGAACGCATCCAGGCGGTGCCGAAGACCAAGCTGGTCGGGTACTACAGCGACGCCTACAAGCTGGAGTTCGTGCTGCCCAAGTACGCGATGTACCGGCGGGTGCTGGCGGGGGTGCTGGCCGACGAGTTCGTCCGTCCCGGGGTGCTGAGCGAGACCGGGGCCGTCGCCCTCGGCACCCGGCTTTTGCGAGACAACGTCCGCGAGATCTTCAAGGTGTGACGGAGCGGTCCCGGGGAAGTCACCTCCCCGGACCTCGCCGTGTGTGGACGCGTTCACGGGGCGAACCAGACCTTCTCCCAGTATTCACGGCTGTACTCCCCGGTCTTCTCCGGGAATGCGTTGGGCTTCGCCTTGAGTTTCTCGAACACGTCCCGCATCTGCCCGCGGATGGCGAGGGCCCCCTCCGGATTGTCCTGCTGCTTGTGCGCGTGGTACATCAGGCTCAGGAGGATCAGCTCGTCCGCCGTCCCGGCGACCTCCTGCCGGAACTTGTCCCCAAAGGTCAGCACGTCCTGAGGCTGTCCCAGCTGGTGGTAGGTCTGGAGGACGCGGAGGCGGGCCTGGGTCCGCAGCCACCCGTCCCGGTCGTCCGCCAGCTGTTTGAACAATCCCAGAGCCTCCTGTCGGGCTTTCATTGGGTCTTGAACAGCTGACCCCGCCCGCGGGTCTGCCCGCTGGAGCAGACAAACCCCCAACAGAAGTTTCGCGGTCCCGGCAGCCGGCCCATCCGGGGCGGACCGGAGGTGAGTTCGGAGATAGGCTTCGGCCTCTGCGAATTTCCCGACTTTCATGAGTTCCCGAGCCTGTGGATGGGCCCGGTCGAGCGCGGCGGTTGCGTCACCACCTCGGATACCCAACAGCACGGACGGCGGGGCTTCGGACCTCGGTTGTGGGGTCGGCAGTTCCGTGCCCGTTGGCACCCCGATTCTCTTGAGATCTGGGGTGCCGACCGGGACGGCGTCCTTCGGTCGGTCGATGAGAGAAGTTGTGGCCGGTCTGAGTTCGAAGAACAAGTTGTCCGCCTGACTGCCGGGAGCAGGACTGAGATCGAGCGGCCGAAACGCCCGCTGGCCGATGAGCCCGAGGGTCAGCTTCACCCGCCCGTCCTCGGCCTCGTAGGACCCATGAAGCTTGGTCACCTTCTCATTCGGGTAAGCCCCGACGAGGTCCACGTCGATCCACTTCGGGTTCTTTGTCGTGTCTACCGTATACCGCCCGCCGACCCAGACCCCGTCGGGATACCCGTCCTTGGGGAGGAGGATGAATAGAAAGCCATCGAGGATCTCGACCCGTCTGCCTGGAAGCCGGGTGATTTCTCCGTTCGGACGACGGATCTCGCCCGGCACGCCTTCCCACGACCCGAGGAGTCTCTTCTCCCCGGCCGATGCCGGGAGGGGATCTCGGCGGAGGTGGAGCAGTATGAGGGGGCTGTCGTCCTCGGTGGAGAATTCCGCCGGCCGTGGTTCGCGGCCGAGTCCGTGGTCGCCCCCGGCGACACAAATCCGGAGATGGTCGCCATCCAGTTGATAGATGCACCGACTCGGTAGCGCTCCGTCTCTCGGCGCTCCGGTGTCGAGGTCGGCCCACTTGGGATTCTTCGCCGGGTCCAGTGTCGCCTTGTGCGGGGTCACGGTGACGTACCGACCACCCATCGCCCACCAGACGTCCCCGGCCACCAGAATCCGCATCTTCCCGATGAGTTCCTCCACCTCCTTCCGTGTCTCCCCGGGGGCCGTCTTTCCGACCTCGACCTTCTCCAGCACCCAGAGCCCCTGGAGGGCCTCCCGGTCGGGGCGGGCGGGACCGGCGTGTTCCGACTTCTTCGGTCCGGGGGGCGTTTCAACGGCCTTCGCTCCCGGCTTCGGGGTTTCCGGCTGCCCGGGGGCGGCGGCCGGCCACGCGGCCAAAAGCCCGACCACGAGCAAGCCGGTGGCCAGCACCGTCCCGCCGGTCATGCGGAGTTTCGTAAGCAGCATTTCCTTCACCACCTCGTCCGTGAGTCGGGCGGTCCCGGCCGAGACCACCCCGGTCGCGTCCGCACCCGGTGTCGCCAGTTCCGCCGTCCGTGCGTGGAGCCCGGCCGGAACAGTCGCCCGCCCCGAGCTGCCGGCACCAAGCAGCGCTGCCAGCCCGCCGACCGGGAGCAGGGTTCCGTGTCGCATTAGCTTCTTCCGGAGCAGCTGCCGACCCCGGGCCAGCCGGCTCGACAGCGTCCCTTCCGGAATGCCGAGTGCGGTGGCCGCGTCCGCCCGGGTCGCCCCCTGAATCTCGCACAGCACCATCGGCTCGCGGTACTTCGCCGGCAGGGCGTTCAGTTCCGCGTCGAGGATCGGGAGCCAGTCGGGCGGGTCGGCCGGGGAGGTGGGGTCGGGAATCATGTCGGTCACCTCGGTCTGCCGGGCCGCGGCCCGCGCCACCCGGCCGCGGGCCTTGAGCGCCACCCGGAACGCCACCCCGTACAGCCACGGGCCCAGACGTTCCCCGCGGACCGACCGCACCCTCCGGATCAACACCAGGAAGGTCGCCTGGAAGGCGTCGTCCGCGTCCGCCGCGTTGCCGAGCATCCGCCGGCAGACCCCCAGGACCATCGGTCCGTGCCGGCGGAGGATGGCCTCGAACGCGGGGTGATCGCCGTACCGGGCGTACCGTTCGAGGAGGTCAGGGTCGGTCCGGGTGTCGGGGTCACCAGCCCGGATGGTGGCCCGGACCCGGCCGACGGCCGCGGGCAGGTGGTGCGCCTGGAGTCGGTTCATGGAGCCTCCGTGCAAGGGGTCGATATGTAATGCCGCCCGGCCGCCTCGCGCGTCCGCGATTTGGTCGTACCCAAAAGGTCTCGCCATGAGTTGGGGGAGCCGTTCGACGTGATGACCCGCAGGCGGAACCGTCCAGAGTGGCCCGGAGTTCGTGCTCCCGAAGTACGCCACGGGCTCGCGGGTCCTGGCCGGCTCCGCGGGATGTTCAAGGTGTGAACCGGAACCGGCCCGCAATTGGCAGCGATCGCTACTCCGGGTCAGCCACTACAGGTCACCCGGGGTAAGACCGGTGTGCTTCGCGATCCGGGCAAGCATGCGGGGACCAATTTCCTCGTCATCCCGGAACGAGTATACATAGTCCGGCCACCCGATCCGTTCCAAGATCCGGTGAGAACCGGACTGACGCTTCATGCCCCATCCGATCCCGAGAAGGGCCGCGAGCACTTTCCGGCCTTTGGCAGAGGGCCACTGGCTCACGGGACCACCGCGAAGACAGCCGCGAGTTGGGGCAGTGATTCGCCGTGGTCGAGCCGGTCGGCCAGCACTCGTAGCGACAGGGCCTGAACCCGGTCGACGGCTTCTTGACGCGTCTGCCCGTAGACCATCACACCGGGCAGGTCGGGGACTTCCGCCAGCCATCGGCCGTCGTCTTCCTGCTCGACTTCGATCGTCAACGCCATCAAACTTCCTCCTCGGCTCATCCGGCATCACTCATCCACTCACCACTATTTCTTCCGGGTCATCGTACTGTTCAGGGTCATAACCGGCGCGAACCCGGACCTCACCGCCAGCTCGAGTTCCATCCGGTCGTCGCCGACGAACTTCCACTTCATCACGCCCGTCAGCCCGGTCTGGAGGTTCGCCTTCCACGTCAACGTCTCGGCCTTCTCGTCCCACGTTCCCTCCCACGCGACCACCGCCCCCTGGGCGCTGTCCGTCCACATCCGGTACACCTGCCGGGCGGGGTCGTGCGTCACCAGCTGGGTCAGGTCGTTCGCGTCCCCCTGGCGGACCGACCGGAAGTGCAGGAACGTCCCTCCGAACGCCTTCTCGACCGTATCCGTTGTGCTCAGCCTGGTCTCCTCTCCCAGGAGCGGGCGGATCACGACCGCGTTGTCCCAAACCCCCAGCCGTCGTTCCAGCACCGGGGTCAGCTCCCCCTTCATGGGGGCCGCCACCGCCCCCAGTTCGGGCGGCGGGAAACCAGACGTCCGGATCTTCTCCCACGGCGTCTTGGTGCTCGTCGCGCCGATGAACCCGAACAGCATCTCGTCCGTCGTCTGCTCCCCGACCTTGACCTCCCGCGGCGGATTGGTCGGGTTGTTCGGGTTACCAACGGAGTTGTCGAACACGGCCTCGATCTCCAGCCTGGTCCCGGCCGCCGCGGCGACCGGCTCACGGAACCAGTAAGTTTCCTGCCACCGGTAGTCCCAGGCCGGGATTTCCACCAGCACCACCGGCTTCCCGCCGGGCGGGGTCATGGTCACTTTCACCCGCCTGCCGAGCAGGTGCATGTGCGGCAACACGCTGTGCAGGATGGCGTCGGTCCGGAGGTAAAGCGCCCCGCGGGAGACGTGCGCCGTCTCCCCGGCCGGGATCGTTTCCCCCGGCTTCATGCCGTCGACGACGATCGTCTGCCACGGCTGGTCGATCGGGCCTTTGGCGAAGTACAGACCGACCTGGGTGCGGTCGGTGCCGGGCTTACCGTCGCGGTGGTAGTGCGCCTGGATGAGGAAGTCGGAGCCTTTCGGCAGGCGCCACCCGGCCCCGGTCGGGAGGAAGTGCGGCACCTGGCCGGGGGCCCACCCGCCGACCCCGCCGAACCGCGGCACGTCACCCCGGGTGGTCGGGGCGACGGCGAACCCCACCCCCATGCTCACCGGGTATCCCGGCCCGCGGTCGGCCGCGTCCGTCCCCTTCTCCTTCAACTGCTGTTTCCGCTCCAGCTCCCGGCCCTGCCCGGTGCCGTCGAAGAAGTGAAGGGTGTGGTGGACGACCCGCGGGTTCCCCGGCCTCACGTCGTACCCGACGACCCACTGGTGCTCGGCCAGACCAGTGGGCATGACGAAACACCGGAACACGTCCTTGCCGGTCGGCCCGAGGTGGAAGTCTTCGCTCGGGCTCAGGACCAGGTCCGGCTTTCCGAGCCGCCAGCCGTCGGGGTACTGGACCGGCGGCGGGGCGTCCCCGGCATCCCCCTCCGGGCAGCCGGCTTCCTCCCACTTCGCGAGGGTGCTGATTTCGCCCTCAGCGAGCTTCCGCTCGCCCCTCATCCGCAGGCCGGCGGCCGGCATCCACGGCGGCATTTCTCGGGATGCCGTGAAGGTCTTGATGTCCGCCGCCCAGCGCCGGGCCTGCTTGTAGGTCGTCAGTGGGAACGGCCCGACCTCCCCCGGCCGGTGGCACCCCTGGCAGTGCTTCTGAAGGATCGGCGCGACGTCCTTGTGATAGGTCACTTCCCCCTTCACCACCGAGGCGGTGTCGGTGTCGATCGGGCAACCAACGGCGGTGGTCGTCGGGGTGCGGACGGGCTTCCCGGCGAGCACGGCGGCGAGGGCGTCCTTCAGGTCGAACGACGTGACGGCCGGGTTCTTCTTGAGGCGGGCGGAGTACCCGTCGTCGATCCGCCCGCGGTACCGGAGCACGCCCTCGGCGTCGAGCACGGCCGCCTCCGGGGTGACCTTCGCTCCGACCGCGGCCACGGCCGCCCGCTTCGGATCGAGGTAGACGGGGACGCCGATCTTGTACTCGGCGACCCACTTCGCGACCGCCGCCGGCGGGTCATCCGT
>JAQGHQ010000211.1 GCA_028288765.1 Gemmataceae bacterium | reverse complement strand
TATCCCTGGTCTTGATCGGTTCTTTGTGGCGCTCACATGTCCACGCCAAGCCGTGGACATGCCACCCGGCCGATGTCCACGCCCACTCCGGCCAAACGCAATGCGACCGCCTCATCGGGTCCGTGCCTGAGATCCCATTTCAAGGAGTCCGTTCGATGGTTACCCGTATCCGAACTCGGTTCCCGTGGGCGGTCCTCGTTACCACCCTGGGGGTACTCGGTTCTGCGTTCCTGCCGCCGGCCGGCGGGCGGGAGAAGAAGACCGAGACCCCGGCCGAGCCGATCAAGAAGGGCCAGCGGGTCTTCACCTGCGGGCACAGCTTCCACGTGTGGGTGCCGGGCATCATGACCGATCTCGCCAGGAAGGCCGAGATCCCGGATCACACCCAGATCGGCGTGTCCTCGATCGGCGGCTCGCGGGTCATCCAGCACTGGGACGTCGCCGACGAGAAGAACAAGGCCAAGGACGCACTCAAGACCGGGAAGGTGGACGTGCTGACCCTCTCGCCGATCTTCCTCCCCGACGAGGGCGTCGAAAAGTTCACCACCCTGGCGCTGGAGCACAACAAGGACATCCGCATCTGCGTTCAGCCCATCTGGCTGCGGTGGGACGTTTACGAGCCGACCACCCGGCGGCCCGAGAAGGTCGACCACAACGCGATCACGCCCGAGGAGCTGCGGAAACGGCACGCGGTCTATTTCGGGAGCATCGACGCCCACATCCGGGAGCTGAACAAGAAGCACGGCAAGACGGTGTTGTTCGTGGTGCCGGCGCCGCAGGCCGTGATCGCGCTGCGGGAGAAGATCGTCGCCGGGAAGGCGCCGGGGCTGAGCACGCAGGAGGCCCTGTTCACCGACGCCCTCGGCCACGGAACGCCCCCCCTGCAAGTGCTGGTCGCCTACTGCAACTACGCGGTGATCTACCGCAAAAGCCCGGTCGGGTTGCCCGTGCCCGACGTGCTGAAGCGGGCCAAACTCGGGGACCAGGAGGAGAAACTCAACCGCCTCCTGCAAGACCTGGCCTGGGAGGCGGTCACCCAACACCCCCTGAGCGGCGTTCGGCTCGACCCGTAACCCCGCCCCGCGGGGACACCCCGGGGAGCGGTCGGACTCGCGGGCCCGACCGGTCGCGCCCGTTCGGCACTCCCCCGGACCGCGGGTGCCGCACGCCTGCCGCGTTCGGGTAAAATGATCCGGGTGGCTTACCCCCTGTGCCGGACGGGGGCGGCGATCCCCCGCGACACCCGGTCGTGATGGTCGACCCGCCGCGGCCCGCCAGCGGCGGAGGAGGGGACCCGATGGACAAGCATCTGGCCCGGGTACCTGAGAAGCTGCGCCCCCGCTTCTCCGAGATCGTGGCGCTCACCGACGCCTTCTGCGATGCGCACCTGACTCCCGAGTTCCGGGACCTCTGCCGGGCCCTCACCGCGGACGCCTGCAAGAAGGGGCTGCCGGTCACGTCCGGGAAGGCGGCCGGGTGGGCGGCCGGGGTCGTCGCCGCGGTCGGGTTCGTCAACTTCCTCGGCGACCCGTCCCGGCCGTTCCACATGACGACCGAGGAGATGGCCCGCAAGATCGGGGTGTCGCCGGCCACCCTCCATAACAAGTGGAGGGCGATCCGGGGCGCGCTCCGGATCGACCGGTGGGACCCGCGGTACAGCACCCGGGAGTCGGTCGAGAAGAACCCGCTGACCTGGATCCTCTCGGTGAACGGGCTCCTCACGGACATCCGTCTCGCCCCCCGGGGGGCCCAGGAGGAGGCGTTCCGCCGCGGGCTGATCCCCTACATCCCGGCCGACGGCGGGCCGGGAGGGATCGGCCCGGAGGCGGAAGACGGCGGCGGCGATCGGCCCCGGGCCCGGAAGACGAGAGCCAGGCAACCCAAGGGCTCCCGGCCCGGGCAGCGGACAGCCGCCGCGGGGGCGGTGCCGGTCTATACCCTCGACGTGTCGCTGCTGAGCGGTCCGGTCACCGAGAAGTTCGCGAAGAAGAACCGGTCCGTGATCCGGACCATCCAGATCCGCGGGGACCAGACCCTGGAGGACCTCCACGAGGCGATCTTCGACGCCTTCGACCGGGACGAGGAGCACATGTACGAGTTCCAGTTCGGGAAGGGCCCGATGGACCCCAAGGGCCCGCGGTACGTCCTGCCGGTGGACGCCGAACTGGAGGGCGGCCCGCCGGTCGCGGGGACGGTCGACCAGACGACCATTGATGACATCGGACTGAAGGTCGGCCGGCAGTTCGGATACTGGTTCGACTTCGGGGACGACTGGCACCACCAGATCGGCGTGGTAGCGATCGACCCCGGCCCGCCCGTGGGGAAGTACCCCCGGGTGACCGATCGGGTCGGGGAGAGCCCGCCGCAGTACGTCGACTGGGACGAGGAGCAGGAGTGATCGCGGGCGAGGCCCGACCGTCCGGTCGCCACGACCCTGCCAGCGCTCCCCAGGCGTTGCCCTGGGCTATGCTGTCCCAGCCCGACGGGCTGAAGACCGCAGCACGGAACGCCCCGGTGCCCCCCTCTCCCCTCGTCCCTACGCAGGATCGCTATGCATTACCCAGAAGGATCTGCCCTTGGTCTTTCAGGCCCCGAAGGGGCCGACTCCCCCGTGGCACCGGTCTCCAGACCGGTGCAGGTACTCCGGTCGGGAACCGTGGCGGGTAGAGAAAGACGCCGGCCTCTGAGGGGGGTGCCTGCACCGGTCTGGAGACCGGTGCCACGAACAAACCGGCCCCTTCGGGACCCGCAAAACCAAGGATACCCGACACGGTGTGACGATGTGGGTCATGCAAAGCCCAGCCCGCGGGAATGGGGGAACGAGGAGACAGGGGAGCGCCCGGGAGAAGTCGGCGTGGCGAGCGGGATATGTGCGAAAATCACCTTTACAAGAGCGGCGACCGGTCCGCCCGATCGGTTAGCGGGTTGAGGGTCGGGCCCTGTTCGGCTACACTCCTCCGGTACCTTGGACACCGGAGGCAATCAGATGACCGACCCCGACACCACCACCGCACCCCACGCCCATTCCGAGGGTGAAGCTCCCCCTCACACGACTCCCGACGCCGCCCCGCTGACACTCACCGAAGGAATCCGCACGAAGCTGGGGACTGCCCCCGCCCCGCTAAAGTTCGCCGAGGTGAAAAAGGGACTGACGAAGGCGAAGAAGCAATCGGCGTCGGATTTCGAGGTCGAAATCCGTCGCCTCCTGGATGAGGAGGTCCGGGACGGCCGGGCCTTCGTGTACCCGTCGGGTAAGGAAGGCGAGACCCGGTACTGGTCCCGGGACGAGAAGCACGCGATCCGGGAAGAGGCTCTCCGGCTGGCCGCGACCCCGGCACCACTTGCCGACTTGAAAAAGAAGGCCGGGGCGGTGGCCAAGGGCGCGGATGCCGGGTTCGTGGAGACGGTACTGCGAGACCTGATAGCCGGGGCCACGCTGTTCGAGCACCCTCCGAAGAAGCCGAACGGTCCCCAGCTGCTCGGGACGAAAGAGTACCGGCATCCGAACGACAAGCCGGCAGTGACCGAGGCCCTGCTCGCCGCCGCCGAAGCTCCCCTGCCGCTCAAGGATCTCGTCAAGGCGGTGGTCGGGACGACGAAGGCGGACAAGGAGTTCGTCGGGTCCGTCGCCGCCGAACTGATCGGCGCCGGTCAGCTCCACGAGCACGCGCCGGCGAAGGGGAAGACGCCGCTCTACGGCCGGGAGAAGCAGGACCCGCTTCACTTCCTCAATGTCGACCCGGGGAAAAAGGCATTCGCCGGGCTGGTGGCCGCGGCGGACAAGGTCATCAAGGCCGTCTCCGGGGTCACGATCGACCAGATCCTGCACCGGCTCCGGGCGGCGCTGGTGGACCGCCCGACGCCCCCACCCGCCCCTGAACCGGACGCGGTGGTAAAACCGCCTCACCCACACGAACTCACCTCGGAGAAGATCCGCAAGGGCCTGAAGGACGCCTACGACGAGCTGTGCCTCGACGTCGAGTTCCAGGACAAGGTGGTCGAAATCCCGCGGCTGTTCCACGAGGCGGCCCGGGTCCTTCCCGGACTGACGGTCCACCAGTTCCATCGCGAACTGCAATCGCTCCAGCACGACCACGGCGTCGAACTCCAGGCCATCAACGAAGTCCAGCGCGCGAAGGAACCGGAGCTGGCGATCCACCACGGATGTCGGTTGCTGTACTTCGTGGTCTGGAAGTGAGGCAGCATTGCTCGGTTGAAACCCGCGGTCGCTGGCGGGCCGCCACGGAGGGGGCCGCCCTCCGTGGCGGCCCGTGCCACTCCGGGGTCCGGGTTGTTCGGCCGGTTCTCGGGTTTCGACTCGGGAAACGAGATGACTTCACCAACCCCACGTTCTCAACCCGGAACCTGGAACCCGGAACGACTGACATGATCCCGCCCGACGTCCTCAGCCCGGAACTCCGTCGGCTGTCGTTGTTGCGCGCGTTCAAGCTGCGGACGCTCCGGCCCGGCGGGGAGAATCACTCCCCGTTCACGGACCGGGTGGCCACGGCGCACGGCGACATCAGTCGGTCCGACCTGTCCGGGCTCCACGCCGAGGTCCGCGATCATATCGCGCAGCTCGTCCACGCCGTCCGGGACCACCAGCGGTCCCAGGTCGTGCTGTTGGCCGGCGAAGCCGGGGCCGGAAAGAGTCACATCCTGCTCCACTTCGCGCGGGCCGAGATGGCGGCCGAACACGGGTACGTGTTCGTCGGCGGGGCGAACCACTGGTCGGTCGACGAGTTCCAGCCGTGCCTGCTCGACTGGATGATCCAGGCGCTCACGGCCCCCGCCCCGTCGGCCGACGGCCACCTCCTGCTCGACCGGGTCCGGGCGATCGGGTTCCGGGCGGTCGGCCAGCTGCTCGAGAACCGGACCGCGCTCAAACGGTGTACGGCCCGGCGGCGGCGGGGCCTGCTCGGGCGGATCATCGGCCGCCGGGGGGCCGGCTACGAGACGGTCGAAAAGCTGACCGCCGCCCGCGACCCCGCGGTGTTCCGGCTCCTCGACTTCGCCCGGTTCAGCGACGAGGTGTGTACCCGCTTCCTCGCCGACTCCGGGAACCTGGTCCACCGGTACGCCCTGCGGGTGCTGCTGACCTACCTGTTCCCCGACGAGACGGACGCCGGGGTCGGGACCCGTGAACGGGTGCTCCACTGGTTCCGCCGCAAGACGGACGACGGGTACTGGGCCCGGCGGCTCGGGGTGGCCGACGACCTGACCCGGCGGTACGCGGTCGCGGACGCCATCAAGCTGCTCGTCCACCTATTCAGCCCGGACCTGTCGAAACGGCTGTCGGCGGACGGCGACGAGTGCCGGCCGCTGGTGTTCCTGCTGGTGTTCGACCAGGCCGAGGGCCGGGCCGAGCTGTTCGACACGCTGGAGGACTGGAACCACTTCTTCGCCCACCTCGCGGAGCTGTACAACACGCTGCCGAACGTGCTGGTGCTGTTCACGATGACGCTCGGGCTGCGGAACGAACTCCACCCGAAGATGGAACGGCAGTTCAAGGACCGGATCCGCAAGGACGAGCGGTTCGTGCTCCGGCAGCCCTCCGCGGAAGAGGTCCGCGATCTTTATCGCACCCGGCTGGACGGGTGGCTGGCCGACGATCCCGTGTTGCAGGGGGTGTACCGCGAACTGGACGACCCGTACCTCCCGTTCGGGGCGGAGCGGGTCGTCGAGCTCGGCGGCCTGCGACCGGTCCGGGGTGCGCTCGAGGCGTTCGACGAGGCGTTCCACGCCGCGATGAAACTCACCGTCATCGAGCCGGGGTACGACTTCGAGTTCGTGCTGAACGAGCAGACCGCGGCGGTGGAAGGGCAGACCGAGTACGAGTACACCGAGGCCCACCTGGACACGGTGCGGAAGCTCGTCGGGCCGCTGGTCGACCAGTTGGCGGCTGAGTACGGCGGGGTGCGGCTCAACTCGATCACCGAGGACTCGGCGGGCGACCTGCCGGCGCTCCGGCTCGACTTCGCCGACCCGGTCGCGTCCGGCGCGTGGGTCCGCGTCTATCTCGTCCGGTTCGGCTATACCTTCAACTCTCACGTCCCCAGCTGCCGGGAATTTCTGGCTCGTCGGTCGAAGGCAAGGTACTCGGTCTGGATGGTCCGAGCGAAGCCGTTCAAACCCCAGCACGATCGACCAGACCAGATGTTCGGTCGGCTCGTCCCGCCGGAGGCCGAGGCCCGGCTGCGGGCGGCGCTCCACCTGCTCGACAAGCGGTCCGGGTACGAGGCGAAGGGCACCTGGCCCGCGGCCTGGAAGGTGATTCACGCCGCGGTAGCGAACTGCTACCTCGGGGAGCTGTTCGACCACGCCCGGGACCGGGTGACCGCGATCAAGTCCGGCGCCATCCCGGACGAGCCGGACGTCTCCTGACCGCCCCGGGTGCCGCCATGCCTGCCGACCCGATCCAGATCGAGCTGCTCAACCCGCCCGACCGCGTGCCGGTCGACGACCCGGTGCCGCTTCATCTGGTCATCCGCTGCCCGGCCGACGGGAAACCGGCCGAGCTCCGGAACATCGCCTCGCGGGACACCCGGGCGGCCGAACTGGACGCGGACCTGTTCGAGCGGGACCTCGTCCTCCAGCCGGGCGAGGTCTACCGGTGCGCGGTGGTCGCCCGGTTCCACGTCCCGGGGCTGTACCGGGAGCCGCTGTTTTTCGTGCAGGTCGGGAGGGACAAGGAGACCGCCCGCCCCCGCGTCCCGATGCCGCCGGTCCGCGTGGTGCCGTCCCTGGCCGGGGAGGTGCGGGTGACGGCCGAATCCATCTGCGCCTACGAACTCGGCACGAAGGTGGATCTCACCCTCACCCACACCGGCACCACCCGGTTCGACGACCTCCGGCTCGTCGTCGGCCCGGCGGACGCGGTGCGGATGGGGGTGTCCGAGCGGCGGCGGCCGGCGTTCGCGGCGGGCGACGAGATCAAGCTGACGACGGTCCTCGACGCGGGGGTCGTGGACCTGACGCTGGACGCGGCGGTCGGCGGCCTGCGGGTCGGGCCGGTGGTGGTCCGGGTCCCGGTCCCGCCCGTCCGGGATGTCGCGACCGCCCCGATGTACCGGTTCCTGGAACCCCGGAAGCTCACCCGGGCGGAAGTCCGGCTGCGGACGATGGACGAGGCGGGCGACCTCGTGCCGCCGGCGGCGGCCGTGTACACGGTGTACGGCGGCGGGACGAAGTACCGCGCGGAGATCCGCCCGGCGCACCCGCAGGCCGCGAACGTCCGCCTCCGCGGGCTGTCCGGGTCCGTCGAGGTGACCGACATCCCGGCCGACGCCGGGACCTGGGCGTTCCAGCTGGTGGTGGTGTCGAACACGCTTCTCACCACGCCGGTCACGCTCCACTTCGACGTGACGACGCCCGACGGGCCGCAACAGGGGGAACTGAACCTCGCGGTCCGGCCGCGGGGCACGAAGCTGTGGCTCGTGGCGGTGACCGCCGGGGCGGCGGTGACCCTGAAGGGGATGGCGGCGGTGGTGCCGGCGGTCCTCAGCCCGGGCGACGTGTGGAACTCTCTCGGCCTGGCGTTCACCCGGATCGATACCATCTGGGACCTCATCCAGTTCCTGTCGATCCCCGTGATCCGGGCGGGGCTGTGGGCGGCCGATCGGGTCGCCTACGCCGTCCAGGAAGGGTGACCGATCCGCCGCCTCGTTCTTCCCGTTACGACGCCCCGTGCGGGACCGGGATCGGCGAGGGGTGAGTTGTGGTCGGCCCGCCCCCTCGTTACAATCGCTACCCCTTTCGCCGTCGGCCCCGACTATCCCCTTGCCCGACCGGCACCGCTTCCCCATCCTGTAAGAACGGCCGGTGTCCCTCCCCGCTACCGCTACGGGGGTCGCGCCCCGCGGAGGTCGCGTTGCTGCCAGCCCTGTACGCCGTCACGCTGTTCGTCGGCGCCACGCTCCTGTTCCTCGTCCAGCCGCTCGTCGGGAAGCTCCTGCTCCCGCTCGTCGGCGGCACCCCGGGCGTGTGGAACGCGTGCATGGTGTTCTTCCAGGCGGTGCTCCTCGGCGGCTACCTGTACGCCCACCGGTCCATCACGCAGCTCGGGGTCCGCCGCCAGGCTGGGCTCCACCTCGCCCTCCTCGTCGTCGTCCTGCTCGCCTTCAAGATCGCCGCCGCCGCCACCGGCTCGCCCGTCCCGGTCTTCAGCTCGCTCGTCCCGGCCGACCAGGACTACCCCATCGCCGGGGTCGTGACCCTGCTCGCCGCCGCCGTCGGGGTGCCGTTCTTCGTCCTGTCCACCACCTCGCCGCTGTTGCAGCGGTGGTTCGCCGCCACCGGCCACCCGGCGGCCAAAGACCCGTACTTCCTCTACGCCGCGAGCAATGCCGGCAGCCTGCTCGGGCTGCTCGCGTACCCGCTCCTGGTCGAGCCCCGGCCCGAATTCACCCTGGCCGTCCAGCGGTGGGCCTGGGCGGGCGGCGTGCTCGCGTACCTGGCGCTGGTTCTGGTATGCGCCCTGACAGTCCTTCGAACGCGGAATGCGGAATGCGGAATGCAGAACGAAGATAAAAACCCGGCACCAGACCTGAGAACGCGCAACGCGGAGAAAACTGCCGGTCCTGAATTCCGCAATCCGCAATCCGCAATCCGCATTGCGAGGTGGGTCGGGCTGGCGGCCCTCCCGTCGAGCCTGATGCTCGGGGTGACCACCCACGTCTCCACCGACCTCGCCCCGGTCCCGCTCCTGTGGGTCGTCCCGCTCGCCCTGTACCTCGTCAGCTTCATCGTGGTGTTCGCCCGCTGGCCGGACCCGGTCCACCGGGCCGTCGGCCGGGTCACCCCGATGCTCCTCCTGTTCGTCGTCCTTTCGCTCCTGACCGGCGCGGTCAACCCGCTCGGGCTGATCGCCGGGCTGCACCTGGCCGCGTTCTTCGGGGTGTGCCTCGTGTGCCACGGGGAGCTGGCGAAAGACCGGCCGCCGCCCGAGCAGTTGACGGCGTTTTACCTGTGGATGTCGCTCGGCGGGGTGCTCGGGGGGATGGCGAACGCCCTCGTCGCCCCGGTCGTGTTCCACCGCGTCGGGATGGTCGAGTACCCACTCGCCCTGGCGCTGGCCGCCCTGGTCCGGCCGCGGTCGGAGGAGGCCGACCCCGGCCCCCCGCTGCGGGCCGGGGACGTGGCCCTGGTGCTGGTCCTGCTCGGGCTGGCGGTCGGGCTGGTGCTGGCCGTCCCCAGGCTGGTCAGCCTGCCCCCGGAGCCGAACGCGCCGGACGCGATGCCGGCCCGGCTTCTCCGGGGCGGGCTGATGTTCGGGCTCCCGGCCGTCGCCGCGTTCGCCCTGGTCCGCAGGCCGGCCCGGTACGCCTTGGCGCTCGCGGCCCTGCTCGCCGCCGGCACGCTCGACCCCGGGCAGCTCGGCGCCACCCTGCACATGGAGCGGAACTTCTTCGGGGTGGTGCGGGTGACGCGGTCCGCGGACGGGCGGTTCGTCAACCTGATCCACGGGACCACCCTGCACGGCCAGCAGCGGGCGGACGAGCCCGGCCCGCCCAGGCCGCTGACGTACTACCACGAGAAGGGGCCGGTCGGGTCGCTCTTCCGATCCCTCCCGGCGGACCGGGTGCGGCGAGTGGCGGTGGTCGGGCTCGGGATCGGGTCGGTGGCGGCGTACGCGAAGCCGGGGCAGGAGTGGACCTTCTACGAGATCGACCCGGCGGTCGTCCGGATCGCCCACGACCCGCGGTTCTTCACGTTCCTGTCGACCTGTCGGGCGGCGAAGTGCGACGTCGTCCTCGGCGACGCCCGCCGGCAGCTGACCCGGGCCCCGGACGGGGAGTTCGACGTGATCATCCTCGACGCCTTCAGCTCGGACTCGATCCCGGTCCACCTGTTGACCCGCGAGGCGGTCCGGCTGTACGTGCAGAAGCTGGCCCCGGCCGGGGTGCTGGCGGTCCACGTGTCGAACGCCCATCTCGACCTGCCCCCGCTCGTCAACCGCCTGGCCGCCGACCACGACCCGCCCCTCGCGGCCCGGTACCGGCACGACCACCCGGTCAAGGGGGCGGAGGACGGGAAGGAGGTGTCGCAGTGGATGGTCCTGGCCCGGACCGAGACGGACCTGGGGCCGATGGCCCGCGGGCCGTACTGGGAGCCGGTCCGCGGCCCGCCCCGCGGCCCGGTGTGGCGGGACGACTTCGCCAACCTGCTCTGGGCGTGGAAGCGAAAAGACACGGAGGAATAGGTCGGCCGGATGGCCCGTCCACAGCTTGGGCACGCATCGGGTGGCATGTCCACGGCTCTGGGACAGATGACACCCAAAGGTAGTCACCCAGGTGACAGTCAACGGTAGTCACTACGGTAATGGGAAACCCATCTCGCGGAGCCTTCCCATGAGTCAAAAAACCCC
>JAQGHQ010000183.1 GCA_028288765.1 Gemmataceae bacterium | reverse complement strand
CCGGTCGGGCCGCCCGGGGTCGGCCGGCGGGGCGGGCGGACTGGTCGGGGCCGGGGCGCCCGGGTCGGGGCCGGCCGGGGGCGAGGGGACGCGGAGCGTGGTCTGACAGTTGCCGCAGCGTACGACCCGCCCGGCCGCGTCGGCCGCCACCCGTAATGTCCCCCGGCACGTCGGACACACGAACTCGATCGCCATCATCCATCTCCGGGTGTACGGGGGAACGGCCCCGTCGAAAGATCGATCCTAATTCACGGCCGGGTCGGCATGCCAGCGGAATGCGGCGAACCGAGCCGGGCCGCCGGCGGGGTGCGATTGCGTCCCGGCCAACGCCGCTGATATGCTGGGTGTTATACCCAGAAGGGGAAAAGGTTGCCGAGGAGCCTTCATGCGCCGTGCCCGACCCGCCGCCCTCCTGCTCGCCGGATTGATCGTCGCAGCCGGTCTCACCGGCTGCGGTCGAAAGGTGAAGTCCGACGCCGATTCCGAACAGGCGGTGGCCCAAGCCCCGGGCCCGGCGCCTACCCCGCCCCCGGCCACCCCCCGGCCCACCCCCTCGCCCACCCCGCCCAGTTCCGAGCCGCCGCCGGGTGTCCCGAGCTGGCCGCGACCTGGTAGCTCGCAGCCGGTGCCGGTGCCCCCGGCCACTGTAGCCGGGCTGCCGTCGACCCCCTCGCCCGTGCCCGCCGTTCCGCCCTCACTCAGCCCGCAAGCCCCTGCCCCGCTCACCCCCGCCCCGCCACCCGACCCGACGCCTCCCTCCCCACAGCCCAACCCGATGCCGAAGGACCCGACCAAGGGGCCGGAGTGGCCGACCGCGGTCAACGGGAAGCCGATGTCCGAGTTCATCCGGGAGGCGGGCGACGCGGACCCGGCCATCCGGGAGATGGCCCTGCGGGCCCTGCCCGGGTTCGGCCCTACCGCCCAGAAGGCCGCCGGGAAGTTGATCCTCTGGCACATGGACGGGTCGAACGAAAAGGACCCGGGCGTCCGGGCCGCCGCGTTCGAGGCCGCGGGGGTGCTCGGGTTCGACACCGACACCGACACCCGGGAGGCGATCCGGATCCTGTTCACCGCCGCCGACAAGGGGGTGGTCGGCGGGTCGACCCGGTTGCACGCGATCCAGACCCTGGCGAAGTTCGGGGCGAAGGCCGAGACCGCGATCGGGTATCTGGTCGGCGAGAACATGACGCGGGACCCGGCCTACGAGACCCGGCGGTCGATCGCCAACACCCTCGGCTGGATCGGGATCCACGAGCACGCCGGCCCGAGCCCCCGGGTCCTGCACTGCCTGACGACCGTCCTGATCCAGGACAAAAGCGCCGCGGTCCGACTGGAGGCGTACCAGTCGCTCGTCATGCTCGGCCCGCCGTATCTGCCCCGCGAGGCGGGCGCCCCGCTTTTGAAGAACATCAAGAACCCGGCCCAAATCCCGAAGGTGGACGACAAGCTGGTCGCCACGTACGTCGCGGCGATCAAGCGGCGGCTCGGGCCCTACAAGGCCGAGCCCGGGGATAAGGAAAAGGAGTCGCCGACCGGGCTGGTCGAGCGGGACAGGCAGGTCGAGATCTTCGCCCGGCTGGCGCTGATGCGGCTCGACCCGAAGGAGATCAACGACGAGAACATGACCGGGATCGCGAAGTACATCGTCGGGCGGGACACCGGGCCGAAGCTCATGGCCCTGAGCGCCCTCGGGTTCATGGGCGAAGGGGCGGCGAGGAAGCTCGACGACGTGTGCCGGGGGATGCTGGACGATGACGCGACCGTGGCGTCCGCGGCGGTGAGCACCCTGGTGGCAATGGGCCAGGCCGCCAAGCCGGCGGTCCCGTTGATCGAAAAGCTGCCCAAGGAGCGCGAGGGCAAGGAGGACGAGAAGAAGTACTTCCCGAGCAAGGAGAAGGAGAAGGAGTACTGGGCGAAACTGTCCGCGGACGCGATCAAGGCGATCAAGGAGGCGAAGCCGCGGCAGTAGCAGGGGACAGGGGACAGGGGTTAGAGGGGCGGAACCGGTCGGCGCGTTCCCGGTATGGAAGGCCCCAAAGGGGCCGCCAGATAGTAGCCCAGGGCGTGAGCCCTGGGCAATCGTGGCGGCCAGGCGGGCGGAAACCGATCGCCCCCGCAACCAGCCCCGGGGCTACTTCAACACCGGCGCGTACACCACCCGGAACCCGATGGTCTCCTTCCGGTCGCCCGGGCTGGCGAAGGCCCGGGCCGCGGCTCGGCAGGCGGACGCCGGGTCCTTGTACGACCCGCCCCGGACCACCCGCCGGCTCCCGGTCGCGGGGCCGAGCGGGTGGTCCCGCGGGCCGTCCCCCGGGTAGCCCGGCTTGTACCAGTCCAGGCACCACTCGGCCACGTTCCCGTGCATGTCGTACAGGCCCCACCGGTTCGGCGGGTCGAACCGGGCGACCCGCCCCGGCATGCCCTCGATCCCCGTGCCCGGCGTACTTCCGCCTTCCAGGGTGATCTCCTTGTCGTCTCCCGTCGGCGTGTACAGGGCCTGTTTGAGGTTGATCAGGGTTGACCCCGTCGAGAACGGCGTGTCGGTCCCGGCCCGGCAGGCGTACTCCCACTCGGCCTCGGTCGGCAGCCGGTACGCCCATTTCGGCTGGGCGTAGGTCTGGTCCCGCTCCTTCTCCGTCAGCCGCCGGCAAAAGTCCAGCGCCTCCTCGTACGACACCGACTCCACCGGGTGCTCGGTCGGGTTCGCCGCCCGCTTGATCACCACCGACTGGGGGGGAGCTGCGCCCATGATCCGCATGTACTGGGTGTGCGTGACCTCGGTCGCGGACATCAGGAACGGCCCGCGGATCGTGACCTCGTGGGCCGGCCCCTCGTCGTCCGACCCCCGCCCGACCTCGGCCGGCGGGGAGCCCATCCGGAACGTGCCCCCGTCGATCTTCACCATCTTCATCCCAACCGTGTTGGTGAACGGCTCGACCGGCGGGGTGCGGCCGCCGAGGAAGGTCCGGTAGGCGGCGTACGCGAAAATGCCGAGCAGGAGCAGCCCGCCGATCCCGACCAGCAGGAGGCCGACCGGGAACCGGTGCTCCGCGCGACGGCGGATCGGGTCGGCGTCGTTCGTCTGGGCGGGAAGCTTGAACGTCTGGCTGCTCGGGTTCGGGTCCGCGGCCGGGGCGGGCGGGTAGCCCGGCGGGGCCGGATATCCATACGCGGTCGGGGTGGGGACGCCCGGCGGGTAAGCACCCGGCGCGATGGGCGTACCCGGCATGTAGCCACCGGGCGGGACAAACGCGCCGCCCGCCGGTCCCGCGCCGGCCCCGGTCGGCGGGCAGAACGGCTGGAGCGCGAGGGCGAGCTGGAGCGGCGTCTGCGGCCGGTCTTCCGGCCGCTTCGCCATGCACCAGTGGATGATCTGTTCGACCTGCGGGGGGGCGTCCGGGCGGTGCGGGCGGAGGGCGGGCGGCGGGTCGGTGTAGTGCTTCAGCAGCTTCTCGGTCGCGTTCGCCCCGTCGTAGGGCACCTTCGCGGTGAGGACGTAGTACAGGGTCGCGCCGAGGGCGTAGAGGTCCGCCCGGATGTCCACCGCCCCGGGGTTGCGGGCCTGTTCGGGGGCCAGGAAGTCGGGCGTCCCGATCACGAACCCCTCCTGGGTGACCCGGTTCCCGCCCTCCCCCACCGGCTCCTGGAGCCGGGCCAGCCCGAGGTCCACCAGCTTCACCTGCCGGCCGTCGCGGGAGACGAGGATGTTCGACGGCTTGATGTCCCGGTGGACCATCCCCAGCTCGAACGCGTGGTGCAGCCCGAGGGCGGTCTGGCGGATGGCCTCGCACGCCTCGGGGAGCGGGAGCGGGCCCCGGTCGAGGACGATCCGGGTCAGGTCGGTCCCGTCGATCAGCTCCATCGACACGAAGTGGGTGGCGCCGATCAGGCCGGCGTCGAACGCGGTCACCACGTTCGGGTGCTTCACCTGCCCGAGGGCCTCCGTCTCCTGCTTGAACCGGGCCTCGGCGGCCGGGTGTTTGACCTTGTCCGCCCGGATCACCTTCAGGGCCTCGTCCCGCCCGAGCCTGGAGTTGTGGGCCTTGAACACCCGCCCCATCCCGCCTTCCCCGAGGAGGTCGAGCAGGACGTAGTCGCCCAGGACCAGCTCTTTCCCCCGGCCCCGGGCGATCTCCTTGATCTGGTAGACGGTCAGCCACCCCCGGCGGTGGATCTCCTTGGCCAGCGCCGGGACGTCGGGCCGGACCCGGGCGGCCCACCCGGCGACGTCCTCGACCTGCGCGGGGGTGAGCAGACTCGTCGTCCGGAGGGAGGTGAGGAACGTGGCCGTCGGGTCGGCGGCACTACTCATCGGCGGGTACCGGGTGGTCGGCGCGGCACGGGCATCCGGGGGGTGTTGTACCGACCCGCCGGGGCGGATGGAAGGACGCTCCCCTTCGTTCCGCCGGGCGGTTCCGGTATGTTGACGAAAAACACCCCGGGACGTCTGCCCCGACCCGCGAGACCCACCCATGCCGACCATCACCGTGAACGAGGAACCGCGGTCGTTCCCCGACCCGCTCACCGTCGCCGACCTGATCCGGACCCTGGCCAAAGACCCGGCGAAGCTCGCGGTCGAGGTGAACCGGGACGTGGTCCCGCGGGCCGAACACCCGGCCCGCCGCCTCCGGGACGGGGACGCGGTCGAGATCGTCACGCTCGTCGGCGGCGGCGAGCCGGGGGAGGCTTGTCCGCCGGCGGACAAGCCGTTGACGGTCGGGAAGTTCACGTTCAAGAGCCGCCTCTTCACCGGGACGGGGAAGTACGGCAGTTACGACCTGATGCGGCGGTGCATGGGCGCGAGCGGGTGCGAGGTGACGACCGTCGCCGTCCGCCGGGAACGGCTGATCGACAAGGAGGGGAAGAGCCTGCTCGACTTCCTCGACCTGAAGACGCTAACGATCCTGCCGAACACGGCCGGGTGCTTCTCGGCCGAGGACGCGGTCCGGCACGCCAGGCTCGCCCGGGAGCTGCTCACCAACCTGGGGAACCCGGGGGCCGACTGGGTGAAGCTGGAGTGTCTCGGGGACAAGAAGACGCTCCTGCCCGACCCGATCGACACCCTCCGGGCGACCGAACAGCTGGTGAAGGAGGGGTTCCAGGTGCTCGTGTACACGACGGACGACCCGATCCTGGCCCGGCGGCTGAAGCAGGCCGGGGCGGTGAGCGTGATGCCGGCCGGGAGCCCGATCGGGAGCGGGCAGGGCGTCCAGAACCCGACGAACATCCGGATCATTCTGGAGTACCTGAAGGACGGCGACCCGGACTACCCGGTGATCGTGGACGCCGGGGTGGGGACGGCGAGCGACGTCTCCCTGGCGATGGAGTTGGGGTGCGACGGGGTGCTGTTGAACACGGCGATCGCGGGAGCGGCGGACCCGGAACGGATGGCGTGGGCGATGCGGTACGCCTGCGACGCCGGCCGGCTGGCCTACCTCGCCGGCCGCATCCCGAAGAAGCTCTACGCCAACGCCAGCAGCCCGATGGATGGTATGATTGCGGGGAGTAGGTGAAGATCCTGGCGACGCCGTGCGGACGAGAAAGGCGGCCGGTCGTGGGCTACGGGGATTTCTTCGTCACCGGTGATGAATGGGCGCTGGTCGAAGTCGTCCCGGCCGAGAACCGGGAGCACTACGCACAGTTGGCCCACCGCATCACGGAGCACCACAAGGACACCAAGTTCAGCCCCCTCGGTTGGACAACCCCGCCTTTCATCCTTCCCGGCCCGAATGTCCCGTTATCCCTGCGGGCAATCCGCCCCGAGACAATCACGGAGGTGTTCACCGGCATCCTCGCCCCGACCGACCGGGTCACGACCTGCGAGGACTTTACCGGCCCTCCATTCCCCACAATCGGCTGTCTCGCCTGGAAGGTGCCGGGAGGCTCACCTTTCGAAGCGGGCTTCTACGGTGAGCTCGCCGATGGGCTACTGACCGCGCTGTGGTGGTCGGACAGGCAAGTTGATCGGCCGACGGCCGACCGGATTGCGGACGGACTTGCCCAGATCGGATCGCGCTATCGGTTGATCTTGGTTGCGCACGGCATGCTGGTGATCGATCCCGAAGACCGAGAGCGGATGGTAACATACCTGACCGAACACACACTGCCGGAGTGACCTGAATACCGAGAGGCCGTTATGCCTAACGTGCGGCTCGAAGACGTACCCGAGAGCGATCGGCTGTACGAGATCGTGAACGGAAAAAAGATCTGGCTTCCGCTCCGCACGGTCTATTCCTGCGAAGTTGCACACCGTTTCGTGGAACACCTTGGCGACTACTCCCGGAACTGGACTCGCGGCCATGCCTATATCAACATGCCCTTCGAGGTGCCGATCGGCGGAACGACCGTTCGTCGGCCGCCCGGGTCGTACGTCTCGATCGAACGTCTCCGAGCACGCGGTCCACTGGAATACGGCCGTGAAGGCAATCCGGTCGTTCCGGAATTGGTGATCGAGGTGCAGGGGCCGGACGATTTCGCCGAGACGACCATCGGGAAAGTTCACGAGTACCTCACCCACGGTGTCCCGCTCGTGTGGGTCGTGTATCCCATCGTTCGCTGCGTCCACGCCTATCGCAGCTTCGGGACCATCCGTGTGTTCACCGGGCAAGACATGTTGACTGCGGACGGCGTACTACCGGGTTTCGCGGTGCCGATGGCCGGGCTCTTCCCGCCAATGGCCGACGACGAGACGTGATCCGTGGCGACGACCGCACTCACTCCTCCTCGTCCTCTTTCCCCTCCGCCCGACCCGGTAGTTCGTACAGCGGTAGGTCCGGCAGGCCGAGGAGTTTGCGGGCCTCGGCGACCCGGTTCATCAGGAAGAGCCGGGTGCGGAGGTGGTGTTCCAGGGTCACCGGGTCGACCGTCACCGGGGCCGGCACGCCGATCCCGATCCGCCGGCGGCGGTCCGGCTTCTTGTTCTTCGTCGGCTTGCCGTCGAAGTACGAGCAATAGCTCCCCCACCCGCCCTCGATCCAGCACGTGAACACCGGCGTCTCCGGCCGGGCGGTCAGGATCTGCCACACCCCGCGGCCGAACCGCTTCAACGGCTTCTCCTCGCTCCGCCGCAAGTACCCCTCCGGGAAGATGACCACGCACTCCCCGCGGTCGAGCGCGGCGACCGCCTCCCGGATCTCCGGGGCGTCCTGCTTGATCACCTGGTCGGGGACGCGGATGGTGCGGAACACCCGACGCATGAGCCACCGCATCACCGGCAGGTCGTAGAACCGGGAGGTCATCATCGGGGTGACCGGGCGGGGGAAGACCTTGGCGAGGAACAGCGGGTCGAACCAGCAGCCGTGGTTGGCGATGACGAGACACGGCCCGCGGGCCGGGACCTGCGCCAGCCCCGGCCCGACGGCGCGGATGTTGTACATCACCCAGAGCGGCGGCTCGGTGAGCAGTTCGACCGCGGGCCGGAACAGCTGCACCCAACAGAACACCGCACTCCCACCGACCACGACGGCGGCCACGACCGGGAGGAGGGGACGGTCGCGAAGGTCGAAGGGAAATCCGATCAGTCCGAGGCGCACGACGGCGTACGCCCCGACGGCCACCGCGAATAGGGTGAATCGCGCCCCGGGCCATCCCCGGAAGACCGGCTTACCGACGAACCGCGCGTATCCACGCTCCGTTGCGGCCACCCCGGCGAATAAGAAACCCGCCGCGATGTCGAAACACCACTGCCGCCCTTCCTCGATCACGTTCCCGACTATGAGGAACAGGAAGGCGGCCGAGAGCATGTAGCCGGCGGCCCCGACTAACCGGTACGGATGCCAATACAAGTGTGAGGCGGCGCACCCGACAAGGGCGAGGCCGACCGCAACCCCCCCGTTCGGGCCGCCGGCGGTGAAGGGCACGAGACCGAACAAACCGATAACGGCCAACCCACCGGCGAACTCACAATCCACCGGGAGACGGCCTGACGGGCTGGTCGGCGAGGGACCTGGAGTCATGAGGGGCACCTTGGCGGCGTTGCCGGGCAGCTGGGGGGTCGCATCATCTTCCGCGGGCCGTCCTTGCCGGTGCCCACCGGGCCGGTATAGTAATTATTCTCCTTTTGCACGCGGACCCGACCACGGGCGTCGGCATAACGAGGTTTCTGTCATGGGTATGCAGTGTGCGGTCTGCGGGAAGAAGCCCGTCATCGGCAACCAGAAGACTTACCGCGGGAAGGCCAAGTACCTGGGCGGGGTCGGGAAGAAGATCACCGGGATCAGCAAGCGGACGTTCAAGCCGAACCTCCAGCGCATCAAGGTCGCCGTGGACGGCGAGACCAAGCGGAGCCGGGTTTGCGCCCAGTGCATCCGCAGTGGCCGGGTCCAGCGGCCGGTCAAGGTCAAGCCGTTCGCCAGTGTCCAGGTCTGACGCCCGCCGGTCGTAGGGGTCGGGGCTTTTCGAGGCCGACCACGAGATGACGGTGGGCCTCGCAAAGCCCCGACCCACCCTACGAGTCAGCTCCATGTCTCTCACCCTGGATCAGGTGCGGAAGGTGGCCCAGCTCGCCCGGCTGGAGCTGGCCGAGGACGACCTCGCCCGGATGCAGCACCAGCTCTCCGCCATCCTCGACTACGTCGCGCAACTCCAGCAGCTGGACACCGAGGGGGTGGAGCCGCTCGCCCACCCGCTCCCCGTCCAGAACGTGTTCCGCGACGACGAGCTGGCCCCGTCTCTTCCGGTAGACGAAGCCCTGAAGAACGCCCCGGCTCGCTCCGGCGACTACTTCGCCGTCCCGGCCGTCTTCGACACGACCGGGGAATGACGAATGCCCCACCAATGACCCACCAATGACGAAGGAAAGAGAAGACCGAACTCGGCGAGGCAGCCGTGGTCTTTTCCTTCGTCATTGGTGGGTCATTGGTGGGGCATTCGTCATTTGACGAGCGATTCCCGAAGGAGTTGCCATGTCCCTCGCCGACAAAACCGCCGCCGAGCTGGTCGCCCTCCAGGCCGCCGGGGGGGCGTCCGCCGCCGAGGTCGCCGACGCGTTCCTCGCCGCTGTCCGCGACCGTGAGCCGAAGCTCCGCGCGTTCGTGTCCGTCGACGAGGCCGAGGTGAAACGGCAGGCCGCCACGGTCGACGCGAAGCGGCGGGCCGGGCAGCCGCTCGGGAGGCTCGCCGGGGTCCCGGTCGCGGTCAAGGACGTGCTCTGTACGCGGGGCGTCCGCACCACCTGTTCGAGCAAGATCCTCGACAATTTCGTCCCGCCGTACGATGCGCACGTGGTCGAACGGCTGAAGGCCGAGGACGCGGTGATCCTCGGGAAGACGAACATGGACGAGTTCGCGATGGGCTCGTCCACCGAGAACAGCGCCCTCCAGACGACCCGCAACCCGTGGGACACCGACCGCATCCCGGGCGGCTCCTCCGGCGGGAGCGCGGCGTGTGTGGCCGGCCGCCAGGCCCCGGTCTCGCTCGGGACGGACACCGGCGGGTCGATCCGCCAGCCGGCCGCCCTGTGCGGGGTCGTCGGGGTCAAGCCGACCTACGGCCGGGTGTCGCGGTACGGGCTGGTCGCGTTCGCCTCGTCGCTCGACCAGATCGGCCCGTTCGCCCGCGACGTGACCGACGCCGCCCTGCTCCTGGAGGCGGTCGCCGGGCACGACCGCCGCGACAGCACGAGCGTCGACCGGCCGGTCCCGGTGTATACGCGGACGGTCAACGACCCGGTGGCGGGGCTGCGGATCGGGGTGCCGAAAGAGTTCTTCGGGGAGGGGCTCGACCCCGAGGTGGAAACCGCCGTCCGGGCGGCCTTGAAGGAATACGAGAAGCGGGGCGCGACGCTGGTGGACGTCTCCCTGCCGCACAGCCCGTACGCCCTGGCGGCCTATTACATCGTCGCGCCGGCGGAGGCGTCGAGCAACCTCGCCCGGTTCGACGGGATGCACTACGGGCACCGGACGAAACAGAAGGCGGACCTGATCGGCACGTACTCGAAGTCCCGCGGGGAGGGGTTCGGGAAGGAAGTCCAGCGCCGGATCATGATCGGGACCTATGTACTCTCCAGCGGGTACAAGGACGCTTACTACGTCAAGGCGCTGAAGGTCCGCCGGCTGGTGAAGAAGGACTACGACGAGGCGTTCGAGCGCTGCGACGTGGTGATGGGCCCGACCACCCCGACGGCGGCATTCCGGATCGGCGAGAAGTCCGACGACCCGCTCGCTATGTACCTGTCGGACGTGTACACGGTGTCGTGCAACCTGGCCGGCATCCCCGGGATGAGCATCCCGTGCGGGTTCACGGCGGGCGGGCTACCGATCGGCCTCCAGCTGCTGGCCCCGCCGTTCGAAGAAGAGAAAATGTTCCGGATCGCGCGGATGTACGAGTCGGTGACCGACTGGCACACCCGCCGGCCGGGGGTGTAAAATCGGGGCATGAGTGTAGCCACCACTACCCCACCCACCCCACCCACTGGCACCGCCCCGCGGCTCTTGACCGCGGCTGACGTGGCGGTATTCCCACGCTCGCTCCCGTCGGGAGACGTCAAATACGAGCTTCACGACGGGAGATTGATCGTCATGTCCCCGCCGGGATACCGCCACGCGCGGGTCGGCGTGCGGTTCGCAGCCGCGTTCTACACTTTCGGAGAAACAGCCGGGCACGGCGAGGCGTGTGGTGAGGTCGGGGTCCTTCTCCGCCAGAACCCGGACTACCTCGTCGGCCCGGACGCGGCGTTCATCTCAAAACCCTCGTGTCCTCCACAACTCTCCCCCGAGGGATATCTCTTGACGGTCCCGGACTTGGTGGTCGAGGTCCGGAGCAAGAATGACACCCAATCTGAGGTCGACGAGAAGGTTCGCGACTACTTTGGCGCCGGGGTCGTCCTTGTCTGGGTTGCCGATCCGACGGCTCGAACCGTTACCGCATATCGGGTGAAACAGTTCCCGGCCGTCTCTGCAGCGGGTGACACCTTGACCGCCGATCCGGTCATTCCCGGCTTCGCCGTGCCTGTCGCCGATCTGCTTCCGGCCTGACCGACCGACGCTTGAACGTGCGATGTCGTTCCTATCCGGTCTCGGAGCAGGGAACGCATCACCCCAGTCCGACACCCATCGTCCTCCCGGCCGACAAGTCGACCAGAACCGGGCTCGGAGCGGTCGAGTCCGGACGGTGCGGCCCGTAACGACCATGTAACGCCCCCATCCGCCGATCGTGTTGCCTCGTCTCGGAAGTGTTACCATCAACCAGCGGGTGGACCCCCGCCCCGAGCGAGAGGCGCAGATGAAGCCTGTTTCCCGTCGCCAGTTCCTGGCTCTATCCGGTGCCGCCGCGGCGCATGCCGCCGTCGGCCGCACGATCTCCGCCGAACCGAACCCGATGACCGCCTCCACCGCCCTGGCCGCCGGCAGCAACGCATTCGCCTTCGACCTGTACGCCCAGCTCCGCAAGAAGCCGGGGAACCTGTTCGTCTCCCCGTTCAGCATCGCGACCGCCCTCGGGATGACGAGCGCCGGGGCGAGGGGCACCACCCTCGACGAGATGGGGAAGGTGCTCCACCTGCCCGAAGACCCGCACCCGGCGTTCGGCGAGTTGCTCGCGCGGGTCAACCGCACCGGCACGACCAGGAAGCGGGCCTATCAGCTCACCACCGCGAACGCGATCTGGGCCCAGCAGGGCTACCCGTGGCGGGCCGCGTTCACGGACCTCACCCGCAAGTACTACGGGGCCGGGCTGGTCGAGACCGACTTCGGGATGCCCGAGGAGGCCCGGCGGGCGATCAACGCGTGGGTCGAGAAGGAGACGCGGGAGAAGATCAAGGACCTGATCCCGCCGGGTATTATCACCCCGCTCACCCTGATGGTGCTCACGAACGCGGTCTACTTCAAGAGCGACTGGGCCGCGCAATTCAAGAAAGAGTTTACGAAGGACCAGCCGTTCACCGCCGCCGACGGGTCGAAGCCCGACGTCCCGCTCATGACCCAGACCGGGACATTCGGCTACGGCGAGTTCAGCTACTCGTTCCACAGCCGGGCGGCTGATCGGGGGCAGGTTCTGGATCTGCCCTACGCCGGGAAGGACCTGTCGATGCTCGTCCTCCTGCCCGGAAATGGCCTCGCCGGGCTGGAGGACCAGCTCTCGGCGGACACCCTCGCGACCTGGACGAGGGACGTCCGGCCGCAGCGGGTGGAGGTGTTCCTGCCGCGGTTCAAGCTGGAGATGAAGGAACCACTTCGCCTCGGCGATCCGTTGAAGGCGCTCGGGATGAAGGCCGCGTTCGGCCCGGCCGATTTTTCCGGGATGCACGCCGGGCAAGAGAAGTTGTTCATCTCGGAGGTCTTGCACAAGACGTTCGTGGACGTGAACGAGGAGGGCACCGAGGCCGCCGCCGCGACCGCGGTCGTGATGACGCGAACCGCGTCGGTCGTGGCGACCCCGAAGGTGTTCCGGGCCGACCGTCCGTTCCTGTTCCTGATCCGCGAGAACACGACCGGGAACATCCTGTTCCTCGGCCGGTACGCGAACCCGAAGAGGTAGTCACAAACGAGGAGGGACCAATCATGACTCGGTGGATGTTCGGACTGGTCGCCGCGGCGGCGTTCGCGCCGGCGGCGGCGGCCGGCGAGGCCTGCGGGTACGGCACGAAGCTCCGCTTCGTGGACACCCCGAAGGACGCCGCGGCGAAGGCCAAACTGGAGCAGAAGCTGGTGTTCGTGCTCCACGTGTCCGGGCACTTCGAAGACCCCCGGTTCACCTGAAACAACGCCGAGGCGCTCCGTGTGAACGCCCTCGCCGACCCCGAAGTGGGGAAGTACCTGAACGAGAATTTCGTGTCGTCGTTCCAGAAGGTCGCGACGTTCAAGATCGTGAACGGGCAGAAGCAGGGCGGGAACGTGGCCGCGTACTTCTGCGCCCCGGACGGCCGGGTGCTGCACGTGGTCGCCGGCCCGGTCGACGCCCCGACCATGCTCCACGAGGCGAAGTGGGTGGTGGAGACGGTGAAGCGGGGGATGGCCGCGAGCAAGGGCGACGGGGCCAAGTTCAAGGTGCTGTTCCGCACGGCCCACGCCGAGAAACTCCGCCAGGATTCCGGGGTGGTGGTCGAGCCGGTGACTTACGACCCACCCGACCCGATGTCCGAGACCGACGCCCTGACGTACCGCGATCCGACCGGCCGGCCGCTCGCCCCGAAGCTGCCCCCGCCGCCGCTCGACGGGCCGGACGTGACCCTGGAGAAGAAGGAGTTCGACCGGCGGCAGAACGCCGCGAACGCGGCCCCGGGCGCCCGCATGGTCGCGGCCGGCAAGGGCGGGCGGGTGGTGGCGAACAACCAGACGTTGGTCCACCAGATCATGGCCGCGTACGCGATGGCCCCGATCGAGCGGGTGTACGGGACGGTGTTCGAGAACATCCTCGGGGAAAAGATCTCGACCAAGCCGGTGGACGTGGTCAGTCCGTTCCCGTGGGTCGACCGGGACGGCAACCGGCTGACGCGGTAGGAACAGCTCCTGCCCAGGGCGATGCCCTGGGCTGAACGCTCTCACCCCGTTGGGGTGAAAACACCCCTCCGGGGATTTCAGCCTGAAAGGCTGAGAGCGTTTAGCCCAGGGCATCGCCCTGGGTGGGGAGCTGTAGACCGACTGACTTCCAACTCCGGCCGTTTGCCGGGAGGGCGACATGAACCCGCGGCCAGTACCCCCGACGACCGACTCGATTCTGTCGGTTCGGTCTGCTTGTTACTCTGTTGAATCGATCGATTTCTCGGGGCGAGCGGGGGGCGTGAGCCCCCCGAGTAACGTGAGACCAACCGATACGTTGAGGTCACTCGGGGGGCTCACGCCCCCCGCTCGCCAAGATTTCAACA
>JAQGHQ010000177.1 GCA_028288765.1 Gemmataceae bacterium | reverse complement strand
TTCTCCTCCGCCATCTTCCGGACCTCGTCCTCCGGGTCGAGCGCCTTCGTCAGCGGGGAGAGAGCCTTTCGCACGATCTCCCGCATGGTCGGGAGGTCGGGGGTCATGCCGACGAACAGATCGAACTGGCGGGCCGCCTGGCGGACGAACATGTCGACCCCGGTGATCGTGTCGCAGCCGCGCGACCGCGCCTCCCGGACCAGGAGGGTCGTCTCTGGGGTGTAGATCGTGTCGAACACGGTCAGCCCGGGCTTGAGGATGCTGAAGTGGACCGGGGCCTCGTCCACGTTCGGGTGCATCCCGACCGGGGTGCAGTTGATCAGGATGTCGAACGACACGTTGTGCCGGGCGTGCCAGTCCACCGTCTTGCACTTCACCTCCTCGGCCAGCTTGTGTGACCGCTCCGGGGTCCGGCTGGTGATGGTCAGCTGGCTGCCCTCCCGGTGCAGGGCGTGGGCCACCGCTCGGGCCACGCCGCCGGCCCCGAGCAACAGCACCGAGCACTGGCTGAGCTGGGTGACCGGCCCCTCCTTCGCCTTCTCCGAGAGGTACGCCTTGAGCGACTCGACCACTGCCGTGTAGTCGGTGTTCGCCGCCGAGAACTTCCCGTCGTCCCGGCGGACGAGGGTGTTCGCCGCCCCGGTCGCCTCGACCGTCGGCTCTTTCTCCCGGGCCGCCTGTGCCGCCGCCTCCTTGTGCGGGATGGTGACGCTGTACCCGTGGACCGGGATCTGCTCGTACTCCTCCAGGGCCTGCGGGAACTGCCCCCGCGGGACCCGGAATGGAAGGTACACCGCGTTCATCTTCAACCGCTGGTACAGGTGGTTGTGCAGGAGCGGGCTGAGGCTGTGCCCGACCGGGTCGCCGACCACCCCGAACACCTTCGTGTCGGCGGTGATCGACCGGACCGGGTAGGTGGTCTTGAAGTCCTCCATGCTCGGCAGCCCGGGCGCGATGCCCCGTTCCTTGTTGAACGCGGCGTAGATCCACGGGGCCCCGTACTTCAGGGCCAGGAACCGGCTCGGCTGGCCGATGTCGCCCATGCAGAACGCGATCGTCGGCTTCGGGGCGGCCCGCTGGAGTCGGAGCACCCGGGCCACGTCCGCCGGGCTCTGGGCGAGGACGGCGAGCTTGTACACGTCCCCGTCCTGGCGGAGCATCCCGGTGTAAATCTCGTCCAGGTTCTGCGGGGTCTCGGTCAGGTTGTGGTAGCTGATGATCCGCTTGACCGGGCCGAACCGCGGGATGCTGCTCGCGACGTCGGTCTCGAGGTCGACCCACTCGAACGCCCCGGACACGATCGCCTGCCGGATGATGATCTGCCGCTCCTGCTCGGTACCCGGGAACCGCCCGCCGTCGGCCGGGCGGCGGAGGGTGGCGACCCACGGGCACCGCTTGTACGGGGTGAGCCGCTTGAAGTCGACCGCCTTGGCGAGGAAGTCGAGCCGCAGCTCGATGAACTTGGCCCCCCGCTTGACGGCCTCCTGGAGCTCGACCATCACCATCTTGTGGCGCGTCCGGCCGATCACCACCAGCACGCGGTCGACCCCGAGATCCATGACCCGTCCCCCACGGAAGTAGTATCGCCTTACTACTTTACCACCACCCCGGGGCTTATGATAGTCGTCCGCTCCCGGCGCGGGCGGAGGGCGCCCGGCACCAGGCTGAAAAAAAAAGAATCCGCTCGCCCGGCGAGCGGATTTCCCTGGGATCGCGGCCATCTTGGCCGCTCTTCGAGCCCCGGGGGGCGAAGCGGGCGAGACGCCCGCGCTCCCAGGGAATGCTTCACCGACCCGGGCCGCAAAGCCGTTACACCTTGCTGGCTTCCTTGTACATGACGTGCTTCCGCACGATCGGGTCATACTTCCGGAGCTGGATCCGCTCCTTGGTGTTGTTCCGGTTCTTCTCGGTGAAGTAGCAGTGGTCGCTCGCCTCGCTCTTGAGCTTAATGGTCGAGCGGGCTTCCTTCGCCTTGGCCATGGGGAAACCTCCGCGGGGTTTCGGGCGTGAGATTGGGCCGGCAGGAAGGCCGGCGACAGACTCAACAGTATAGCGGGTTCCGGTCGAAATGAGGAGAGACGATTTTCCCGTCCTGTGTCTGCCGGGGTCGATATGCTCGGACTCGCGGTTTGCCTAATCTTCCTTCTCCCCGCGACCGCGGTTTGCCTGGGTTACCTCGTCCTCACACTCGCCGGCCGCTCCGCGGTACGGCCACAACCGCCGACCGAACACATTCACACGTTTGCCATTCTGATCCCGGCCCACAACGAGGAAACGACCCTGCCGGCGACCCTGCGGTCGCTGGCGGGGCTGGACTACCCCGCCGACAAGATGCGGGTGTACGTCGTCGCGGACAACTGTACCGACCGCACGGCCGAGGTCGCCCGGTCGGGCGGGGCGGAATGTCTCGTCCGGACAGACGGGGAACACCGGGGTAAAGGGTTCGCGGTTGCGTCGGGGGTCGGGCGGGCGGTGACGGACGGGTCGGACGTCGTACTGATCCTGGACGCCGACTGCGAGCTGACGCCCGGATCGCTACGGGCGCTCGACGCCGCCTTCGCGTCCGGGGCGGAGGTGGCTCAGGCGGCGGTCCTGTCCCGGAACGCGGACGACGGGCCGGCCGGGTACGTTGCGGCAGTCGGGGCGGCCCTGGACGATGACCTGGCAGCCGGGCGAGACCGGCTCGGGCGGTCGGCCGCCCTGCGCGGCACCGGAATGGCGTTCCGGCGGTCGGCGGTCGGGCAGGTCCGGTGGGAAACGGCGAGCCCGGTGGAGGACGCCGAGTACGCCGCGCAGCTGCGCGGCGCCGGGGTGCGGGTGTGGTACTGCGGCGGGGCGGTGGTGTGGTGTGAGTCGCCGGCGACGGTGGGCGTGCTGTGCCGCCAGCGGCGCCGGTGGCGGGCGGCGTCCGGGGTCGGGAACTGGGCCCGGAGCAAGCCGCTGGTCCTGGCTCACTTGCTGGCGACAGGTGCGGTGTGCCTGGCGGTAGACGCATACGTATGGTGGGCGGCGATCCTGGTGCTCCTCACGGCGGGGATGTATCTTCGCGGGATGGCGGCCGTCGGGCTGACGTGGTGGCGGGCGGGGTTACTCCTGGCCTCGCCGGCCGTGGTGCTCCAGCTGGTCGGGGTGACGCTGGCCGGACTCGTTCGGGGCAAGCCGACGGCGTGGGACCGTACCCCCCGGCTGGGTGAAACACAGGCGGCGTGATCTGCGCGAGATAGCGAGGATACCGGTAAGACTGTTACGGGTGGGACGGACTGCTATCAATCACCGAGACACAAGCACATACAGAACCAGCTATTTGCGGCGTGAACGGACGATAGTTACGGCCGACATTCGAAAAGGCGTAACCGGTCGGGTTCGGGCATGTGGTGCTGCCGCCTCATCACCGGAGCGACCGGCAAGAGACCGTGGTGCGAGTCTATATCTGTACAAGCGTGCAGTTAACGAGTTAACGAGAGTTAACCACCTCCGGGTTGAGTCGCGCATAGGGATGTGCGCCGGTCGGACGACCCGCAAATCTTAACCAATCTTAACCGTTCACCTCGGTCATCTTGCCGGAAGGCGTGTGTGGTTCGGGGGTTCCAGAAGTACTCTTGAGACGTGCGAAACTCGTCTCGGGCGGGCGGTATTGCCGGCCTGTGGGGACAGCACGACTGTTACCAAGTCCCAGGGGAAACGGACCACCCGCTCGCGAACCCGACCCGTTGCACCCACTTCGAAAAGACTCTATTCGACGGAATGGCGGGCGAAATTCTGGTACGGTTGAGAGGGTTGTTAAAGTAGGATGAGACCTGCCCAAAGTTCGTGTGACGCGTAGCTGGTACCTGGGTTAGTATCTGAAGTGGAATTACCCGGCCGGGTCGGAGGTACGCACATGCAGTTCCGGTGGCTCTGCGGAGCGGTCTTCCTGCTTGGTATGGTGATGTTGAACCCGGACCCGTCTCCGGGTCAACCCGGCGGCGATTGGCGGGGCGATGGGTCCCCGAAGCGGGGGATGGGTGGTGACCGGGGCGGGTTCCGCGGGTTTCAGCCCCAGGGCGGATCACCCGACGGTAAGCCCGTGATGCCCTACGGTGCCCCGCCGGGCTCCGGTCCGTTTCCGCCCGGGGCGACTCCCGGCGGACCCGGTGGCAGCCCCACCGATGGGCCGGGCGGCGGGCGGCGGCCGTTCGACCCCGAGCGGTCGTGGCAGATGCTCACCAGTATGTCCGGCGGGAGCGACACCATCAAGTTCGACAACATCCCACCCGAGTCGAAAGCGTTAATCCGCCGGATCTCGGAGTCACGGGGGCTACCGCCGCTGCCCGAAACCGGGGAGTGGACGAAGGCCCAGTACATGGAGTACGCCAGCAAGGCCGTGGCCGCCCAGCAAGCAGGCGCATCGCCGATGGGCGGACAGGCCTGGCCCGGGCGGGGGGGCGATCCGGGCGACCCGAACGGCAACTCCGGGAATGGCATGAACAACAGCTGGGGCAACGGGAACGGCAACTGGGGCAACGGCGGCCAGGGCTGGAGCGGCCCTGGCGGCGGAGGGTGGAACGGCCCCGGTGGCCCGGGCCCCGGTGGCCCGGGCGGCGGTGAGGCCCGCCGCGATGGGAAGAAGGAAGAAGACAAGTCCTTCGTCGCCGTGCGGTACGGGAAGCTACCCGCAGGGTTGCCCGACTGGTTCACCGACCTGGACACGGACAAGGACGGACAGGTCGGGCTGTACGAGTGGCGGGCCGGCGGCAGGGAGATGAAGGAGTTCGTGGAGATGGACCTCGACGGCGACGGCCTGATCGCCCCGCAGGAATACTTGCGGTACACCGGCCAGAAAGCCGAGAAGGACAAGCTGGCCGCCGCAGCCGAGGACGGCAGCTCGGGAAGCCCAGGCGGTCGGCCGTCGTTCAGCGGGCGCGGTCCCGGCGGGCCGACCGCCCCCGGGGGTGGGGGTCGAGGGTCGTGGGGCAACGGCGGGCGGAATTCCGACGGCAAGCCCGACGGGCGGGGGCCAGGCGGCCGCGGCCCGGGGGGCGGTCGGTAGTGAAGTGACCCCGTAACGGCCGACCACGCGGCCCACCGGCCGGACCGGTGGGCCGTGCCATTGGACGGCTGGTCTGGTCGGAGAACGATACCCTCTTCACACATGCTCACCCGACGTACGGGCGCGTGGCCGCGTCACGCCCGGCCGGGGCTCTCGCACGCCCGTCCCCTCCCACTACTCTTAATCGCAATACTTCCGCACAATCGCACTGTTATCTAAAAATATCAGTGGAATGGCATGCCGCCTGTAATTTCCGAGAGCCGGGCGTGCGGCACCATGCGGGGCAGCGTACGCGGCCCACAAAACCAGTCAAAAACTCGCGATATGCACAGCCTTACCAGCAACTACATCAATTCGTTCGGCGCGCCGAACTGGTTTTTTAATAAGAGTTTGGCAACTTTCGTGGGAGGGGGACCGTCGAGTAGGTGCCAAGCCCAAGCAGTCGAACAGCTCCGGAGTTGTCTATGTTCTTGTCCCAGTGGAAGAAAGTCGTTCTGGCTCGCATGACCCGTGCGGCGAAGCGGGCGAAACAGACCGCACTGACGTGCGAGCCGCTCGAAGACCGGACTACTCCGGCGGCCCACCCGATCATCGCCACGTCGGTCGAGTACGGGGGTACGCCGGTCGTCACGGTGTACGACGCGGTGACCCAACAGCAGAAGTTCACCGTCCAGGCCTACGAGTCCACCTTCACCGGCGGGGTCCGGGTCGCCGTCGGGGACGTGGACGGTGACGGGACCGAGGACCTCATCACCGGGGCCGGCGTGGGCGGCGGGGCGGTGGTGAAGGAGTTCAGCGGGGTGGACGGCCACCTGATCCACAGCTTCTTCGCCGGGGACGAGACGAACCGGGGCGGGGCGAGCGTCGCGGCGGCCGACTTCGACGGGGACGGGAAGGCCGACGTCGTCGTCGGGGCCATCAAGGGCGGTCTGGAACTGATCCAGGTTCTCAAGGGGACGGACGGTACGGTGCTGCGGGAATACCGACCGTTTCAGGCCCCGCTCGAGGGAGTCACGGTCGCCGCCGGGGACTACAACGGGGACGGCCACCCGGACGTGGTCGTCGGCGCCGGGGTCGGCGGGGCCCCGCGGGTGACCGTGCTCGACGGCCAGACCGGGGCCGTCCTGCTGAACACGTTCGCGTTCGAATCGACGGCCCGGGGCGGGGTCCAGGTCGCCGCCGGAGACTTGAACGGAGACGGGAAGGCCGACGTCGTGGCCGCCCCCGGGCCGGGCGGCGGGCCCCGGGTCGTGGCCCTGGAAGGCGGCACCGGCGCGTTGCTCCATAGCTTCTTCGCGTACTCCGACAGCACCGGCCGGAACGGGGTCCAGGTGTCGGTGTTCGACGTCGACGGCAACGGGCTGGCCGACATCGTCACCGCCAACGGCCCGGGCCAGGCCCCGGCCCTCAAGGCGTTCGACGGGGAGACGCTCGCCACCCTGCCCCTCGCGCAGTTCTCCGGGCTACCGTACGGGTCGGTCGAGGTCGGCACGCCCGCGACCGTCCCGACCGCGTTCACCGCGGCCACGCCGCCCGCGACCACCGTCGGAGCGACGTACAGCTATACCTTCGTGGCCAACGGCTCGCCGGCGCCCACCTACGCCGTCACCTCGGGCACCCTGCCCGCCGGGTTGACGCTCGGCGCCAACGGCGTCCTCAGCGGCACGCCCACCGCGGTGGGGTCGTCCACCTTCGTGGTGACCGCGACGAACAGCTCCGGTAGCCTGGCCTCGTTGCCGATCACCCTGGACGTGGTGGGGCTCGCCGCCGCCCATTCGACGGTGACCTCGCCGGCCGACGGCGGGAGCGTGGTGTCCGGGAGCACGACCACGGTCACGTTCACCGCCAAGGACACCGTCGGGAACCCGGTCACCGGGCTGTCCGCCGCCGACATCGCCTTCGGGCTGGCGGCCGGGAGCACCGGGGCCGGGACGTTCAACACCTTCCAGGACCACGGCGGCGGCGTGTACTCCGAGGTGTTCACGGCGACGACGGCCGGGACGGTGACGTTCACGGCCGCCGTCGGGGCGGTCACCGTGACCGACGCCCAGTCCGTCACCATTACCGCCGGCTCGGTCGCCGCCGCGCACTCGACGGTGACCTCGCCGGCCGACGGCGGGACGCTGGCGTCGGGCGGGACGACGACGGTCACGTTCACGGCCAAGGACGCGGCGGGGAACCCGGTCACCGGGCTGACCGCGGGCGGCCTCACGTTCGGGCTGGCGGCCGGCAGCACCGGGAGCGGGACGTTCGCCACGTTCACGGATCTGGGCGGCGGCGTGTATTCCGAGGTCTTCACCGCGACCGCCTCCGGGACGGTGACGTTCGCCGTGACCGCCGGTGCGGTCACCGTGACCGACACCCAGTCGGTCACTGTCGTCGCCAACCCGGTGATCACGTCGGTCAGCCCGTCGAGCGGGGCGACGGCCGGTGGGAATACGGTGACGATCACCGGGACCAGCTTGGGCGGGGCGACCTCGGTCACGATCGGCGGGGCGGTGGCCACGATCACCGGGGACACCCCCACCCAGATCACCGTCACCGCCCCGGCCGGGGCGGCCGGGCCGGCGGTCGACGTGGTCGTCACCACCCCGGGTGGGGTGGTGACCGCGACCGGGGCGTACACGTACGCGGCCGCCCCGACCGTGACCTCGATCAGCCCAACGAGCGGGCCGACGGCCGGCGGGACCACGGTCACGATCACCGGGACCGGGTTCACCGGAGCGACGGCGGTGACTTTCGGGGGGACGGCGGCGACGAGCTTCACGGTCGACTCGGACACCCAGATCACGGCCGCCACCCCGGCGGGTGCGGCGGGTGCGGCGGACGTCGCGGTGACGACCGCCGGCGGGACCGCGACCGCCACCGGGGCGTTCACCTACGTGGCCGCCCCGGCGATCGCGGTGGTCAGCCCATCCAGCGGGCCGGCGGCCGGCGGGACCACGGTCACGATCACCGGGACCGGGTTCACCGGTGCCACCGACGTCACCTTCGGCGGGGTGTCCGGGATTGGCCTGACGGTCGTTTCCGACACCCAGATCACCGTCACCACCCCGGCCGGGGCCGTGGGCGCGGTGGACGTCGTGGTCACTACCCCGGGCGGGTCCGACACCGCCACCGGGGCGTTCACCTACGTGTGATCCTTTCCGTGACGGTCACCAGATCCGGGATATGCCGGACTGGTGACCTGTCCGTGTAACGTCACGCGGGTCACATCCGCCCTTGGATGTGGCCCGCATCTTTTGATGCCCGGGGCAAATCTAGATGTTCCATTCCTGACCAGTGAAACCGAGAGCCGGCTCAGGGTATCTTGAACCGGATGACCGAACACGACGCACTCGTCCGGGCGGTCTGCGACCACCCCGACGACGACACCCCCCGGCTGGTCTACGCCGACTTCCTGGAAGAGAACGGGGAACCGGACCGGGCGGCATTCGTCCGGGCGCAGGTCGAGCTGTCTTGCACCCCGGCATGGGAGCCGTTCGCCGTCCTCTGCCGGCACCGGAGAACCGGGTGGGGCGCGGAGGGCCGGCCGTTTCGCTACACCCTCCCCCCGCTGCCCGACGGATGGGGCGTCGCGTGGCACGAGCAGGCGTTCCGCCGCGGGCTCGGCTGGCGGGTGAACGTCCGGTCGCTTCACGCCTGGACCGAACTCGCCCCCCAGCTCTACGAGCGGGCCCCGGTCGGCAACCTGTACCTGAACCCGCCCGCCACCCTGGACGACTGGCGGGCGTTTGCGGCGGGCAAGTGGGTCCGCCACCTGCGGGTGGTTCACCTCGACGGGGCGAGCCCGGTCGAGCCGATCCGGGCGCTCTGCGCCGCCCCAGCCGCAACCGGGATTACCGATATCCACTTCCACCGGGCGAGCAGTCCCGGGCTACCGGAACTGACCGAGGACCTCTTGCGGTCCCCGCTCGGCCGGGTGGTCCGGGGGCTCCACTTCCGCGTCGGGTACGAGTCGCTCGAGTACCTGATCGGCGCCCTCGCCGCGGCCGGCGAGTCGGCCCGCTTGGACCGACTCTCGCTGGCGGTGATGGGGTTGACCGAGTACCAGATCGGCCGGTCGCTTCAGACCCCGATGCTCCGGCACCTGACCGAACTCGACTTGCGCGACAATCGGCTCGACAGCGGCGGGATGTTTCCCGTCACGCAGTACCTCCCGGGGCGCGTCCACACCCTCGGGCTGGCCGGGACCGGCGTTTCCGGGTACGGGCTGGGGGGGCTGGCTCAATCCGACCGCAGCGTCTCACTCCGCCGGCTCGACCTCAGCCGGAACGCGATCGCCCTCAGCGGGATGAGGCTCCTGGCGGATTCGCCACAACTCTCCGGCCTCCGGTCGCTCGGCCTGCGGCAGTGCAATCTCGTGGAAGCCGAACTGTACCACCTCGTCCGGGCGAAGTTCTGGCCGAACCTGGTCGAGCTGGACCTGGGCGAAAACCCGTTCACGGACGGGGCGATCCGCCATCTGCTTGGCGTCCCGGTCCCCGCGGACCTGACGGCCTTATTGCTCGACGGGTCCCGGCTGGGCGAGCCCGAGCGGGCAGCGCTGCGAGAGCACTTTGGTGAGCGGGTGATCCTGGAGGGAAATTCACCGTGACCTGTGGGGGATAGGGCATCTCACAGATGATGATCGTCCAACCGGCCGGGCCCGGTGCGCGCCAACCGGTCCGATCCCGCCCCGCGGGCGAGACCTCCTTCTGACCCGCCACGGCGTGCCGCAAGACGTCACCACGGCTTGCTATTTTTCTCCTTCCGCGAGCCGAGCAACCCGATCAAGACGACCACGACCAGCACGCCGCCGCCCACGAGCGCGGGCTTCGCCATGCCGCCCGTCTGGAGCTTGAGCAGTCGCTCCAGCAACGGGGGCTGATGTTCCACGGGAACGAACTCGTACCCGGCGTCGAACCGGAAGGAGTCGTTCACCCGGTCGAAGAAAGCGATCTCCCTCTCGGTCGCGGTGTCACTCGTGAGGTAGGTCAGGCAGACGATCCCCTCTGTCGAGATGTGCCCGGCCGCCAGCAGTTCGAATTTCGAGCCATCCCTCAGTGTGCCCTGGGCCCGCAATACGAGCCGCTTTCGCGCGTGGTCGTAGGCGGCCGTCCCGATGGAGATGTCGGTAATGTCTCCCGCGTCCTTGCGGTGGGCGTCTCTCAGCCCCCGCTCGATCTCACGACCGGCATCCCTCTCTAGTTCCTCGGACGACAGGTCGGACGTCTTGATACCGATGAAATTCACCAGGATGACCGGCGGTTTATGCCACGGCCGGGCGGCCCGGCGGCAGAATCCGTCCACGAGGGTGCTCGGGGTCGTTCGCGTTCGCGCCCCCTCAACGACCTGAATGGCCTCCGCCAGCTCGCTCGTGGTGAGCGGTTTCCAGTAGTTGTTGAGTTCCAGGCTGAAGTGATACGTGGAGTTGCGGTACGGCTCGGCTTGCGCCGGCCCGGCCCCCGTGAGAACCACCGCGGCTATCAGGCCAGTGCCGAGCATACGATTTCGCCCACGCATCAATCCGCCCCCGAAACGAAAACGACCTCCGGACCGGTCCGGAGGTCGCCGCGCGGAAGTGTAGGACACGTCCGGCCCCGATCACCTCATTTCATCAGTTCGGGCAAGTATTTGACCGGGAGCGTGCCGTGGCCCAGGACGGCCTCGTGGTACCGGCCGAGGTCGAACGCGTCACCCCGCTTCCGCTGCACGTCCTGCCGCAGCCGGTAGAACGCCGTCCGGCCGACGAAGTAGGTCGAGAGCTGGGTGCTGCTCTGCTTCGCCCGGCGGATCTTGCCGACCGCCTCCGCCTCGGTCTGGAAGCCGCGGTCCATCAGCAGCGTCTTGGCCTCGTCGTCCGTCATGTTCGCGCAGTGCATCTTGTGGTCGAGGATCGCGTTCAGCACGGCCCGTATGTAGAACTTCAGCTGATGCAGCCGGAGCGACAGGTCCCCGTCGCCGTACCCCTGGTCGAGCATCATCTGTTCGGTGTACACCGCCCACCCCTCGGCAAACGTCCCGGACCAGAGCACCTTCCGCACCACCGACGGGCAGCGGTTGGAGTACGCGAGCTGGACGTAGTGCCCGGGGTACGCCTCGTGGATGGTCAGGATCTGGAGCATCGCCGAATCGTACTCGCGGAGGAAGGCTTCGACCCGCTCGGGGCTCCAGTCCGCGGGCGGCGGGGCGACGGCGTAGAGGCTGTCGGCCTTCGGGTCGAGCGGCGGGGCCGGGTTCAGGTAGGCGACCGAGAACCCCCGCTGGAACTCGGGCATCTCGACGACCTTACAGGTGTCCGGGTCGGGCAGGGTCAGGATCTTCTTCTCGCGGATGAACGCGCGGACCTTTTCGACCGTCTTGCGGGCGTCGGCGACGACGGCCTCGGGCTTGCCGTGGTCCTTGCCGAGTTCGGCCAGTACGGTCTGGACAACGGCCCGGCGGCCGGGCGGGTCATCGGGCGGGAGCGGCTTCCCGTGGAAGACCTTGCTCCAGAGCTGTTTGGCCACGTAGTACATCTCCCGCTCGACGCGGTCGGCTTCGGCCTCGGCCAGCGTCAACACCTCGTCGGCGGTCAGCCCGGCGTCGAGTTCGAGCTCGAGCTTCTTCGCGAACCGCTCCTTCCCGAGCCGCCACTCGCCGGCCGACCGGGGGAGCAGGTCCTTTTCGAGGAACGTCTGGTATTCCTTCAGGGCTTTTACCGCCTCGCGGCACGGGGTGGCGAGCGGCTCGCTCCCGGGCGTCTCCTTGGCGAACTCGTAGATCTCCTTCTCGTAGAAGCTGATCGCCCCGAGGTTCCGTTTGGCGGTGATCTCGGTCAGGATCTTCGGCGGATTCTTCAGCCCGGCCTTCGCGGCGGCGACGACTTTCGGGATCTGCGCGATCCGCTTCGCCGCGTTCTGCACGTTCCGCTCACGCGGCAGCGTCGACTGTGTGAACAAGATGAACACGCTGTCGGAGATGAATTCGCCGTAGACCCGCGGGTCGAACTCGAACCGGTTGTCGTTCGCGGCCGACCAGAGGCCGTACTCCAGGCTGTGCCGCCAAATCTCGTAGTCGATCTGTCCGTTGCGCGAGAGCTTCTTGGAGTCGATTTCCTTCGGCAGTTCGGCGAGCCACCGGCGGGCGATCTCTTCGTCCTTCTTGCGGGCCTCCGGGGACAGGTCGTCCATCCGGTCGTCGTACTCGTGGTTCCCCTGTTGGGTAGCGAACACGGGATGTCGGACGAACTCCTGATCGAGATAGCTCTGAAAGGCGGCCGCGAGTCTGGCGTCTTCCGCGGGCGCGGGCGGGTCGGCAGCTGGCAGGGCCATGACGGCGGTTCCGAGGATGAGGACGGTGGGGGCGTAACGCATGAAGGCCCTCGGGTGCTTGTTGCCTTGGCGGGCGATGGCCACTGGCCCGGATTATTCACCACAGAGACCGCGAAGACGGCAGAGAAGGTGAAGGAGTTGGGAGAACGAGCCGTCCTTGGAACCGTTATCCAGACGGGGGGTCGCCGGGTGACACCTCGCTTTCCCGGCAAGACTTCGGTCTTTCCTCCGCGGTCTTCGCGGTCTCTGCGGTGATCTCTTCCGGTTAAAGAGGTTCGGCGGCCCGGCGGTCGGTGTCGAAGAACACCCGCGTCACGGTCCCCGCCGACGGGATTCCGCCTTCAGGCACATCGATTCTACGCCCGACGACCACACACACCGCGATCGGGTAGCCGGGAACCGTTTGGTACCGGGCGAGGAGCGACAGGTCCGCCATGAGGGCGGACGGGTTGGAGAGGAACACCACCGACACCGCGGCCAGCCGGCGGTCGGGCCGGCCGTCTTCGTCGAGTTGCCAGAACAGGAGATCGGGTTGCCGTCCGGGGGGGGCGTCGGGGTCGCCCTGGACGACGACATGCCCGAGCCCGAGTTTGACCGGCAGGGCCTTGTCCCAGAGACGGCGGAACTGGTGGTAGAACTCCAACAGGACCGACCGCTCGCGTTCCTTCCGCACGGCGGCGGGGGTGTCCGCCTCGTCCGCCGTATAGGCGAGCCCGTGGGCCGATGCGAACCGCGGGTGGAGCAGGTTCAGGGCTTCGACCACCAGCGCCAGGAACGGGTCGTCGGTCACGGATCTCCTCGTTGTTCGCCGCCAGCCGTGGCCGGACGAAATACCGTTTGGGCGTCGCACCCGGCGGCACCGCCCGGCCGGGTTGTCCTTGACACTCACGTTCATGCTGCTATCTCACAGCCTCCCCGGCGGCCCCGGTGGGGTTGGAGATCGCATGCGACCGGTTCATCTGTTGCTGCTCGCACCGATTCTGTTCGCCACTGGGTGCTCGTGGATCGTGGTCAACAGCGGGCAGAACCTTGGCGAGCTGAAAACCCGGGCACAAGTCCACGACACGTTCGGGCTACCAGCGGCGACCGGCCGGACCAAAGACCAACCGTTCGAGGAATATTTCACCCGGCGCAAGATCGCGGAGCCGTGGAAGAATATCTACATCGTCATGGGAGATTTCTCGACGTTCGGGCTGGGTGAATTCATCTGGTTTCCCCACCAGCTGTTCCTGGCCGGGCGTCGGTCCGTCGTCGGTCAACAAATCCGCTTCATCTATGATGTCGTCGGCAACGTGAGGGGAATCCGACTCGACGGGGAAAGCGTGTCGTGGGGTGTTGAGCCGCCCGCGGGAATCGGTCCCCCGGCCGCAGCCGCAAGTCCGGACAAGTAGCCGCGACCCGTTCACCCCCCGATCGCTTCTTTCCACTTCTTGACCCGGGAGGTGTCGATCACCCCGTCCCGCTTGCCGCCCGCACACGCCGACGCCCGGACCGCGTACCAATCCGGGGCGACACCTTTGAGCTGCTTCAGGTGCTCCTGTCGCAACGACCCTCCGACCGCCGACTTCATCCCGACCCGGCCGACGCTCTCGACCAGATCGGCCACCTCCGCCGGCTTCAGGAAGTCGAGCAACGTCTTGCCGTCCTTCCCCCAGGTATCGAGCAGAAAGGCCCGGAACCGGAACCGCTTGGCGAACCGGACCACCTCGGCCGGGGGGACCGACTTCGCCCGCTCCCAGTCGGCGTAAGCGACGGCCACCATCTCCATCCCGGCCGGGAGCTCGCGGCGGGAGTCGAGGATGTCTTCGCCCCAGCCCGGGCTCGGGGTGTACCCGGCGAGCCCCCACTTCACGTAGTCCAGCTTCAGTTCCAGGTGCCAGTGGGCCTCGGTGATCGCGTTCGCCGACCACTCGCCGAGCGCTGCGCTCACCGGCGCCCGCCCGCGGACCCGGTCCACCACCCCCGCCACCACCTCCGCCTCGGCCATCCCGAGAGGCCCCTTCGTCGGTTCTTTCACGTCGATCAGATCGGCCCCGCCGGCCAGCGCCGCGTCCGCCTCATCCGCCGACCGCACGCTGACCAGAAGGCCCGTCCTCGTGGCGTCGCTCATGACCTCGGGATCCTTCCTCGGAAGTCCGAAATTCGAAGCACCCGTGAGACACCCGAACACCGCAGCCCGAAAGCCGAAATCGACCCGAATCCCGAACCCCGTAATTCAAACAAAGCCCGGCTCTACCCCCGCGTGAACTGAGCAGTCGGCGAGACTGTCATTCTGTCTGGTTCGGCGCCAGTCCCGGTTCAGAGCTCATAGTTCGAATTTTCGATCCGGCCTCAACCCGGCCCCCCGCCCCGGGGTGGCGTGCTTTGCCAAACTCCGGGGGGTGAGCTAAAAGATAGATAGTAGTGTGGCCTCCGTCCGCGCCGACCGCCGACTGCGCGGGCCATGAACCTGTGTTGGCACCCCCCATGCCGGTCCGCCTTGTTAGCCAGGAAGAGCCGCTGCCGGGTTACCGGCTGATCGAGCGCCTCGGCCGGGGCGGGTTCGGGGAGGTTTGGAAGGTCGAGGCCCCGGGCGGTCTGCTGAAGGCCATGAAGTTCGTGTTCGGCGACCTGGACTCGACCGACGAGGACAGCCGCCCGGCCGAACAGGAACTGAAGGCCCTCAAACGGGTCCGGGAGATCCGCCACCCGTACATCCTCTCGCTCGAACGGTACGACATCATCGAAGGCCAGCTCATGATCGTCATGGAGCTGGCCGACCGGAACCTGTGGGACCGGTTCCGCGAGTGTCGCGCCCAGGGCCTACCCGGCATCCCCCGGGACGAACTCCTCCGGTATATGGAGGAGGCGGCCGAAGCCCTGGACTTGATGAACAACTACTACCAGATTCAGCATCTGGATATCAAGCCGCAAAACCTATTCGTCGTCTTTAACCACGTCAAGGTCGGGGACTTCGGGCTGGCCAAGCTCCTCGAAGGGGTGAGAGCTACCGTCACCGGCGGGGTCACCCCGGTGTACGCCGCCCCGGAGACGTTCGAGGGGTACATCAGCCGATTCTCCGACCAGTACAGCCTGGCGATCGTCTTCCAGGAGCTCTTGACCGGGTCCCGCCCCTTCAACGGGACGAACACCCGCCAGCTACTCATGCAGCATATCGGCGGGGCCCCGGACCTCCAGTCGCTCCCGGCGGCCGACAAGCCGTTCATCGCCCGGGCCCTCTCCAAGAAGCCGGACGACCGGTGGCCGAGCTGTACCGAGCTGGCCCGGGCGCTAAAGCTGTCCGGCCTCGCCCCGCCGGCGCCGACCCCGGGTGCCGGCCCGGCGGGCGGTCAACGGGCCGAGCCCGGCGCGGGCGATTCCGGCCAGCTCACCCGGATACAGGTCGGCGGGTCCGGCCGCCTCGGCCCCGACCCGGTCAAGACGCAGACCCCGCTCCCGCCGCATCCCTCGCACTGGCCGCATCCCCCGGGGGCGGGGGGGGCCAGCACCCCGATGCCCCCGCTGGTCACGGTCGGCCCGACGGGGCAGGTCGTCCCCAGGCTCATCACCCCGTCGCCGTCGCCCTCCGGCCCGAGCCCGGCGATCACCCTCCAGCGGCCTCAGGTGTTTCAGACGGGGCGGATGACCGGCCTCGGGATTGCCCCGCCGGAAAAGAACGGGGACGGGGTGTTATTCCCGGCCCTCGTGGTCGGGGTTGGACACCTCGGGCGGGTGGTCGTCGAATCCCTCCGCGGCGTGATCCGCGACCGGTACGGGCACCCGGACCGGGTGCCGAACGTCCGGTTCCTGTACGTCGATACCGACCCCGAGGCCGGCGCCCCGCCCGCCCGGCCGATGTCGGGCTTGCCCGTGAAAGACGTGGTCTTCGCCCGGCTGAACCGCCCGGCCCATTACCTCCAGCGGGAGTCTCTCCCCCCGGTCGACCAGTGGCTGCCCCCGGGGGTCCTGTACAAGATCGCCCGCAATCCCGGGTCGGCGGACGGGGTCCGGGCGTTCGGCCGCCTCGCCCTGTTCGACAACTACCGGCTGGTCGCCCAGCGGGTCCGCCAGGAGATCGAGACGTTCCTGACCCACGACCCGCTCGCCAAGGCGGAGCAGGCGACCGGGCTCGGGCTCCGGACCAACCGGCCCCAGGTGTACGTGGTCGCCGGGCTCGGGGGCGGGACCGGCGGGGGGATGTTCCTCGACCTCGCCTACCTCGTCCGGCAGGAGCTCCGGTCCGTAGGGTATCTGAGGCCGGAAGTGGTCGGTCTGTTCCTCGTCCCCCCGGCGGACAAGACCGCCCCGAAGAACATCGCCCTCGGGAACACGTACGCCGCGCTCACCGAGCTGTACCACTTCCAGGCGAAACGGACGAAGTACCAGACCACCTTCGACAAGGCCGAGGCCCCGGTGACGGACGCCGACGCCCCGTTCGCCCGGACGGTCTTCCTCCAGCTCCCGAAGGCGGTCGACCCGAAGGGCCGGGGGGTGATCGTCGCCCGGGCCGCCCGGGCACTGTTCAACGAGATGCTCACGCCGGCCGGGCGGGTGACGGACGAGATCCGGGACGTGTACCGGAATGCGTTCCCGTCCGCGGCCCCGACCTGCCAGGTTCTCGGGCTGTTCCGCCTGACCTGGCCCCGGCCGGAGGTGCTGACCGCCGCCACCCGCCGGTTCGCCCAGCGGCTGATCCAACAGTGGATGTCGAAGGACGCGACCGCCCTCCGGGAACCGATCGGGACGTGGCTCGACCAGCAGTGGGTCGAGCGGAAGCTCGGGTTCGAGCAGGTGGTCGAGGGGTTCAACGAGGCCGCCCGCGGGGCCCTCCGGGAGGACCCCGAGAAGGTGTTCGACGCGTTCGTCGACCCCCTCCGGACCCGCACCCCGTCCGGGGCGAAGCTGGACGCGGGCGCCGCCTGCTCGGTCCTGGACCAGCTGATCAAGGTGGTCGGGAAGCCGAGCTCGGACGGCGAAGAGGTCGAGGGGGGGGTGCAGCGGGCTCTAACCGCCAAGCAGGTGGAAATCGGCCGGGACGGCGAGGCCCAGCTCGCGCTCATGGCGGTCACGTTCATCGAGCAGCCGCAGTACCGGCTGGCCGGGGCCGAGGAAGCCGTCCGGCAGATCGGGGACCGGTTGAAGCGACAGGTCGACGCCCTCGAACGGATCCACGTGGACCTCTGCAAGGAGGTCAAGACGACCTACTCCCGGTTGCTCCAGGTGATCGGCGGGCTGACGGGCGGGTTGGGGTGGAAGGGGACGGGAACGGCCGAGGTGATCGACCTGCTCCGCGCGTACCCCCGGAAGCGGCTCCGGCTCCAGATCCTCGACCTTGCCCTGTCGGCCTACCGGAGACTGCTCGGGTCGGCCCCGGACTATCTGCGCGATATCGGGACGTGCCGGGCCAGCCTCACCGAGATGCACGCCGCGGTGGCCGCGGACGCGGGGCCGGCGGGCGACCAGACCGGGCCCGGGAAGCTGATCCTCCCGGACGGGTGCTCGACCCTCGACGACGCGGCCGACCGGTTCCTCGCCGGGCTGAACCCCGCAGACGTCCTCGGGTTTGACCAGGCGCTCCAGCACGACGCGGTCAAGAAGTTCCGGGGGCTGGCGGGGGTCTGTCTGAAGCCGCTCGAGAAGGGGCCACCGTTCCGGGAGGTGCTGCTGGGCCGGGCGCGGGAGTTCCTGGACGGGAAGCTGGACGCGGCCGACCCGGCGACGGTGTTCTTCCGGTATCGGTCGGGGGAGCCGGCCGACTACCCGCTGATCACGGAGGCATTCCAGAAGGCGGCGCCGGAACTCACCGGGTATGTGGGGAAGCGGCCGGACGAGGTAATGATCCTGGCCGCCCCGCCCGGGGAGGCCGGCGACCGGTTCCGGGCGGTGGTGGAGAAAGCCTTGCCGACGGTGGAGTTCAACCCGGCCCCGCTCCCGGACGACATCACGTTTTACCGGGAGTACCCGCGGCTGGAGCTGGCCGACCTGCCGCACCTCGGGGCCCACGCCTCCGAAGCGGCCCAGCAGCTCGCCGCCGCCGACCACCCGCCGCACGCCCGCGCCGACGTTCCGTGGCGGCTGCCGACCGACGGACCATGAGACGGCCTTTGAATCAGGAGATCGTCCTTTAAGGCAGACAGCGGGAGATGAACTACCAGGCAGAACGGTCGCCGCCCGGGTAATTCCAAGAAAATTGGGACCCGTCTCGCTGGACCCGACACCGGCTCTGCTTCCCTCGTGCCCACGCTCCGCATGGGAATGAGGGGGGAGGGGAGCACCGGGGAGAAGGTGGGGTGGCGACCGAGACGGGTCGGCCTTCTCCTCCCGCGCCGAGGGGGCCGGACCACCCGGCCGGGATCCGGTCGCCCGGTCCGGGCGCTCCCCGCCGGACCCCGCCCCGGGGAGCGGGGCGTGGCAGGTTTTGTCAGGGTTTGGCAGCCCCGGGGCCGGTTTTTCCTCCTCCGGGGCCCGCATCCCCGCCCCCGGCCCGGCCGCGGAGGCGGGAGGGGTCCGCGGACATCCCGGCCCGGGTCCGCCCGGTCCGCCCGGTGCGTCCGGTCCGCCCGGCCCCGGGTCGTCCTCGTCCGGGTCGTCCTCCGGGGGTGGCGGGTACTCCCCGAACCGGGCCTTGTGCTTGGTGATCCGCTCCAGGGCGGTCACCCGGTCCTCGACCTCGACCTGCTCCCGCATCTTGAGGGTCAGGTCGACCACCGCCTTGGCCGCCTTGAACCCGACGTGCGGGTT
>JAQGHQ010000128.1 GCA_028288765.1 Gemmataceae bacterium | reverse complement strand
CGCCGCCGCTCTCGCCATGACCGCCCACCGGGGGACCGCGCCGCCGGCCAATTCCTTGACCCTCCCCACGGCCTCGGGGAGCGAACCCGCCCCGTTCCACGCCGCCACGAACTGCTCCTGCGGAATCTGCCACACCCGATCGCCCATCGTCGTTCTCCCGGTTTGTGAGGGATTACGATCGCATGGGAGACGATCGCGGGCAAGAACTCCGGCGCTGTTCGGCAGTGACCAGGACCAGACGGACCTGACCTTGTGGAATAAGTTGCACGGGAAGCATTCGCGGCCCTCTCGCACCCACCGGAATCATGAGCTCACGGTTCTCACAGTCTTCCGCCCTTTTCTCCGGCCGGCCGCCATTCCCCGGACCGACCTGCCGACCGAGGGGGCGAACGGGAAGGAGCACGCGGACTTCCACGCCCTCCGGCATTCATTCGTGTCCGCGCTGGCCGACAAAGACGGCGGGCCGAAGCTGCTCCCGGTCCTGGCCCGCCACTCCGACCCCCGGATTACCCTGGGCCGGTACACCCACATCGATAGAGACCAGCTCGCCGGGGCGGTCGCCCGCCTGCCGGGGGTCGGAACCCTGGAGACACCGACCCTGACGCTGACCCGCGAACAACTGGAAGTGGGCCTCTTGTTCTTCGCTGCGGTGGCCGGATGCGTCCTGCTTTTTGGAAGTGCAACCGGGCCTACGAGCACCCCTGACAAACCACCTAAAAACTTGACTTAACCGTCATGCCGCCCCGCATTCACGCCACACCACCGGAAGCGGTCGGAGAAACGGTCCGCGAGACCGTTACCGTCGAAGGGCACACCTTCCGGATCGATCGCCCCGCCGACCCGAACCGGGTGTTCGCCCATCCGGCCGTGCGGGCGGCGCAGGCGGCCGACGAATACCTCCCTCACTGGGTGAACCTCTGGCCGGCCGCCCGGATGCTCGCGGGGGCAATCGTCCGGGAGCCGTGGGAAGCGCCACTCGGTGTGCTGGAGGTCGGGTGCGGGCTCGGGCTGGCCGGGATTGCCGCCCTCGCCCGCGGGCTGACGGTCACCTTCTCCGACGTGGACGAGACGGCCCTCCAGTTCGCGGCCGACAACGCCAGGCTGAACGGGTTCGCCGACTTCCGGACGGTCCCGGTCGACATCCGCTGCCCGTCGGACGACATGAAATACCCGGTGGTCATCGGGTCGGACCTGATTTACCAGGACCGGCTGGTGACCCCCTTGGTCGACCTGTTGGGGGCGGTGCTGGCCCCCGGCGGGGTCTGCCTGATCACCGACCCGGACCGGCCCGACCGCAAGCGTTTCCAATGGCAGCTCCAGGAAGCCGGGTTTGCGATGGACGCCGACCCCGTTCGCCTCGACGATGCGAGCCGGGAAGTCGCGACGGGGACGCTTTATCGAATTCGCTTCGCGGCACGAAAGACCAGCTGGTGAGTCGTGCTGGCCGACATGCCGAAGACCTTGAATAGCTTTCCGTTAGGTACGGCGAAACGGCTTCGGGGCTCCCGGAGGGCGGCCCCCTCAGTTCGCGATGCTCGACGGGTCGGTCCGGACGTTCGACCCGCGGGAACTCGCTGATCTCGCCGCCGGAAAGGTCCCCGAGTGAGACCCCCCCGCCCCGACCGGCAACTCGCGCTCCTTCCGTCGCCGTTCCCGATAAAATGCCCGTTACGGCAATCGGCCGACATCCGGAACCGAGGACGGTATGGGCGAGAAGTACATCTACAACATCACGCACCTGACCAAGCACTACGGGAAGAAGGAAGTCCTCAAGGACATCAACCTTTACTTCTACCCCGGGGCGAAGATCGGGGTGATCGGGAGCAACGGGGCCGGGAAGAGTACCCTCCTGCGGATCATGGCCGGGGAAGACAAGGAGTTCATGGGCGAGGCGTGGCAGGACAAGGGGGCGACCATCGGGTACGTCCCGCAGGAACCGCACCTCACCCCGAACAAGACGGTGATGGAGAACGTCGAGGAGGCGGTCGCCCACACCCGGTCGCTGCTCAAACGCCAGGAAGAGATCGGCGAGGCGATGGGCGAGCCGGACGCCGACTTCGAGAAGCTCTCCGACGAGATGGAGAAGGTCCAGACGCAGATCGACGCCGCCGACGCCTACAACCTCGACCGCCAGCTCGAGATGGCGATGGACGCGATGCGGCTGCCCCCGCCGGACGCCCCGGTCGAACAGCTCTCCGGCGGCGAGCGGCGGCGGGTTGCCCTATGCAAAGCGCTGCTGCAGCGGCATGATTTGCTCCTCCTGGACGAGCCGACCAACCACCTGGACGCCGAAAGCGTCGAGTGGCTCGAACACCACCTCGCGCGCTACCCCGGGGCGGTGGTCGCGGTCACCCACGACCGGTACTTCCTCGACAACGTCGCGAAGTGGATCCTCGAACTCGACCGCGGCCGGGGCTACCCGTGGAGCGGGAACTACTCCGGCTGGCTGGAGCAGAAGAGGGCCCGGCTGGCGGTCGAGGAGAAGCAGGAGTCGGCCCGGCAGAAGGCGCTGCAGCGGGAGCTGGAGTGGGCGAAGATGGCCCCCCGGGCCCGGATCGCCAAGAGCAAGGCCCGGCTCGCGGCGATCGAGAAGATGCAGGAGCAGCAGTACGACGAGGAGGAGAAGTCGCTCACCATCCAGATCCCGGCCGGCCCCCCGCTCGGCGACCTCGTGGTCCGGTCCGAGGGGCTGAAGAAGGCCTACGGCGACAACCTCCTGTTCGAGGACATGACGTTCAACCTGCCGAAGGGCGGGATCGTCGGCATCATCGGCCCGAACGGGGCCGGGAAGACGACCCTCTTCAAAATGATCGTCGGCCAGGAGACGCCGGACGGCGGGACGCTGACCGTCGGGCCGACGGTGAAGGTCGCCCACGTCGACCAGAACCGGGACGCCCTGGTGGCGACCAACACGATCTTCGAGGAGGTCACCGGCGGGACCGACTACATCATGCTCGGCAAGCAGAAGGTGGCGAGCCGGGGGTACTGCGCCCGGTTCAACTTCACCGGGACGGACCAGCAGAAGCGGGTGGGCGACTGCTCGGGCGGCGAGCGGAACCGCATCCACCTGGCGAAGCTGCTCCGCAGCGGCGGGAACCTGCTCCTGCTCGACGAGCCGACGAACGACCTGGACGTGGACACCCTGCGGGCGCTCGAAGAGGCGCTGATCAACTTCGCCGGGTGTGCGGTGGTGATCTCGCACGACCGGTGGTTCCTGGACCGGATCGCGACGCACATCCTGGCGTTCGAGGGGGACAGCAAGGTGGTCTGGTGCGAGGGCAACTTCCGGACGTACGAGGAGCAGAAGCACGCCCGCCTCGGCGCCGAGGCCGACCAGCCGCACCGCATCCGGTATCGAAAACTCCATCAATAGCCGGCGGGTATACCGGGGATCGGAGATGTCAGGGATCGGACCCCGCTCCTGTCAGTGCGCGTCGCTGGCAAGCGGGTTCCCGAGAGGCACTGAAGTTTCTGTCCGTACCCCGAAGGGGTTGTCGTCCGAAGCCCGGGGTCGCGTTTCGCGCGCCCTGGGTAGCAGATTGGGGGCAGTGATGTCAGCACCATCGACGGTCATCCGCGGCATCGTCCGAAATGGCGTGGTCGTCCTTGAGCCGCCGGCCGCCCTGCCGGAGGGCACCGAAGTCCAGATCGTCGTTACCCCGATGCCGTTCACCCCGGACGAGCAGGCCGAGTTCGACGCCTGGGACAAGCTCTCGGATGAAGCCTGGGGGATGATCGACCGGTGGGAGAATGAGGACGATCATGCGGCCGGGTGACCTCTACTGGGTCGAGTACCCGTCGACGGACGGCCGCGAGCAATCGGGCCGCCGGCCGAGCCTCGTCCTGCAAGACGAGAGTATGCCGGCGGGAGCCCACTTGTGGTCACCTTTCCGCTCACGACTACACCCCGCGTCCGGCGATTTCCCGCTGTGGTTCCGGCCCCGGCAACGACCGAGAACGGGCTGGCGGCCGATTCGTACATACTCGTTTTCCAGGTCCGGGCGGTCGATCGCGCCCGGATTCGAGACCGGATCGGTGTGATCGAACCCGCCGTCCTTACTCAGGTTTACGACGCCCTCGACAAGCTGACCGGCCGACCTTGACCACCAGGACGTCATGCTGGAACTGATTGAAGCCACGAAAACCTACATCCAGGGCCGCCGCACGGTGAACGCGGTCCGGGGGGTGTCGCTCACCGTCCGGAGCGGGGAGTTCGTCACCATCATGGGGCCGTCCGGGTCGGGCAAGTCGACCCTGATGCACCTGATGGGCGCGCTCGACACCCCCTCCGGCGGCCGGGCCGTGTTCCAGGGTCAGGACCTGCAATCCCTCTCCGACCGGCAGCGGTCGCTCCTCCGCCGCGACCGGATCGGGTTCGTGTTCCAGGCGTTCAACCTCCTGCCCACCCTCACCGCCGCCGAAAACGTCGCACTGCCCCTGTTGCTCGGCGGCACGACCCGGCGGGCCGGGCTGGCCCGGGCCGCCGAATGCCTCGACAAGGTCAACATGGGCCACCGGACCGGGCACTTCCCGGACGAAATGTCCGGCGGGGAGATGCAGCGCGTCGCGGTGGCCCGGGCCCTCGTCGCCGACCCCGAGGCGGTCTTGTGCGACGAGCCGACCGGGAACCTCGATACTGCCACCAGCCGGGAAATCCTCTCGCTCCTCGCCGCCCTGCCCGAGCGCGGGAAGCGGGCGGTGATCATGGTCACCCACGACCCGACCGGGGCGTCCTACGGCACCAGACTGGTGAAGATCCGCGACGGCCTGATCGAGTCCGATGAGCCGGTCCACCGTCCGTAGCCCCCGGGGCGACCGCCCCCGCGTTGACAGGGTCTCCGCGATGCCCAAAACGGTCTCTTGCCCCATCTGCCGGGGCGAGGTGAAGGTGCCCCGGGACGCCGAGCCCGGCGACCAGTTCACGTGCCCGGGTTGCGCCGAGGTCTTCACCCCGCCGCACCTGAAGAAGAAAGAGCATGACCCGGACGACTCCGAGGCTTATGCCATCGGAGAGGCCGACGAGGACACGACCGAACGGCGGGAGAAGAAGCGGAAGGCGAAGGCGATCCAGCGGGCCGCGCGGGAGCTGGGCCGGGCCGAGAAGGCGTCGGCCGCACAGCCGGGCCTCGGCGGGGTCGACGCGGTACTCCTCGTGTTCTCGGCCGCGGTCGGGGCCGCCGGGCTCGTGGGGTATGTGGCCGCCCGGCGGGTCCCGTCGATCGGGGAGGCGGCCCTGATTATCATCGCGTACGGCGGGTTCCTGCTCTTCCTCGGCTGGCGGAAGTTCATGGGGTCGGGGACCCGGGATTAGAACGGGCGGTCCGGGCGGACCGGCCGATGGCACGGAGGGCGGTTGATGGTTCCGGCGGTCTACCGGTTGCTCGGGCTGCGGTACGTCCTCCACCGGTGGGACCGCGCGGTCTTGATCGTGGCCAGCATCGCCCTCGGCGTCGCCACACTCGTCTCGGCCCGCATCCTGAACCAGTGTCTCGAAGCCGCCGCCCAGGACACGACCACCCCGGCCGGGGGGGCCGACCTGTACGTCACCAACGGCGAGGCCGGGGTCCTCCGGGCGCTCACCGACGAGGTCCGCGCCGCGAACATCCCGGGCGTCCGGTCGGTCCAGCCGATCGTCTACGAGCGGGTCTCCCTCCCCCAGCTCGACAACCGGATCGCGGTCCTGATCGGGCTCGAGGTCTCGTCCCAATTGCTCCAGCCGGACAACCCGCTGAAGGTGAAGGTCGAGCTGACGCGGGAAGCCCCGCTCCTGCAACTCGCCCCACTCTTCAACGCGATCCAGGACGGGGAATTCGCCCGCGCGAGCGAATTGTGGGACCGCATCCCGGCCCGGATGGTGATGGTCACCCGGCCGGTCTACGACGAGTGGAAGCGGCAGGCGGAGCCGGGCCGGCCGCTCCTCCTCCGGTTCGCCGGCCGCGACGTCGAGTGCCTGCCGGTCGGGGTCGTCGAGTTCGCCAAGGATTCCGCCCTCGCCGCCCTCGGCGGGAACTTCGTCGGGATGGAGGTCGGGCAGGCCGCCCGGGTGATCCGCCCGGCCCCGACCGTCGGGACCGGGGCCGCCGCCGGGGCCGCCGCCGCCGCCGGGTGGGAGGCGGAATACCCGACCAAGGTGAACCGGCTCGACGTGTTCCTCGACCCCGGGGCGGACCGGGACCGGGTCGCGGCCGAGGTGGGCCGGGCGCTGTACCACCGGGCCAAGGTCCACACCCCGGAGGACCAGCGGCGGAGTACGCAGGAGGTCGTGTCCGGGCTCCAGATCGGGTTCCTGGTGTGCTCGGCCGGGGCGATGATCGTCGGCCTGTTCCTGGTGTACAACGCGCTGGCCGTGACGGTGGCCGAGCGGCGGCCGGACATCGGCGTCCTCCGGTCGCTCGGGGCCACCCGCGGGCAGATCGTCGTCCTGTTCGCCGCCGCCGCCGCCGCCCTCGGGACGGTCGGGGCCGCCCTCGGGGTCCCGCTCGGGGCCCTGCTCGCCGAGGTCACTCTTTCCCAGTTCGCGACCGAGCTCGAATCGATGTTCCTGAACCCGGAGATCAACCCGACCCGGGTGACCTGGCTGAACGCGGCCCTCGCCGTGCTCGCCGGGGTCGCGACGGCGGTGTTCGCCGCCCTCGTCCCGGCGGTGCAGGCCGCGGCGGACGACCCCGCGCACGTCGTCCGCCGCTCGGCGGGCGGGGCGAAGGGGGTGTGGCGGCTCGTCCACCGGCTGACGTGCGTGGGGCTCGTCGGCGTGGGCGCGGCGGCCATCCTGCTCCGGCACGACCTACCCCCCCGGGTCGGGGCGATCGGCGGGATGATGATCGCGCTCGTCGGGCTGCTCCTCGCCGCCCCGATCGTGATCGGGATGCTCGTGGCGCCGATCCGGCCGGTCGTCCGGGCGACGTGCGGGGTCACCCTCCGGCTGGCGTTCGACAACCTGTCGCGGGCCCCGGGCCGGACCGGGGTGGTGATCGGCGCGCTCGGGGCGGGCGTCGCCATGATGTTCCAGACGGCCGGGGTCGGGCGGAGCAACGAGGAGCCCGTCGTCGCCTGGATCCGCCAGGTGGTGCAGGCCGACTACTTCGTGCTTGCCGGGAACATGACGACGGCGAACAGCTCGAACTCGCCGATGGCCGCGGCGGTCGTCCGCGACCTGAAGGCCCTGCCGGCGGTCGAGCAGGTGATGGCGATCCGGTACAGCCGGCCGGAGTTCAACGGGACGGTGGTGTACCTGATCGCGCTCGACGCCGAGGCGTACACCCGGGCGACCCGGGCCCGGGTGCCGGCCGGGCTGCCGGACCTGGAGCGGTTCCTCGAGCTCCCGGGCACGAACGACGTGCTGGTGTCGGAGAACTTCGCCCGCCGGCACGGGGTGGGCGTCGGCCAGACGATCGCCCTGCCGGGGCCGAACGGCCCGGTCCCGCTGCGGGTGATCGGGACCGTCCGCGACTACTCCTGGAGCCGCGGGACGATCTTCATGGACCGGGCCCGGTACGCGAGGCTGTTCGGCGACGAGCTGATCGACATCTGCCACGTGTTCCTGAAGCCCGACCAGACCGGGACGGCGGCCGGGAGCCGGCCGGTGGAAGCGGTCGCCGCGGCCAACGGGCTGTTCGTGACCGACAAGGACTCCCTGCGGAAGTTCCTGAGCGAGCTCATCAACCGGGTGTACCTGCTCGCCTACCTCCAGCAGATCGTGGTCGGGGTGGTGGCCGCGCTCGGGGTGGTGACCGCGCTCCTGATCTCGGTGCTCCAGCGAAAGCGGGAGCTCGGCCTGTTGCTGGCGATCGGGGCGACGCCGGGCCAGGTGTTGCGGAGCGTGCTGGCCGAGGCGGTGCTCATGGGCGTGTTCGGGACCGCGCTCGGCGTGCTGATCGGGCTGCCGATGGAGTGGTACGTCCTCCGGGTGGTACTGGTGGAGGAGTCGGGGTTCGTGTTCGACGTGGTGGTCCCGTGGCGGGAGGCGCTGGGGATCGCCGCCGCCGCGGTCACGACCGCCGCTTTCGCCGGCCTGGTCCCGGCGATCCACGCCGTCCGGACCCGCATCCCCGACGCGATCCAGTGGGAGTGAGTCGGGACCGCTCGGGTGGGGCAAGTTACGGGGTCGGTCATGGCGGCTTCGCGTTGCGAACGCATGGTCGCTTAGGCGAGCGGCAGGAGAAAATCTACCCGACAAGAGGCTGGGTGCCACGGGCGGCTTGTCCGCCCGTGTGGTTTGCGCTCCCGAGCACACGGGCGGACAACAAGCCGCCCGTGGCACCCGGAGAAGCGTCATTCATTTCCTCCTGCCTGCCTTACCCGAACGGCGGCGGGCCGCTCTCGTGGTCCGTCGGGCCGGTCGCGCCGGTCGCACCGGTGGTCCGGCCGATGTCGCCCGCTCGCCTTCCGGTGCCATGTCTCTCGCGGTACTCCTTCGACGGGTGGGTCGATACCGGAAAGTGGTCTACCGGGGAGGGCACGAGATGAGATGGGTCCTTGCAGCCGCGGCCGTGGTCGCCGTCCAGCCGGTCGTGCTGGCGGACGAGGCGGACGACCTCCTCGCCCGCCAGCTCGCGGCCGTCGTCCGCGACCCCCGGTTGCGGACTGTCCAGCGGGTCGAGGCTGCTCGTCTACTCGGTAACCTCGGTATGCGGGCCGGCGCGGCCGTCCCCGATCTGGTCGCCCAACTCGGCCGGCTACGGGGGGCGGAGCTCGAGCCGCTCCAGGAGATGATCGTCGACTCGCTCGGGCGGATCGGGTCGCCCGCCCGGCCGGCCCTTCCGGCCATGGCCCGGGCGGCCGGCCGGTCGCTCGACATCGACCTCGCGATCCGGCGGTCCACCGACACAATCCTGGCCTCGTCGGACTCGCAGGACGTGGGGGCACTCACGAAACAGCTGCAAAGTACGGATAGTAGTGTCCGGCTGCGGGCGGTGAAGGCGCTCGGGAACCTGGGGCCGGCCGCCCGGTTCGCGTACCCGGACCTGCTCGCGGCGGTGAACGACCGCGACGCGGACGTCCGCCGGTCGGCGGTCGCCGCCCTCCGCCTCGTCCAGCCGGAATCCCCGCCGTCGGAACAGGTGGTGCGGGCGATCGCCCTGGATTTGAAAGACCTGGACCCCGGGGTGCGGTTGCTCGCGATCCGGGCGCTGGCGCAGCTCGGCCGGCGGGCCGCGCTCGTGGCCCAGGAGCTGGAACCCCTGCTCACCGACCCCGACCCGGACGTGCGGCGGGCCGCCGCCGACGCCCTCTCCCGCATCGCCCCGCCGTGAGCCCCCCTGGGAGCGCGGCTAGTGGATGAAGCTGAGCAGGTTCGGCTGGAGCAGCTTGGCGGACACGGCCGCGCTCGCCTGGAGCGCGACCTCCTGCTCCTGCATCTTGACGATCGCCGAGCTGTAGTCCGTTCCCCCCACGGTCCCGACCTGGGCGTCCGCCGCGAGCTTCAGGTCGTCGACCCGGCCTTGGACGGCGCTCAGGGTGGCCAGGTTGGACGACTGCTCGGCGGTGGTGTTGCTGACGGCGCCCGCCGCCGCGGTCAGGTCCGAGAGCCGCTGGTTCAGGGCGGCGGACATCCCGCCCTGGGAGCTGGTGAGGGTCGGGTCGGTGAGGTTGTTCCGCAGGTTGATCAGGGTCTGGAACACGTCCGCCCCGGGCTGCTGGAACACCTGGCTGCCGACATACCGGGTGTCCACCGTCTGCCCCGGCCCGATCAGGGCCCGGGCCCGGTCGGGCGAGCCGGTGTACGAGATGGCCGTCGGGTTGCCCTGGGCGTCGGTCGCCGTCACCTGGAACGGGGCCGAGTCGGTCGCCGTCCCGCCGAACAAGTACTTGCCGCCGACCGCGGTGTTGGCATCGGTCAGCAGCCGGGAGATCAGCCCATTCACCTGGGAGGCTATGGCCTTGTACCCGGTCGCGTCGGTGGTCGCGTCCGCCCCCTGGGTGGCGAGCTGTCTGGCTTGAGACAGAATCCCGGACACGTCCTGGAGGGCGCTCACCCCGGAGTTCAGGGTGTCGGTCGCGTCCGTCATCGTCTGGGTGTATGTGGCGAACTGCAGGCTGCTGGCCTTCGCCCCGCTCAGGACGGCGTACCCGGCCGGGTCGTCGGACGGGGCCTGGATGCGGAACCCGGACGCGAGCTGGCCCTGGACCGAGGCGAGCGTGGACGACTGCTGCTGCATGTAGGCGATCACGTTGTTCGCCTGGGACTGCGCTGTCACCCGCATGGTCACGGCATCACCCCTTCCCGCCCGGGCCCGACGACTCCCGCCCCCGGCGGGGGCCGGGTCGTCGGGCCTATTACTTGATGATCTGGAGGATCGCGTCCAGCGCGGTGTTCACGGCCGACATGTACTGGGACGCGGCCTGGATCGACTGCTGGGCGCCGAGCAGGTGGACCATTTCCTCGTTCTGGTCCACCCCGGTCACCGACTGTTCCTGGCTGGTCAGGTTCTGGAGGATTCCGGCCTGGGCCGACTGCTGATCGCCCAGCTGCTGGACGCTGGACCCGACGGTCGCGGCGAGATCGGTGTGCGCCGCGGCGAGCGTCTGCCCGCCGATCACCGCCTGGGTCTGGACCGCGGCCATCCGCTCCAGGTTGGTTTCGTCCCCGGGCTGCCCGGTCCGGGACGTGGCCAACAACCCGGGGTTTGCCGCCACGGCCGGGTTGACCGCGATGTTCGCCGCCCCGGTCCCGGAGAACAGCCCGTTCACCCCGAGGCCGGCGAGGACGCCGGCGGTGTCCGGGTTGCTGACCGGCCCCCCGGTCGGCGGGTTCGTGTCCCGCCCGGCGAAGTCGAACGCGTACCCGGCCTGGGCGGTGATCTGGAGCGTGTTGGTGGCCGGGTTGACGGACGCCTGGAGGCCGGCCACCCCGTTGAGCGCCGTCGCCACGTTCTGGAGACTCTGGGTCGACGGGTCGATGGCGATGGTCGTGTTCGTCCGCTGCCCGGTGGCCGTGGTGGTGACGCTGACGACGAGCTGACCGGCCTGAACGGGCGCCGGCAGGTTCTGGGACGCCAGCGGGGCGGCCGGGTTGACGACCGAGACGGTCCCCGGCGTCGCCGTCAGCGGCCCGGCCGTGCCCAGCCCGGTCGCCTGGATCTCGTTCAGCTTGCTGCTCAGGGTGTTGGCCAGCGTGTCCAGCTTCCCGCGGGTTGCCGGGATGCCCTGGTTGTACTCCTGGAGCTGCCCGGCGAGGGTGCCGGAGGCGAACGCCTGCGGCTGGGCCGACCCGGCCGGGGTGACGGCCAGGTTCCCGCTCGCGTCCGGGCCGACCTGGAAGCTGACGGCCAGCTGCCCGAGCACGATCGGGCCGCCGGACGAGAGCACGTTTACCACCCCGTTCGGCTGGTCCACCGTCCGTACGTCGACCTGCTTGGAGAGCTGGTCGATCAGCTGGTCCCGCTGGTCGTGGAGGTTGTTCGCCTGCCCCCCCTGCCCCTCGACGTTGGCGATCTGGGCGTTCAGGGCCGCGATCTTGCCCGCCAGGGTATTCACCTGCGTGACCGTCTGCGAGATCTGCCCGCCGAGGGTGTTACGGAGGTTGTCCAGCCCGGCGGCGGCCGAGTTGAACTGGCCGGCCAGGGCGGACGCGGCGGACACCACCGTGCGGCGGACCGCCGGGTCGGACGGGGTGGAGGTGAGCTGGGTGATCTGGTTGAAGAGGGACGTCAGCCCGTCCCCGACCCCGCCGGGCGTCTTCCCGGTGCTCCCGGCCGTCAAAGTCGTCTGGACCTGCTGCTCGATGTCGAGCTGCGCGGTCGCGGCGGCCCGATCGGCGTTCCCGCGGAGGATCGCGGTCCGGACCGGCGGGGAGGTGAACCGGGTGACGGAGGCGATGTCGACCCCGGTCCCGGTCCCGGCGGTGGTCCGGGCGACGAGGTCCACGACTTGGCGGTGGTACCCGGGGGTGGTGGCGTTGGCGAGGTTCTGGCCGATCAGGTCGAGGGTGCTCTGGCCGGTCTGGAGTGCGGACAGACCGATCGAGAAGGCATTCATGGGGGTTACCCGCGGGTCTGGATCATCGTCCCAGTCTTCGGGGTCAGGGACGACCCGGACGGGCCGTACCGCACGGGGGCATCGGCGCCCGCGAGCGCGGACATCACGCCCCGGAAGTATGATCGAAGGTGGCGAATGAGAATTGCGTTCCGCCGCTGATACTCCTTCAGCTGGGCGGCGAGGTCGGCCAGCCGGTCGCGGGCCGCGAGCAGCCCCGAGGCGGCATCCGAAGGGAGGTGAGCGGCGAGGATCGAGAGGGTGAGGTCGGCCGGGGGTAGCCCGACCGCTTCCGCCAGCCGGGCAGCGGCCGCGGCCCGGGTCGGGTGCCGATGGGAGAGGGCGGCGGCGAGCGATTCCTGCCGCGGTCGGGTAGCGTTGACGGCGTTCAGGTCGCCGCGGCGGAGGGCCGCGAAGAGATCGGTCAGGCTCGCCAGGGCTTCCCGGAGCAGGGACTCCTCGTCCCGGAGGTGGTCAAGCAAGTCGGCCGTGAGCGGGCAGGGGGGGGTGGCTTCCATCGGTGGACGTCCCTGGTCGCGCCGCGGAGGCCGGGCGCACGTTTCGTTCGAGTGTGGCCGCCAGGCCAACCCCGCCGGAGTCGGCCAGGTGGCGGCCGAGGAACATGTCGAACAGGCCGCCCTGCACGTCCCCGGAATCGCCGGGAAAGAGCCCGCCCTCAGGGTCCAACGTCTCTCGCATCTCCTTGAGGATCATCGAGAGGAACGTCGCCTCGAACTCGCGGGCCATCTCCTTCACGCGGGCGGCGGCCGTATCCCGAACTGTAGCACCCGGCTTGGCCGCGGGTGCGGCGGAAGTTGTGACCTGGGACGAGATTCCTTCAGCCCCGAGCATGATTTTCTCCCGCGGGATCAAAACCCAGTGACCGGCCCGGACGACAAGGACGACCAAACCCCTTGGTCAGATGATGAGCAGCTCCGCGTGCAGGGCGCCGGCCTGCTTGAGCGTCTGGAAGATGGCGATCAGGTCGCGGGGGGTGACCCCGAGGGCGTTGAGCGCCCGGGCCACCTCGGCCACGGTGGCCGCCTGGGGGATCACGATCAGCCGGCCCCGCCCCTCGGCGGCGGAGACCGTCGTCTGGGGTACGACAACTGTCTGGCCGCCCGAGAACGGGGCCGGTTGCGACACCGTCTGGGTGACCGACACCCCGATGTAGAGGTTCCCGTGCGCGACCGCCGTGGTCGAGATCGCGACGTGCTCGCCGGCCACGACGGTCCCGGTCCGCTCGTTGATCACGACCCGGGCCGGGAGGTCCGGCCGGACCTCCAGCAACCCGACCTCGGCCAGGAACTGGGTGGGCGTGCGGCACGGGTCCGGGGCCGGGCAGAGCAGGACCGAGCCCGGGTCGAGCGGGGTCGCCACCCCCGGGAACCGCTCGTTCACCGCCTTCGCGATCAGCCTGGCGGTGTTGTAGTCCGGCTCCTTGAGCAGGAGCTGGGCCTTCCCGCCGTGCATCACCTCGCCCGGGGCTTCCTTCTCGACGATCGCCCCGTTGGGCACCCGGCCGGCGTTCAGGTGGTTCTTCTGAATCCCCCCCGCCGCCTGGACGCTGACCGAGAACCCGCCGATCGAGAGCGGCCCCTGGGCGACCGCGTACACGTCCCCGTCGACCCCCCGGAGGGGGGTGAGGAGCAGCGTCCCGCCCTGGAGGCTGCGGGCGTCGTCGAGGGCGGACACGAGTACGTCGATCCGCGACCCCTTGCGGGTGAACGGGCCGATCTCGGCGATCACCATGACGGCCGAGATGCTGGTCGACCGGATGACCGCGTCGGCCGGGAGCTGGCTGAAGATCTGGGTCGTCACCCCCTGCCGCTGGAGCATGTCGACCGCGACCTGCTGGGTGAACGTGCTCCGGCTCCCGGTCTGGTCCAGCCCGACGACCAGTCCGAACCCGAACAGCTGGTTGCTCCGGGCCCCGGCCACCTCGGTGACGTCCTTGATCCGGACCTGGGCAGAGGCGGGGGCGGCGGCGAGCACGAGTCCGGTCGCGGCGGCGAGTAGGCGGTACATTCGCAACTCCTTGGAGGGGGTAACGCCGCCCAGGGCTCCCGCCCTGGGCTAAGGACGAACACCGCTCCGCGGTTACCGAGCCCGGTCCGTCTTTGCCCCGGAGGGGCATTCGTGTGTCGCCCAGGGCGGGAGCCCTGGGCGGCGTTACCCCCTCACCCCGCCCCCGATCAGAACGGCCGGATCAGGTTGATGAACCGGCCGAGATAGCTCTGGTTAACCGTCCGCGACGCCGGGCCGCGGCCGAGGTAGCTGATCCGCAAGTTGGCGACCGACTGGGACAGGACGATGTTCCCGTTCCCGACGTCCTGCTGGCGGATCAGTCCGGTGATCCGTAGCACCCGTTCCTCGCCCGCCACCACCCGGCTCCGGTATCCCTCGACCACCAGGTTGCCGTTCGGCATCATGTCGACGACGGTAACCGCCAGGCGGTCGGTGAACACCTGGTTGGTGGTCATCGAGGCGGTCCCGTTGAACGCCCGGCTGGAGTTCTCCGACGGGAACGGGAACAGGACGCCCGTCGCCGGGGTCGTCCCGCCCCCGCCGGCCGTCCCGCCCGCGGTGGTCTTGCCGGTCCCGAAGAACGACACCTGCCCGCTGGTGGCGGTCGTCCGGTTCAGGGCCCGGGCGTCCTGGTTGTTCGCGACCGTGGTCTCGATGACCTCGATGGTCAGGATGTCCCCGATCTGGCGGGCCCGGTTGTCCTGGAACAGGAATGCGTACCGCGGGTCCCGCCGCTCCCACACCGAATCGGCCATGGCCGCCGGGGAGACCGCCCCGGCCATCACGGCCAGCACCCACCGCCTCATGGCGCACCTCCGAGATCGACTTCCACGGTCGCCGGGCCGACCACCCGCCCGGTGACCATCTTCTTCGAATCAACGTTCTGGAGGAGGATCGACTGCCCGAGCCGGCCCTCCTGCTGCGCATCCCCGACCGCCGACACCTCCACCGCCCCGAGCCTGACGACCATCTTCGTCCGCTGCCGCGGCCGGACCAGAACCTCGCCCGGGGTCGGGCGGCCGGCCCCGACCGCGGGGAGGGGCGGGAGTGCTCCCCCGGCCGGCACCACCGGGTTCATCACCGCCGCCCCGGGATACCCGGGCAGCGCCGGGGTCGGCCCGCCCGGGTCGGCAGACCGGCCGGCGGGCTTGACCTCCAGGTAGACGGGAAGGGCGAGCAACTTCTCGCCGTTGGCGAAAATGGTCACGTCCATCTGGACGCGGCCGGGCCCGACGGCGGCCTGGGCGTGCGGCCGGGCGGAGATCGTCACCCGCTCCGCTTCCGGTATTTCCGGCAGCCGCACCACGACCGGCTGTACCAGCTCGACCGCCGCGGTGTCCGGCGGCCCCCGTAACAGGCGGATCAGCTCGGCCCGCGCGGCGGCCACGACTTCGTCGGCCGTCACCGCCCGCCGGACGACCGCGACCGTGACCCGGTCGGCCCCGATCACCACGACCCCGCCCGGCTCGACCCCGGCGAGCTGGAGGCGGAACTCGATCACCCGCCGGGTGACGGTCACCGTCTGGTCGCGGGCCTTCACCTCCGCGAGGTCGAGCCCGGCGACCTGGCCCCGCGTCACCGCGTCCCCGCCGGCGACGCGGGCCACGTCCCCGACGGTCACGACGGCCGACCGCACGGTCGCCCGCTCCGGCAGGTCGACGACCACCGGGTCGGCGGCGGGCGCGGCCGCCGCGGACAGCGCGACGGCCGCCAGCGCCGCGAACGGATACGAGTGTGTGCGCATCGGGTCCCGCTCCTGTTCCCTCTCCCGGCCCGTCGGGGCGCGGCGCCGTCCACTTACCGGATGAGGTCGGTGGTGGACGCGAGCATGTTGTCGGCGGTCCGGATGGCCCGGGTGTTGAACTCGTAGGCCCGCTGGGCCACGATCAGGCTCACGAGCTCGGTCACCACGTCCACGTTCGACCGCTCCAGAAAGCCCTGTTGGACAAACCCGACCCCGTTCTGCCCGGGGGTCGCGATGATCGGGGCGCCGGACGAGGCGGACTCGGAAAACAGGTTGTGCCCTTCGGCGCTCAGGCCGGCGGGGTTCTGGAACCGCACCAGGGTGAGCTGGCCCAGGACGGTCGACGTGTTCTGCGCCCCGGCGTTCACGACCGAGATCGTCCCGTCCTGCCCGATCGAGGTCGACAGGGCCGTCTGCGGGATGCTGACCTGCGGGGTGATCAGGAACCCGTCGGTCGTCACCAGGTTCCCCTGGTTGTTCATCCGGAGGCTCCCGTCGCGGGTGTACCGGAGTTCGCCGTTCGGCAGGGTGACCTGGAGGAACCCCTCGCCCTGCACCGCGATGTCGAACGGGTTCTGGGTGTTGACCATCGCCCCCTGGGTAAAGATCTTGGTGATCCCGGACACCCGGGCCCCGCTCCCGATCTGCAGCCCGGTCGGGACCACGAGTCCCTGAGCGACGTCCGCGCCCGGCGTCCGCTGGTTCACGTAGATCAGGTCCTGGAAATCGGTTTGCCCCTTCTTGAACCCGTTGGTGTTGACGTTGGCCAGGTTGTTGGACGTGTTGTCGATCAGCGTGGCCTGGGCGTTCATCCCGGTCGCGCTGGTGTACATCGCCTTGATCATGAACTCACCCCCGACGAGAAAGGCCAAAAGGGCGCGACCGGTCGCCCGCTTCCGGCCCGAAAGGCCCCGCTCTTTTGTGGCCCAGGTCTCCAGACCGGTGTACCTGCACCGGTCTGGAGACCTGGGCCACAAAAACAGACAGCCCCGTCCGGACCGTGAATCCGGTGGCGGCCAGTCGCGCCCGAGTCGAACTCCCAGCCCCGAAGGGAATGGCCCGCCGGCGGCTGCCAGGTCTCTGCCGGTCTGGGCCGTATTCGAATCTCATGCGCCCTGCGGGCGGGTGTTGAGCTGCACCGATTCGGAGATGGTCCGCAGCACCCGCTGGGCGGCTTCGTAGTACCGGGCCCCGATCATCATCTGGACCATCGCGTCGGCCGGCTGGATGTTCGATCCCTCGCGGTACCCCTGGAGCACCCGCCCGTCGGCCTGTTGTGGGCGGACCGCGGGGGGGGCGGTGTAGAGCGTCGGGCCGGCGGCGGTGAGCTGCTGCGGGGTCGCGAACCGGGCCGGGCGGATCCGCCCGGCGGGGTTACCATCGGCGGTCACCGTGCCGTCCGGGGAGATGACCAGCTTGGCGGTATCGGGCGGGACGGTGATCGGCCCCTCTTCGCCCTGGACCGGGTACCCACCCTGGCTGACGAGCCCCCCCCGGGCGGTGAGCCGGAACGTGCCGTTGCGGGTGTACAGCGGGCCGTTCGGGCCGGCGAGGGTGAAGAACTGGTCGGGCTCGGCGAGGGCGAGGTCGAACGGGTGCTGGGTCTGTTGGAGCGGCCCGGCGCGGAAGTCGTGGTACGACCCGGCCGCCCGGGCCCCGGTGAGGTCGCCCGTCGGGGCTTGGGCCCGCCCGAGGACGCGGTCGAACGTCTCGAACGTGACGCCCCGCTGGCGGTAGCCCGGGGTGGAGGTGTGGGCCAGGTTGTGGGCCGTTACCTCTTGCTGCTCGGACGCGACCTGAAGACCGGACGCAGCGCTGTACAGACCGCGGATCATGACGGTCCTTCCGGACGGGCGGGTTCTCCTGCCGGAGTTATCGACCCGATCCGCCCGCCGCGCTCACTCCGTCCGCCGGATCTGGACTTTCCGGCGCGACCGGCCGGGTTTACCCAACCTGCCACCAAACAGACAGACCCGGCCCCCGCTTCCCGGGACCGGGTCTGGTACCGCGGCCGGGTTGCTTCAAGCGGTCGTCAAGATCAGCTGGATCTGCTCGGCGGTCTCGAACCGGCCGCTCCGCTCCAGGGCGTTCGCCTCGTCCCGGACCGCTTCGAACCCGTCCCGCAGGGTGCGGAGCACCTTCCGGGCGTTCCCGATCCGATCGGCCTGGGGGACCCGCAACTCGTTCACCACGTACTCGTACAGCCGGAGCATGTTCGTACCCATCTGCTCGTCCACGTCGAGCCGCACCCCGTTCACCAGTTCCGTAACGATGAGCTGGGTCAGGGAGAGCTGGGTCAGGGCGGTCATGTTATCGGCGGTGCGGAGGGCGGCCTCCGCCCGGTCGAGCCGCTCGAGCGCCTTGTCGTAGAGCGCCAGGTGGATGTCCATCCGGGTCCAGCCGGCTGACGGTTCCGGGCGGCGGTATGCGAGGTACGGGTTCATGGGGTCCGTGGGGGTTATTAGCTGCCCGAGACAAAGGTGGACGTGGCCCAGGAGCTCAATTGAGTCTGTACGTTCTTGAGATTATTAACGGCGGTTTCCATCGCGGCGAATTGGCTCTGCAGGTCGGCCGTCTTGGTCTGGAGTAGGGCGTTCTGTTTGGTGATCGTCGTCGTGATATCCTTCGTCTGCTGTAGGTACCCGTCGTTGATCGCCTTCAGCCGCCCGTTCGTCGGGTCCAGGTATTTGTTCAGCACCTGGTTCAGCCGGCTGGCGAGCCCCTGGCTGACGGTCAGCCCGGCGGTGCCCGGGGCGGACAGGGTCGACCGCACCTGGAGGCCGTCGGTGTTCGCGTTCCCGATGGCCCCGGCCAGGACCTGCCCCGTCCCCGCGGCCAGTTCCGTCTGCCCGTTTACCACGAAAGAGCCGGCCACGTTGGTCCCGGTGGCGGTCTCGGTGCCGACGAACCCGAGGGCGGACAGGGCGGTCCCGCCGGTGACCGCGACCTTGGACGAGGACCCGTACGCGTGGCTGGTGATCTGGAGGGCCCCGGTCCCGCTCAGGCCGACCGCCACCTGATGCCCGTTCAGGACCGCGTTCGTGTTGATCGCCTGCTGGAGCAGGATGGCCGCCTGGGCCGGGGTGTACGTCCCGGGGGGCAGGGTGATGGTACTCGAGGCCAGGCCGTCCAGCTGCAGCTGGAGGGTGGTGTTCGGCGGCGAGACGGTGATCGGCTGGGGCGGGGGGCCGGCCGCGATGACCACCGCCCGGGTCGCCGGGGCGGTCACCTGCACCTGGTACGGGGTGCCGACGGTCGGCTTCGTTTTGTCGGTCCCGATGACGAACCCGACGCCGGGGTTGTCCGACGTCCCGGAGAGGGCGAACAGCCGCTTCAGGTCGGCCGGGGCGACGCCCCCCTGCCCGCTAAGGGCCTGGGTCAGCTTCGTCGAGTCGAACGTCAGCTTCCCGCTGTCGTCGAACGCCAGGCCGACGGACGACAGCCGGTTCGCCCCCGAATTCAGCCCCGGGATGGTGGCCGACAGGGCGGAGGACAGGTCGTCGGCCAGGGACGCCGCGTCCCGGTTCCCGAGGAGCACTCCGGCATGCTGGGTGGTCGGGTCGTACTTCGACTGGGTGGTGATGAAATCCTTCACCGCGTTGTACGAGTCGACGAAGTCCTGTACCGCTTTGACGGTGGCTTGGGTGTCGTTCGAGACCGTCAGGACGACCTGATTCGTCGGGTTCGCCTTGGCGAGGTTGATGGTAACCCCGGGGATGAGGTTGTTGACCTGGTTGGTGGGGCTGGTGACGACCAGCGCGCCGGCCCCGCTCCCGATCGTCACCTGGGCGTCGGCCGCGGCCTGCACCGTGGTGGTCGTCGGGTTGATGTCCGCCCCGGTCCCGGCGGTGAGGTTGTTGGTGACGGCGATGGCGTTCGACGCCCCGGTCTTGTTGGCGGTCAGGAGGAGCCGGTACGGGGTCGCCGACCCGTCGTTGATGACGGACGCCCGGACGTCCCCGCCGGCGGTGTTGATCGCGTCGGCCAGCCCCTGGAGGGAGTTGTTCCGGCCGTCGATCGTCACGGTCGTCGCCGTCCCACTGCCGACCTGGACCGTCAAGGTCCCCTGCTTGATGGCGGCGTTCGGGTCGGAGAACCCCTGGGACGCGACCTGGTTGGCCTGGGCCAGGGCCCCGACGGTCAGGGTGTACACGCCCGGGACGGCGGCCGTTCCGGCGGCGGCGGTCACGGCCGTGGTGTCCGAGGAGGACACCGCCCGCCCGTCGAACGCCCCGCCGGCCGACCGGGCCAGGGCGGCGGTCTTGGATTGCAGGTCGAACAGCTTGCCCTGGAGGGCGCTGAACGTGGCCTGCTGGGTCGCGATGCCCGCCTCTTTGGTGTTGAGCGTGTCGATCTGCTTCTGGTTGATGGCCGTCAGGCCGTCGATGATCTTCTGGGTGTCGATCCCGGTGGCCAGGCCGGTGAAGTTCAGCCCGCTCGTACTGATGCTGCCCACGGATGCCACGGCTCACCCTCGGTCGCGGGATGATGGGAGTACGGGACCGGAACCCGGACGGCCGGGGGGAGTGGGGACGGGTCCGCGACCCCGCCCCCACTCCCCCCGCCCCCCGGGATCAACCGCGGAGCAGGGTGGCGATGAGGTCGGTCGTGTGGTTCGCGTTCGCGAGGACCGTCGAGCCGGCCTGGGACTGGGTCTGGAGCCGGGTGAAGTTGGCGATTTCGCTCGAGAAGTCGGTGTCCCGGATGACCGCCTCGGCCGCCGTCGTGTTCGTCAACGTGGCCTGCAGGTTGTTGGCGTTCGACTGCAGGGTGTTGGCCTGGAACGCCCCGAGGTTGCCGCGGATGGTGGACACCTGGCTGATCGCCGCGTCCACCACCTTGATCGCGTCCTGGGCCCCCGCCTGGGTGGTGACGTCGATCTTGCTCAGGTCCGTGGTGTTCGCGCTGCTCAGCCCGGCGACCCCCACGGCCAGGTGGCTGGACGTGACGTTGTCGATGGACACCTTGGCCGTCTCTTTCGCATTCGCCCCGATCTGGAAGACGAGCGAGTTGTCGGTCACGTTCACGGTGGACGCCGACGCGGCGGCGGCCGTCTGCCCGTTCGTCACCCCGATGCTGAAGTTCAGGCCGTTCGTCCCGCCGAAGCTGACCTGGTTGTTCAGCCCGCCGGCCCCGGCCGACACGGTGGCGTTCACCGCCGCCCCGCCGTTGTAGCTGACGGTGGCCGCCAGCGCGACCCCGGCGGTGGTCGTCTGGGCGCCGGTGAACCCGGTGACGACGGCCGTGTTGCCCCCGGCGGCGGTCGCCACGATCCCCGCCGACCCGAGGACGTTGCTGTTGATGCTGATCACCCCGGCGGCCACGCTCACCTTGAACTTGCCGGCCCCGCCGCCCTGGGAGGTGGCCCCGTCCAGGGCCTGCTGGATCTTGGTCGCCGAGGTGTTCACGTTGTCGCCGACGTCCAGCGAGACGGTGAGCGCGCTGGTGAGCCCGCCGCCGACCAGGGACAGCGACCCGGCGGCCGTCAGAGAGGCGCCGGTCGAGGCGATCCCGGCGACCGACCCGCCGGTCCCCTGAGTGCCGACGGTGACGACGTACGCCCCGGCGGCGGCCCCGGTACCGGTCGTGATGGCGGACACCCCGGCGGTGTTTGCCCCGGAGACCGTCCCGGAGATGGCCGCCTGCCCGTTCAGCAGGTTCTTGGTGCCGAACTTGGTGGTGTTGGCGATGTTGTCGATGGTGCTCAGGGCGTTGGTGATTTCGGCCTGGTTGGCGGCCAGGGCGTTGGCGTCGTTCACGCCGGAGTTGGCCGAATCGACCGCCAGGCTGCGGATCTTGCCGAGCAGGGTGTTCACCTCGTTCAGGGCCCCTTCCCCGGTCTGCACCACGGACACCGCCTTGTTCGTGTTGGCGATGGCGGTCTGGAGGCCGGCGATCTGGGCCCGCTGTTGCTCGGAGATGACCAGGGCGGCCGGGCCGTCGGCCCCGCGGTTCACCTTCAGGCCGGTGGACAGCCGCTCGAGCGACTGCGACAGGCTCGAGCTGGTCCGGTTCAGGTTCTGCTGGGCGGTCAGCGACGCGACGTTGTTGACGATCGACAGGCTCATGGAACGACTCTCTCGGTTGGGAGGCTTGGAAGGCGGGTCGGTGCGTCCGCCCGTCTGCATCCGGTTATCGAAGTGGGCGACCGAAATTTGCCCCCCGCGGGTCCCCAGTTTGCCGCGTCGGTCCCGGAAAAGCCGACGGCCCGGCGAGCGTGACCGCTCACCGGGCCGTCGGGAGTGGGCGGGACTTCGGGCCGGTTACTCGCCCGTCTTCGCCGAGTCGAGCAAGGCCCGGGCAGTGTCCCCCGCCGCCTGCGGGGTGGTGAGCTCGCCGGCCGCGAGCCGGGTGGCCGCCGACTGGACCACGTCGGCCCGGATTTCCGGGGTGTTGCGGACGGCGGAGAGCAGTGTGGCGAGGTCGGTGGTCGGGGTGAACGCCCCGGCCTCCGCGGCCGGGGCGGCGGACCCGTCCGGGGCCTGGCCGGCGGTCCGCGAGGCGGTGTTGGCGGGGGTGCGGGCGGTTTGAGGGTAGGTGCCCGAGGGAGGAATCTGCATGGGCTCCCCTTCTCGTTAGATTTCGTGTCCGGGGTTGATGTTCACGCCCCACAGAATTGTTATCGAAGGGCGCGGCGAAAAGTTGCCCGAAAAACAATCGCCGGACAACGCCGCCCGCGGGAGCTTCGATTTTACCTCCGTCACGAATTCCGGCACAGGCCGGATTCGCCTCGCACCCCGGGCACCCATGAACACACCATTCCCGGACGACGTCCCGCCTCCCGAACCGCCGCCCGACGAGATGAACGAGGCGGACACGATCGCCGAGATGGAGGCCGCCCACGCCCGGGCGGCGGCCCCGGCCGCTCGCGCCCTCGCGGAGGCCCGCCCGCCCCGCTCGGGAAAGCGGTTCCGCCGGCTCCGCTCCGCGGCGGTGTGCCTGGTCGCGGTGTTCGTCGGAACGGGGGTGAGTGTCGGTCTCGGGGTCGGTAAGCCGGAGCCCGAGCAGGCGCCGCCCGCCCTCCGCGAACCCGGCCCGTGGACCGAGACCGACGCGGACCGGATCGACCTGATGATCCGGGCCGGGCGGGTCGACGACGCGCTCGAACTGTGCCGGGCCGCCCCGCGGGACGCCTACGGGAAGGACGAGCGGCCGCTCATTTACCGCGAAGGATTGTGTCTGGAAGGGCTGGGGCAGTGGAAGGAGGCGCACGCCGCCTACGGGCGGGCGGGCGACGCGCCCGGCGACGTCGCC